>NC_008268.1:4286000-4590000 GCF_000014565.1 Rhodococcus jostii RHA1 | reverse complement strand
CCAGCCGCTCCGGGGCAACCGTTCCATCTTATCCTACCAGCCTCACCGGCGCAAGCCGAGACGCTGAACAGAATCTAACCGGGATGGAAGCACCACCGTACACGACGGTGAACTTCCGATGTACCAGGCGCCTTCGTCCAACCTCGTGTCCCCCGCCTTCCGGCCGGGGTCGGTGTCCGTGTCGCTCTGACCTGGAATAAGTTACGCGAAGGGAAACAAGAACACCAAATCGCCAGGTCAACGCCGCAAAACCGCTGATTCAGGGCACCCAGTACTTGGCAGCCAGCTCCTCGATCACCACATCACCGTCCGTGGCCTGCTCCAAAGCCGCGAGGTCGGAGTCGATGGACACCAATCGTGGATCGTCCCCCTCCGCCTCCTGGACCGGGTGGCCCCCGTCCTCGGCCAGCTGGCGCAACAGCTTCTCGCGCACCCGGTCCTTCAGCGAATCGCTCATATCGAAATCATGACCGCGCGACGGTGGGTTGTCGAGAGTGCACCGAACTCACTCCTCGGTCTCGTCCGGCGCCTTCACGTTGTCGCTCTTGCCGAAGACTCGCAGCGCGGTCGGAATGAGGACGATCAGCGCGCCCAGGATCGCGATCAACGAAAAGACCTGCATTGCCATCTGTGAACCGACTCTCTGTTTCGTGCCCGCGGCGACCAGGTGTCAGGCCGGCGCGAGCCAGCTTCCCCAAGATGTGTTCCTGGTGACGGTAAACGCCGCAAGGAAAATGAGCACACCGACCATCACTCGCGGACCGAACACGATCGTGCGATCGCGTTGTCCTCGCCATCGGCGACGTGCCCATCCGATCAAGGCGAAGACCATCACCGCAATGAACGGGACGATCAGAACATTGCCGGCCACGGCGGCGCCGATGTCGAGGTTGGTGAGGTCGTGCACCGCCCTCAGCCCCCCACAGGCCGGGCACCACCATCCGGTCAGGGCATAGACCGGACAGAAGCCGTACGAACCCGGTTGATGCGGATCCCGGAAGTGGAGGATCGCGGCAGCGACAACGGCGCCGGCGGCCACAGCGGCGGGTGCACCGAGTGCGCGCAGACCGGCCGCCGACGTCGTCGGAGTTTCGCTGTGGGTGTCCACGTGACCAGTCTTCCCGATTCTTCCGGGCATACACATCGGCCACGGCGAACGTGTCCTGCCCCGGAGACAACTCTGGCCCTTCCCGACTGATCGGGAAGGGCCAGAGGACCGCTGAGCTGCCTGAGAGAATCGAACTCTCGACCTTTTCATTACGAGTGAAATGCTCTACCGACTGAGCTAAGGCAGCGGTGCCTTTCGGCGGTGGCGAGTCTAGCGCCTCAACCCCGAGTATGCGAAAACGGCTCCCTGAACGCGTCGCCGAGAGTGGCCACCATGGCGTCGACAGCCCACTGCGGCTTGACGTTGACGGTGATCGCCTCGCGGCACTCGAGGACGGCTTCGATGCACCTCAGAAGGCCTTCCGGGGTTGTTCGCGAGGCGAGGTCGGCGGCCCGATCCGCCATGTCCGGGTGGTTCGCGGCCGCGTTCGATTTCCATGCGACGGCGAGCGCGTCGCGGTAGAGACCGGCCAGATCGATCAGTGCACGGTCGAGTGCGTCACGGCCCGTGCGAGTGGCCCGGGACTTCTGGCGCTTCTCGAGATCCTTCAGCACGCCGGCCGAGCCTCGCAGGGCTCCAGCAGCACCCTTGCCGGTGCCGCCCGCTCCCAGCGCGGTGCGCAACTCCTCGGTCTCCTGCTCGTCCCTGGACGCGCTCATCTCCTTCGCCTCCGCGTCGGCGGAACGCACCAGTTCCTCCGCGGCGGCGAACGCGGTGGCGGGCCGCAGCGCCGCGACGGCGAGATCCAGAGCATCCTTACGGCGCACCTTGGCATTGAGATCCGTCGCGAGACGTCGGGCGCGCCCGACGTGACCGCCGCTGATCGAGGCCGCCAGTTGCGCATCGGCGGGATCCAGGCCGTCCCGCTCGCGCAGGACCTTGGCGATGGAGTCGGCCGACGGGGTCACGAGATGGACGTGCCGGCAGCGCGACCGCAGCGTCACGGAGATGTCCTGCGGGTCGACAGAGGGCGCACACAACAGGAACACGGTGCGATCCGGCGGCTCCTCCACCACTTTCAGGAGGGCGTTGGCCGCCCCCTCGGTGAGCCGGTCCGCGTCCTCGACGACCACGATTTGCCAGCGCCCGGTGCTCGGCCGTCGGGCGGCGGTCTGCACGATGGCGCGCATCTCCTTGACGCTGATGCTCAGCCCCTCGGGGACTACCTGCCGGACGTCGCCGTGGGTACCGGCCATCGCGGTGGTGCACGCGTGGCAGACGCCGCAGCCGGGAACGCCGTCGCTGGTGCATTGGAGTGCTGCGGCGAAACACTGCGCGGCCACCGACCTACCCGATCCGGGTGGGCCCGTGAACAGCCACGAATGCGTCATCGAGGAGCCCATCGCGCCGACTCCGCGACGGGCGGCGGTCGCCGCGGCCGTCAGCTCGGCCTCGACGTCCTCTTGGCCCACCAACCGGTCGAATACCGTCACCGCGCCAGCCTAACCGGCACATGCGACAGCACGACCGGCCCGAGGTACCGGCTCACGCCTTCTTGTCCGCTGCCTTCTTCGAGGCCGCCTTCTTGGCCGGCGCCTTCTTGGCGGCGGTCTTCTTTGCAGCCTTCTTGGCGGGCGCCTTCTTCGCGGCGGCCTTCTTCTTGACGGGACCGCGGGCACGCCGATCCGCCAGCAGTTCCGAAGCGCGGGCGTCGGTGATGGACTCCACCTCGTCGCCCTTGCGGAGGCTGGCGTTGGTTTCACCGTCGGTCACGTACGGCCCGAACCGGCCGTCCTTGATCACCATCGGCTTCTCGCTGACCGTGTCGACGCCCAGCTCACGCAGCGGCGGGGTGGCCGCAGCCTGCCGTCCGCGGCGTTTGGGCTCCGCATAGATCTTCAGCGCCTCGTCGAGGGTCACCGTGAACATCTGGTCCTCGGTGGCGAGGGACCGCGAATCCGTCCCCTTCTTCAGGTACGGGCCGTAGCGGCCGTTCTGCGCGGTGATCTCTTCCTTGGACTCCGGATCGACACCCACGACGCGCGGCAGCGACAGCAGCTTCAGGGCGTCGTCGAGGGTCACCGTCGCCAGGTCCATCGACTTGAGCAGCGAACCCGTCCGCGGCTTCGGACCGGTGGCCTTCTTCGCCGCCGCCTTCTTCGCGGGCGCCTTCTTGGCAGCTGTCTTCGTCTTGGTCGTCCCGTCGCCGGATTCGTCCGTCACCGGCACCACTGCCGGTTCGGGCTCCGGTTCCGGCTCGGGAAGGATCTCGGTGACGTAGGGGCCGAAGCGGCCCTCCTTCGCGACGATCTCGTGGCCGGTGAGCGGGTCGACGCCCAGCTTGCGACCCTCCTGCGGCGTCGAAAAGAGCTTCTCCGCGTACTCCGGTGTCAGCTCGTCCGGCGGAAGGTCGTCGGGCAGGTTGGCCCGCTGGGAAATGAGGTCGCCCTCGGGGTCGTCCGGGTTCTGGACCATCCGCTCGAGGTACGGACCGAACCGTCCGACGCGGACGTGCACTTCCCGTCCCTCGGCGTCGTCGAAGAGCCTGATCGAGTTGACCTCGCGAGCGTCGATCTCCTCGAGGTTGACCCCGACCATCTTCTTCAGGCCGCCCTCACGGGCAACCGAACCCTCGGCGCCGTGATCGCCGCCGAAGTAGAAACTGCTCAACCAGTTGCCGCGCTGTTCCCGGCCACCGGCGATCGCGTCGAGATCGTCTTCCATCCCGGCGGTGAAGTCGAAGTCCACCAGCCGCCCGAAGTGCATCTCGAGGAGACCGATGACGGCGAACGCCACCCAGGACGGGACCAGCGCACTGCCGCGCTTGTAGACATATCCGCGATCGAGAATGGTCTTGATGATCGACGAGTAGGTGGACGGGCGGCCGATGCCCAGCTCTTCGAGGGTCTTGATCAGGCTCGCCTCGGTGTAGCGGGCGGGCGGGTTCGTGGTGTGGCCATCGGGATCGAGCTTGGTGGCGGTGACCGCCTGGCCCTCGACGAGCACCGGCAGGCGCGACTCGGCGTCGTCGGACTGGCCGCCGGCCTCCTCGTCGACGCTCTCCACGTAGGCCTTCAGGAATCCGGCGAACGTGATGGTGCGGCCCGACGAGGAGAAGGTGCATTCCTCGCCGGTGCCCGCGGTTCCGGTGATCCGCAAGGTGAGCGTCGTGCCCCGCGCGTCCGCCATCTGCGACGCCACGGTGCGCTGCCAGATCAGCTCGTACAGGCGGAACTCGTCGGTGTCGAGGCGGGAGTGCAGCTGACCAGGGGTCTGGAACACGTCACCGGCCGGGCGGATGGCCTCGTGCGCCTCCTGCGCGTTCTTGACCTTGCGCGTGTACTGGCGCGGTGTGTCGTGCACGTACTCGGCGCCGTACAACTCGGTGGCCTGCGCGCGGGCGGCAGCGATCGCCGACGACGACAAGGTCGTCGAGTCGGTACGCATGTAGGTGATGTAGCCGTTCTCGTACAGCCGCTGCGCGATGCGCATGGTCCGCTCGGACGTGAAGCGGAGCTTGCGGCCCGCCTCCTGCTGCAGCGTCGACGTCATGAACGGCGCGTACGGCTTGCGGGTGTACGGCTTGCTCTCGGCGGAGGAGACGGTGAGGTCGACACCGGCGAGGGACTCGGCCAGACGCTGCGCTCGCGCCTCGTCCAGAACCGTAACGGTGCTCGTCTTCAGCTGGCCATCGGCGCCGAAGTCGCGGCCGGTGGCGACCCGGGAGCCGTCGACGCTCACCAGACGCGCCCCGAAACTGCGGGGGCTGGCGTCAGCGCCGGCGTCGAGGGTGGCGGAGATGTCCCAGTAGGACGCCGAGCGGAACGCCATCCGCTCACGTTCCCGCTGCACGATGACACGGGTGGCGACGGACTGCACTCGGCCTGCCGACAGCCTCGGCATGACCTTCTTCCACAGCACGGGGCTGACCTCGTAGCCGTACAGACGGTCGAGGATGCGGCGGGTCTCCTGCGCGTCGACCAGGTCGTTGTCGAGTTCGCGGGTGTCCTCGGCCGCGGCGCGGATGGCCGGCTCGGTGATCTCGTGGAAGACCATCCGGCGAACCGGGATCTTCGGCTTGAGCGTCTCGAGGAGATGCCAGGCGATCGCTTCGCCCTCACGGTCGGGGTCGGTGGCGAGGAAGAGTTCGTCGGCGTCCTTGAGGAGGCTCTTCAGCTCCGTGACCTTGGACTTCTTCTCTGGACTGACCACGTAGAGGGGTTCGAAATCATGGTCGACGTTGACTCCGAGCCGCGCCCAGGATTCACCCTTGTACTTGGCCGGGACGTCTGCGGCTCCGCGCGGAAGGTCGCGGATGTGACCGACCGACGCCTCGACGACATAGTTCTTTCCGAGGTACGGGGCGATCTTGCGGGCCTTGGTCGGCGACTCGACGATCACGAGGCGGCGAGGCTGGCCGGACGCTCCCGCCGCACCCTGTGCACTGCCGTTGTCCCCTTTAGCCACCTGTAGCCCGAGCCTTCCTGAAGTCGATCGCTGCCACTCGGCAGTTGTGCAGACAAACCCTTTTATACCCGGTTCGCCTATTACTAGAGTGACATACCCGGAACCCATCCTCGCAGATCAGTACCGTGTGCGCGGCTCTACACGTGGGGCCAACCGGTACGGTCGTCCAAATTTCCGGGCGCCTCACCGATGCTCTCGACGAGTCTGCCGAGCCTACGCCGACCCGAGATTCGGAGCCCCGGACCGGAGCCACGGGTACCGATCAGCGTCGGCGCGATGCCCGCTCTCATCAATGCCTGAGCCAACGGCGCGTGGGTATCCGGGGCATGCGGATCGAGTCCGAGGACGAACCGCTCCCCCTCCGCTTCACTCCTGCCCGACGCGAGAGCCCACACCCTCAGCTGACGCCCCGACGGCACCCAGCCGGAGGGCACCGCCTTGACCGCCCCTCTCGTCCACTGGTCCGCGAGAGGCCGCAAGTCGACGACCGATGCGGTGCGGACCAGCGGGCTGCCCTCGTCGCTGCGCGTGATCTCGACCTCGAGTCCGGCCTGGGTGATCAACTCCGCAATCGCCTCCGCCCGCCACTGGGCGTCGACCACGATCGAGATGCGCGCACGCCCGGCCGATGTGACCACCTGACCCGTCGCGGCGAGAAGACCGCACAGATCGGTGACTGCCGGCGGCATCGACTCCGCGGAGAAGAAGGAGAGCTGGCTCACTGAAGTACCCCCTTTGCCACGGCACCGTTGCCGTGAAAACGACTCGTCCCCCACCGCCTCAGGCGATGGGGGACGAATCAGACGCGGTCACGAAGACCCCGCCTATCTGATTTACGTGTTCACGAATGTGAACGGCAGAATCAGACTGCGCGAACGCCGGTAGCCTGGGGGCCCTTGGTGCCCTGGCCGACCTCGAACTCCACGCGCTGGTTCTCCTCGAGGGTGCGGAAGCCGCTGCCCTGGATCTCGGAGTAGTGAACGAAGACGTCAGCGGAGCCGTCTTCGGGTGCGATGAAGCCGAAGCCCTTTTCCGCGTTGAACCACTTCACAGTGCCCTGTGCCATGCTTTTCCTTCTCTTTCTAACCACCGGATTCGGCGGACAGCACATACAGTCCGCCGGGCCGGTTCCGACCGCTGTACTTCTAGATTTCCCCCTCAGGAAAAGCAGAGCACCGCGTTCGCAACATCGATCCTGCGAACGTTCACTCTTTCAAGCCTACGAACACAGAAGCTGCGACCAGTTGTAGTCAACCATGAACTCCGCGAACGCAACAGTCGAAATCCGAACAATTCACACAAAAAGTTGATCTTGTAGCGAACAGGCACGAAACAGCGGATTGGCGCGGGGGTCACGACACCCCGGGCGACAGCCCCGGAAAAGGACTCGTTATCATCAAATGCGCAGGTCGTGGCGGTGTGGAAGCTACTCGCCCGTACCCTACGACAGCCCGGAGACATCAGTGAGCACACCGTTTTCACCACGTGACGACAGTGGAAATACGGGCGAAACATACGGCCGGGCGCTGCTGAACCGAGTCCTCGAGGGTGTTCCCCGAGACGAAAACCCGCTCACTTTCGCCGCCGAAATGCCTGCCCGGACTTCTCAGCTGTCGGAATGGCCCGCGTGGGCGCACCCGAGCGTCGTCCGGGCCATGCAGGAGAACGGGATCCCCCGTCCCTGGACCCACCAGGCCACCGCCGCCGACCTGGCACATCACGGGACGAACGTCGTGGTGTCGACCGGCACCGCCTCGGGCAAGTCCCTGGCCTACCAGCTTCCGGTACTCACCACTCTGGCAACGGATCCGCGGGCGACCGCCCTCTACCTCTCGCCGACCAAGGCGCTGGGAGCAGACCAACTCCGGGCCGTGACCTCGCTCATCGACTCGGAAGTCCTGGACGCCGGGGACGACCTCCGGGGCGTGCGCCCGTGCATGTTCGACGGCGACACCCCACTCGAGGTGCGGCACTGGGCACGGGAGAACTCGCGGTGGCTCTTCACGAACCCCGACATGCTGCACATCTCCCTCCTCCGGACCCATCAGCGATGGGCGCACTTCTTCCGGAACCTGGCGTACGTGGTGATCGACGAATGCCACTCCTACCGTGGTGTCTTCGGCTCGAATGTCGCGCTCGTGCTGTTACGGCTCCGGCGCATCGCGGCACGGTACGGCGCCGAACCCGTCTTCGTCCTCGCGTCCGCCACGACAGCGGACCCTGGAGCGGCGGCGTCACGGCTGATCGGCGCGCCCTGCGCCGAGGTCGTGGAAGACGGTTCACCACACGGCCCCCGGACGGTCGCGCTGTGGGAACCCCCGCTCATGCGGGAGGTCACCGGGGAGAACGGAAGCCCCGTTCGACGGCCCGCGGGTTCGGAGGCCGCGCGCATCATGGCCGACCTGATGGTCGAGGGAGCCCGCACGCTCACCTTCGTGCGTTCCCGCCGGGGCGCGGAGCTGACTGCTATGGCGACCAAACGCCTACTCGGGGAGATCGATCCCGAACTCTCGTCGCGAGTCGCGTCGTATCGAGCCGGGTACCTCGCCGAGGACCGGCGTGAGCTCGAGACCGCACTCGCCGACGGCACGCTGCTGGGGGCGGCGACGACGAATGCGCTGGAACTCGGCGTCGACATCGCCGGCCTCGACGCCGTCGTGGTCGCCGGGTTCCCCGGCACGGTGGCGTCGTTCTGGCAACAGGGAGGCCGGTCCGGCCGACGCGGCGAAGGTTCGCTCGTAGTCCTGATCGCGCGTGACGACCCTCTCGACACCTACCTCGTCCACCACCCGTCCGCGCTGCTCGACAAACCCGTCGAGGCGACCGTCACGGACCCGAGCAATCCGTACGTCCTCGGACCGCAGTTGCTCTGCGCGGCAATGGAACTACCACTTTCCGACGCCGAGGCCGAGGCGTTCGGGGCGATCGACGTTCTCGGAAAGCTGGCCGAGCAGGGCCTGATCCGCCGGCGGGCACACGGCTGGTTCGTCACCGCCGGCACAAATCCTCATGGCGCAGTGGATATCCGGGGTGGAATCGGAACCCAGGTGGCAATTGTCGTGTCGGAATCGGGACGCATGCTCGGAACTGTCGACACGGGCCGCGCTCCCGCCACGGCACACCCCGGCGCCGTCCACATCCACCAGGGTGAGTCGTACGTCGTCGACGAACTCGACCTCGACCAGGGACTCGCCCTGGTGCACGCGGAGGACCCGGACTGGACGACGTCGGCCCGCGAGACCACCGAGATCACCGTCACCTCGGTACTCGAGCAGAAGCAGTTCGGCGACGTCGAGGTTGCGCTCGTCGAGGTGGAGGTGACCCATCAGGTGATCGGGTACCTGCGACGGCTGCCTTCGGGCGAGGTCCTCGACGCGGTCGAACTGGACATGCCGAAGCAGACCCTCCCCACCCGCGCGGTGATGTACACCGTTACCCCGGAACTTCTGGTGCGGGCGGGTGTTCCGGCCGAACGCGTGCCCGGTTCGCTCCACGCCGCCGAACATGCCGCGATCGGGCTCCTGCCTCTCGTCGCGGTGTGCGATCGAGGCGACATCGGCGGCGTCTCGACGGCGGTGCACGCCGATACCGGACTTCCGACGGTGTTCGTCTACGACGGTCATGCAGGCGGCGCCGGATTCGCCGACCGGGGTCACGCCGAACTCACTCGCTGGCTCGGCGCGACCCGTGAAGCGATCGAATCGTGCGAATGCACGTCAGGCTGCCCGTCGTGCGTGTACTCACCGAAGTGCGGAAACGGTAACGACCCCCTCGACAAGGACGGCGCGATCCGGGTCCTGACGGCGGTACTGGACTCACTCGGCTGACGGGTCAGCGCAGATACAGCCGAACCTTGTCGATCACATCGCGGAGCAGGTGAATCTCCTCGCCGGTCGGCGGGGCGGTGACGGTGAGATCGTCGGCGACCTTCAGTTCCCAGCCGGTCTGCGCTCGCACGTCGTCGACGGTGACCCCCTCGTGCACGCTGACCAGCTCGAGTTCGTCGAACGGACCCTGCCTCGACAGCACCCCCAGGTTCGTGAACACCTTCGTCACCCCTCGGCCTCGGGGCATGATTCCGTCACCTGCCTCCCGGGCCCGGACAGGGCTCGGGGACGTGCAGAAGTCCAGTTCCGCCGGGAAGGCGCTCGGGTCGTGTCTCCGCATCACCACGAAGATCTCGCCGGCGTTGGGCATGATCTCCACGGCGCCACCGGCACCGGGCAACCGGACCGTCGGCTTGTCCCAGTCGCCGATGATGCTGGTGTTGAGGCTGCCGTACCGGTCGATCTGGGCCGCACCGAGAAATCCGACGTCGACGTTGCCGCCCTGCAGCACGTAACCGAACAGTGCCGACATCGATACCACCGACTCCGCGCCCGACACGACGACCGAGTCGGCGATGCCCTCGGCCATCGCGGCGGGGTGCGCGCCGCACACTCCCGATTCGTAGATCAATTCGACGTCCGGGTTACTTGTCCTCTTGGCGAGATCGACGGCGAGAGTCGGCAAGCCGACGCCGGCGAAGACGCGCCCCTTCCCGGCGAGTTCGCGGGCGGCGACGGACACGATGATCTCCGTCGCCGAGATCGCTCCGAGTGGTGCTGTGCTCATTTCCGGCTCCCGTAGTCGACTGGTTCGGAGAATCGGGGCTCGACGGCGAGGTCGTTCCAGTAGTCGCCGCCGAGTTTGTCCAGGTACTCGGCGTGATTCGCGGTGCCGTGGATCCACTCCTTCAGCCACGCCTGCAGGAGTGCGGAGTCCTTGCTGATCGCGGTCCATCGCCGGTAGAACGCGCAGTCCCGGTCGTAGTACCCCTGCACGTAGGACGGATGCGCCCCGCGCGGACAGACCACGACGGCATCGATCGCGTGGGAGGGAATCAACGTGCGGCTGGGGTCGGAGCGGACGACCTCGTCGTCGACGATCTCCTCGACGACCACGATCGCCTTCCCCGCGGCGTACACCGCTTCCTGCTGAACCCCGGAGATACCCCAGATCTGCACGTTGCCGTGACGGTCGGCGCGCTGCGCGTGGACGATGGTGACGTCCGGGTTCAGCGGAGGCACGACGTACACGGTGCCCTCGCCGTAGGGATCGTCGACGAGTCGAATTCGCGGGTTGAGCCGCGGAAGGTCGCTTCCGGCATAGGAGCGCAGCGGAAAGAACGGGAGTCGTGCGGCGCCCGCCTGATAGCGGCAGACCATTCCGTAGTGGCTGTACTCCTCGACCTCGAGGGCCACCGGATCGTGGTGCTCGATTCGGCGTCGCAACTCGTGCAGCGATCCGGCCGAGCCGCTCGCGAAGAACGAGGCCACGAGCTTGGTGACACACCCGGCGGCCACGAGTTGATCCGACACGATGTCGGGCGTCATCCGGCACAGCGTGAGGTTCTGCCGCTTCTGCCGGATGATCTCGTGCGCAGCCGCGAAGGAGATGAGATGCGAGAAGCCCTCGAGGCACACGGTCATCCCGTCCTCGACATACGTTTCCATGGCTTCCGCCATGCTGACCACTTTGCTCATCGCCATGCCCTTCTCCGGAACGACGGGAGGTCGCCTCGGAACCTCTCCCACCGGATTACCGCCGTGTGAATCAATAGTGTTGACAAATCTGTTGCTGGAACTGCAATAGTTCTCCCGTGGAGATTTCTCAGATCACTGCCTTTCTCGCAGTTGCCGAGGAGTTGCATTTCGGCCGCGCCGCGCAGCGCCTGCACTCGGCCCAGCCGCCGCTGAGCCGAACGATTCGGCAACTGGAAAAACAGCTCGGAGCAACTCTTTTCGAAAGAAACACGCGGAACGTCCGGTTGACCTCCGCCGGTGAGGCACTGCTCGGCCCGGCGCGCGAAATCCTGGACGCCTGCCGGCTCGCGGAGATCGCCGTCGCCGCCGCCGGGCGCGGACAGGTCGGCCGGGTGCGCATCGGCTTCGCCGGAGTTTCGTCCCACCTGCTCATCGGACGGTGGGCGAAACTCGTCCGGCACACCCACCCGGGTATCGAATTCGTGCTGGACAGTTCCGCTTTCGCGAGCGAAGCGCTGAACAAGCTCCTCGACGGAACCCTCGACATCGGCCTGGTCCGGTGGATCTTCACCCCGCCGGGCATCGCGTCCCGCGTCATCCTCAACGAGGACTTCGTGGTGGCCCTGCCCACCGACCACCCGCTCGCAGGCAGGGACGGCGTTCGCATCGAGGAACTGTCCACCGAGCCCTGGGTGACGCTGCCCGCCGATCCCGGATCGGCGCTGCGGGACTCCCTGCAGAGGGCGGCCCACGACGCCGGTTTCACGCCCCGGATCGTGCAGAGCGCCCCGGACTCGATGGCGTTGATGGCGTTGGTGTCCGCGGAGGTCGGTTGCGCGTTGACCGTCTCCTCCGTGGCCGAGAACGTGAACAACCCCGATGTCGTGTTCCTGCCGCTGGTCGGCGGTCCCAGCACCCTGCAACTGCGGATCGCTTGGAGAGCGGACGACGACAACGCCGCGTTGCGGGAAGTCCTCCGGCTGTCCGAAGAGGCCATGCCCACGCCGGAATGACCCCCGCGGTCAGGAGTGGGCTGTCGCACGGGCCTGCCTTGCATTCGGAGCGGTGTCCACCGCATCGTCCTCATCGATCTCGAGTTGCAGTTCGTCCGCGTCGGATTGCTCCGCGGTCGACAACCGGCGCGCGTCGAATCCGGTCCGGTTCAGCAGCAACAGCGTGCAGACCAAGGAGACGGCGGCATAGCCGGCCGACACGAACGCAACACCGACGATGTTTCCGGACGAGTTGAGCATCCACTGCGCCAGCACCGGGGTGCCGCCGCCGACGATCAGAGAACACAGCTGGTACGCCGCGGAAAGGCCGGTGTAGCGAATGTTGGCGGGGAAGGCCCGCGCGAGCACTCCGGCGATGGCGCCGTAGAACATCGAGTGTGGAATGGTCGCGAGGCACATCGCGACGACGGCAATCGCGAAGTTCTCGGTCCGGATCGCGAAGAAAATGGCCGGCATCAGGACGAACTCGGGAATCACCATGATGCACATGGCTTTCCGCATGTCGATCCGCGACACCAGGACGGCGCCGAACGGCTGCACGATGAACTGGACCACGAGGGCGATGGCGATGGCGCCGAGGAACGTGCCCCGGTCGTAGCCGAGTTCGCTGGTGGCCCACGACAACGCGAAGGTGTTCTTGAAGTACGTCACCTGGGCCAGGGGCAGCGCGCCCGCACCGAGGAGGACGAGGACCCAATGCTTGCGCAGCACCTCACCGATCGGCAGTGCGACAGTCTTCTTGCGCTTCAGCACGGTCTTCATCGCCTCCGACTCTTCGAGCCTGAGGCGGATGATCATGCCGACGATCACCAGGGCCGCGGAGATCAGGAACGGGATGCGCCACCCGTAGAGCACGAAAGCCGGGGTGGGCATGGCGGAGAGAAGGAAGAACGCCATCGTCGCCAGGAGGTTTCCGGCGGGCGACCCCTGTTGGGCGAACGCCGAGTACAGAATCCCCTTCCCCTTGGGTGCGTTCTCACTGGCGATCAGCACCGCCCCGCCCCACTCACCGCCTACTGCCACACCCTGGACGACCCGGAGGAACACCAGGGCGGCGGGCGCCCAGATCCCGATCTGCGCGTAGGAGGGCAGGAGTCCGATTCCGACGGTGGCGGTGCCCATCATCATGAGCGTGATGACCAGGGTGTTCTTTCGACCGATTTTATCGCCGAGATGGCCGAAGACGATACCGCCGATCGGACGGGCGAGGAACCCCGCCCACAACGTGACGAACGCGAGCAGGGTGCCCATGCCTGCCGGGAGGGTGTCGGAGAAGAACACCTGACCGAAGACCAGTGCCGACGCGGTGCCGTAGATGTAGAAGTCGTACCACTCGATCGTGGTGCCGATGAACGAGGCAATGCCCGCCCTCCGCGCCTTTGTCTCGGCCTCGGTCCGCTTCGGTGGTGCCGTGGTCATGTAATGCCCTCTCTCGCCAAAGGGAGTGGTGTGGATGAAAACCAGCTCGCACCAGTGAGACTCGCATCACAGGATCGATGCCGTCCAATACTTCCTGAGCGGGGGATTATTGCGATTCCGGTCACAATCACCGAAACCTTGCACACGCTGGAGTGATGCGCCTCACCGGACCACCTCCTCGCTCCGACGTCACTCCGCGGGACCTGCCCTCGCGACCGCCCGGGCATCCCGGACACCCAGCGAGGACAGGAGCACCGGCGCGGTGACCGCGACCTCGACGTCCCAGTCGTCGATCTCACAGGACACGACTTCGGTGCGCATTCGCCCCGCCACCTCCCGCGCCGCGGCACACGCCGCCTCGGTGCCGCGGTCCAGCCCGACGGCCGCGGCGACGGCAGCCAGATCCGCAGCGGACTGCGCCCGGTGCCGCACCGACACCGCCGAGCCGACGTGCACCAACATCGCCGTGACCACCACCAGCGCCGCGAGCGCACAGCACGCCGTGACGGTCACGGAACCACGATCGTCGGTGATCACCGAACTCACCACCCTCCCCCGCCCCACCCCGGCACGGTGGGTTCGAGAGCCGCCACCGCCTCCGCGGAGATGTTCACGAGCGGGAGGAGTGGACTGCGTGCCCGCACGGTCGCGACGACGAACTCCCCCTCGGCCCGGACCGACACGTCGGCACCATCGGGTGCCACCTTCGCCGCCGTGGAGATCGCCGACTCGCGATCTCCACGGGCTGCGAGCCGTGCTGCCTCACGGGCCGAGTCGACGCACCGGACGTGCAGCGTCGCCGCGGTGATCGCGCCGACACACAGCACCACCACCGCCACGATCGACGCGATCGCGATGGCGGCCTCGACCGTCACGCCGCCGGCCTCCGACCGGCGCAGGTTCTCGGCAGCACTCATCACACCGCGGTGTTCAGCGCTTTGTCGATGATGTTCGTCAACGCCGTCACGATGCTGTCGCCGGTGACGACCGAATACAGAACGGCGCCGAAGGCCGCCGCCGCGATGGTGCCGATGGCGTACTCCGCCGTCGACATGCCGTCCTCGTCCGTCGCGAGCAGCGTCAAGCGAGCGATCAGTGCTCGAACTTCCGCCAAGGCCCGGATTCCGTGTCGCATGGTGTTCCCCCTTCAGAGTGTCCGGCGCAGCGGTTCTGCTCCGGAAGTGCCGATGTGTCACAACAGCCCGCCGTCCAGCACCCGCGAGGCCAGCCCGACGACGACCGGGATGATGCCGAGGCAGATGAATGCCGGCAGGAAGCACAGCCCGAGGGGGCCACTGATGAGCACGCCCGCTCGTTCGGCCGCCGCCGCCGCCAAGTGCTCGACTTGGATCCGGCCGTCGGCGGCGAGTTCCGTCATCGAACCCGCGAGCGACGATCCCGATGCGGCCGACCGGCGCGCCATGCGGGCGAGCGATTCGGTGGCCGGGTCCGACGCCGCCGCCTCCCACGCGGTCGCCGCATCCGCCCCCAGCGACAGCAGGTCCGCGGCGCGGCGCAACGATTCCGACAGCGGTGCCGGCGCCGTCCGCGACACGGCCTGCGCCGCAGTCGCGACGGGCAGTCCGGCGCGCAGACACGCTGCCAGGAGGTCGAAGGTCGCGGCGATCGCGAGCGGGTCCTCACGGCGCGCGGTGTCGTCGACCGCGGACGCCGCGTCACCCGGGCCGCGACCGCCGTTGCCGCGCACTCGCTGTACCGGCGAGCTGGGTGCGGGCAGCGCCAGCACGCCGCAGGCGAGGAGAAGTGCCGCGCACCAGATCATCCCGTCACGCGTCCGGTGATCCGGTCGGTCCACAACAGGCCCGCGCACACCAGCCCCGCACCGAGCAGCAACAGGATTCCGCCCACACCACCGCCGAACAGCACCGTCAGAGGGGCCGCCCCCATCATCTGGCCGAGACCGACACCCAGCAGCGGCAGCCCGGCGAGTACGGTCGCCGTCGCCCTCGCGCCGGCCAGGGAGGCCTCCGTTCGCTGACGGAAGCGATTGCGTCCCAACAGGTCCGTCCGTGCCGCCTCGAGCAGTTCCGCCAGCGCGAGACCGTGCGCATCGGCCACCGCCCAGATATCGGCGATCCGCCCCAACTCGGTACCGACGCGGGAGTCCGTGATCCGGAACCCGTCCGCGGCCGATCCTCCGAGCCGCGAGCGCGCCGACGCAGCCCGGAATGCCGCCGCCACACTGCCTGCCGACTCGTCGGCCGCCGTCTGGCATGCGGCAGCCGGATGAGCACCCACCCGAAGTTCCGCCGTCACCACCTCGAGACTCGACAGTACGACACGCAGATCGGCATCCTTCGCTTTCGCCGCCCTGCGTCGCGCCGATCTGAAACGCACAGTTGCGCAGACGATCGTCGCGGCGAGGACCGCGCAGAGCCCGCCCACTTCGTACACGATCGGAATGCCCGCGAGCGCCGCCGGAACCACCCAGGGCAGACGCAACCGGCGACGAGGACCCTCCCTGCCCGTCACCGCGAGCAACCGGGGCCGCGATCTCGCGGACGGCACCGCAAGCACCGCGCAGCCGAGGACCACCAGACCGGCGATCACGTCGGCACCACCGTCCCCGAGTCCACCGGTCCACGCCGAGAACACAAGTGGCGGAGACGGTCCGCCGCCGGACCCTCACCCGTGTCGTGATTCCAGGCAGGCACGATCGTGACGCGCCCGTGTTCGTCCCGAGTGACGACACCGATCTGCGTCAGCCGCCGCGCCCCGCTCGACGACCGGTGGACGTGCAGGACCACCTGCACGGCAGCGGCCAGTTGACTGTGCAGCGCCGCGCGGTCCATTCCACCCAGTGCCGCAAGCGCTTCGAGCCGCGCCGGAACCTCTTCGGGCGAGTTGGCGTGCACCGTTCCGGCACCGCCGTCGTGACCCGTGTTGAGCGCCGTCAGCAGGTCGACGACCTCGGCGCCGCGAACCTCGCCGACGACGATCCGGTCGGGTCGCATACGCAGCGATTGACGGACGAGGTCCCGGACGGTGACCTCACCCACGCCCTCGACGTTGGGTGCCCGGGCCACGAGCCGGACCACGTGCGGGTGCGTCGGCGCCAACTCCGCGGCATCCTCCACGCACACGATCCGTTCCGCCGGGTCCACCGCCCCCAGCAATGCGGCCAACAGCGTGGTCTTGCCTGCGCCGGTGCCGCCGGTGACCAGGAAGGCGAGCCGTGCCTGCACGATCGTCATCAGCAGGTCGTGGGCCGCCGCAGCCACGGCACCGCCCGCGACGAGCGCGCCGAGCCCCTGGGTGGCCGGGCGCAGCACCCGCAGCGACAGACAGGTGCCGCCCTGAGCCACGGGAGCGAGGACGGCATGCAGCCGCACACCGAACGAGCCGTTTCCGACGTCGCGTAGCCTTCCGTCGACCCACGGCTGAGCGTCGTCGAGGCGGCGCCCGGCAGACAGCGCGAGCCGCTGCGCGAGCCGGCGCACCGCCGCCTCGTCGGTGAACCGGACGGCTGCACGTTCGAGCCCGCGGCCTCGATCGACCCACACGCGGTCGGGCGCGGTGACGAGCACGTCCGCTACTCCCGGTTCCGTCAGCAACGACTCGAGTGGGCCGGCGCCGGTGAGTTCGGTCATGAGCACCCGCAGCGCCCCGAGCAGATCGGTGTCGCCGAGCACGCCACCGGACTCGGTACGGATGGCAGCGGCGACCGTCGCCGGCGTCGGCTCGCCGGACGTGTGCGCGAGACGTTCGCGCACCCGGTCGAGGAGGTCTTGTGTGACGAGGGAACTCATGCCGCCCACTCCCGCGACCGCGGTCTGCTGCCGACCGTGTCGAGGACCGCCTCGGCCGCGGCGCCCAGCGGGGAGCGCCTGCCAGGCCTCAATCCGCCGTGTTCGAGCATTCCGGTGAGCGCGCGCTCGGCGCGCATCGACGCGATCAGCGGCAGGTCGAGAACCTCCGCGATGTCGGCGCCGCGGAGCCCACCGGGTGCGGGGCCGCGGACCACGAGTCCCTGGTTGGGGTTCCTCTCGGTGATCCACTGCGATACCTTTCCCGCGGCGATGCAGGCCCGGACGGTCGCGGGCACGACGAGGACCACCAGATCGGCGAGTTCGAGGACGGTTTCCGTGACCGGGCCGGGGAACCGCGACACGTCGCACACGACCAGATCGCCGGCATGACGGCCGGCATCGGTGACCGCACGGACCGCGGCCTCTGTCGGTCCGGCGCCGTGCCCCGTCCGGCTGCAGGCGAGCACCCGCAGCCGCTCGCCGCGGGCAGGGAGGGCGTCCCGGAGCGCGCCCGAGGAGATCCGGCCGCCCTCGATCGACAGACCCGACCATCGCAGTCCGGGCACGTCCTCGATGCCCAGCAGCACGTCGAGGCCGGACCCCCAAGAATCGGTGTCGAGCAGAAGGGCCGGCTGCGGCCGCGACGCCGCGGTGAGGGCTGTGGCCGCCGCCAGCGTGGAGGCGCCCGCACCGCCGCATCCGCCGACGACGGCGACGACGGTGCCGTCCGCGTCGGGACGCTGGGGTTGCTCGCCGAGCACGGCGACCAACGCGGACTCGTCCTCGGGTACCGCGAGCACGTGTTCTGCCCCGACCGCGGTCGCGATCCGCCACTCGTCGATGCCCGGCGGCCCGTCGCACAGCAGCACCACCCGCCGCCGGCGCGGGAGCCGGTTGCGGCACGCGGCGGCCGCTCGCGCGTCGAGCACGATGATCGGGGCGCTTCCCCAGACGTGCCGGGCGTCGGCGACGTCGACCTCGTTCAGCGCCCGGTCGGCCGCTGCCGCCACGCGCCTGATGCTGTGCAGCAATGCCGGGTCGTCGACCAGAACCAGCACTTCACCCCTGCCTTCTGCGTCCATGCAGCGAGCGTGCCCGCTGCCGGAGACTGCCGGAAGGGGCTCGGCTCGAACTGTGGACAACTTCGGCCCTGTGGATAGAAACTGGTACCAGCGCACCAATTTCAAGGGTTCTAGCCGAGGAGTGCGGCAGACCCGCCGCAGACAGAGGACGACCCTCGCCAGGGGGGGAGGAGGCGAGGGTCGTCAGTGTTCAGCCCCGGGGGGTCGGGCTGAACATCGCCCGGATCAAATCCGGGCATCATCAATACTACACCTCCCCCGATCAGTATTTGCAAGTTCAACTGTTGAACGTTCCGTCGTGTCGATAGTGCCGAAAGACCCTTCCTCCGCCCCGTCATACGAGCCCCCACCCCACCCGAAGTCCGCATATCCTTGGAAATTGTGACCGCGAAGCCACAGAGAAGTGCCAAGACAGGTCGACACACCGAGACAGGTCGGGTTGCCGCATTCTTCGACCTCGACAAGACGATCATCGCGAAATCCAGCACCCTCGCGTTCAGCAGACCGTTCTTCGACCAGGGCCTGATCAACCGCCGATCGGTTCTCAAGAGCAGTTACGCGCAGTTCCTGTTCCTGCTGTCGGGCGCGGATCACGATCAGATGGAGCGGATGCGCGCCTACCTCACGAGCATGTGCGCGGGCTGGAACGTGGACCAGGTCCGGTCCGTCGTCGCCGAAACCCTCCACGACATCGTGGACCCTCTGGTGTTCGCGGAGGCCGCCGACCTCATCGCGGACCACAAGCTGCGGGGCCACGACGTCATCGTGGTGTCGGCGTCGGGCGAGGAGGTGGTGGCGCCGATCGCCGAAGCACTCGGGGCCACGCGCAGCACCGCCACCCGCATGGCGGTCGCGGACGGGCTCTACACCGGCGAGGTGGAGTTCTACTGCTACGGCGAAGGCAAAGTGGACGCGATGCGGCAACTGGCCGACGAATACCACTACGACCTGTCGGCATGTTACGCCTACTCCGACTCCGTGACCGATCTCCCGATGCTGACCGCGGTCGGCCACCCGACGGCGGTCAACCCGGACCGGGCTTTGCGGAAGGCCGCGGCCGGAAACGGTTGGCCCATATTGACTTTCTCCAATCCGGTCTCCCTCCGGGCACGCCTCCAGGCGCCGTCCGTGACCACCGTCGTGACCACAGCGGCGGTGAGCGTCGGGGCCCTGGTCGCGGGTGCGTTCACGTATGGAGTGTTGCGCCGCAAGCGCTGACCGCCGCAACCCGCGACACGGTCACAAACCGAATTTGATACTTGCTGTGAGGGGGGTCACGGGGTACAAAGGAGTTACGGAAGAACGGAAGGCCAAGGTCGACCCAGAAGAGAAGGATCGATCTCCCGACCAGGATTCCCAGCACGGGCACTAGGTACCCACGCGAAGCATAAGCCACTATAAGGGCAGAAGCGTTGTGGGCCTGCGAGACCCGAGTCTTCACCGGCAAGGACCCTGCACAGGTTGCAAGGACGACCCGAGGATATTCGGACTCTCGCCGAGGCCACCCACACAACCCACCTTTGCACGCTTGGTAACCGGTTGTCCGTGCTAACGGGCGGCGAAGTCGACACCAGTCGGCAGCGCCGCCCGTTTCACATATTCGGGAACTTGTTGCAGCGCAGGGTATTTCGGCTAACTCGCCGCTGCCTCCGCGATCGAGGTGGCCTCCCGGGCTCCGGCCTCCAGAGCGCCACAGCAGAGGACGACCCAGCTGCCGACACCCTCCGGCTCGCCCGACGCGAACGCGGCCGCCCCGTTGCGGTACGCCTGCTGCCGGCGCAACCAGCTGACCTCCGGGACCCCGAGATTGTGGGGATCGAGCCCGCTCGCCACGGAAACCAGGCGTGACGCGGCGCGCGCGACGATACCGTCGCCGACCCCGAACGGCTTCAGCGTCAACAATTCCCCGTGCACCACGGCCGCCAGAACCGGCGCGGGCGCAGCCGTTCCCCCCGTCACGAGCTGGGCGAGACCGTCGAGCCGCTCCGCGACGCCGGACCCGGCACGCGGCCTGCCGAGCAATTCCTGATCTTCCACGAGGTCGGCCGCGGCCAGCAGATGGAGCCGCGCGAGGGCCTGCAGCGGTGCCCGCTGCCAGGTGGACTGCAGAAGCGTGAGGGCGTCACCGTCGAGGGCCTGCCCGACCCGCAGCGCCCCCGACAGAATCGGGTCGCCTGCCTCGCCGGGAGCGGGTAACTCGGTACTGCCGCCGTCCAGTGACGCCGAGGCGCGGGCCGCGCGGACCGCCGCCTCGGCCGCCGTGGTCGGCCAGCCGCGCCGGTTGGTCTTGTGGCGGTGAACCGCACCGAGCGCGTCGCGCGCACGGTCCGCGGCTTCGCGGACGCCGGGAAGGTCGACGAGGGGCTGCAACGGGTCGCTCACGTACCGCAACGCTACCCGGCGCCGTCCAGCGTCAGGCGCCGAGCCGGATCGATCCGCCCGGAATCGCGTCCAGCAGCTTCCGCGTGTACTCCTCCTTCGGTGACGTGAAGACCTCATCCGTGGTCGCTTTCTCCACGATCGCGCCAGTGGACATGACGAGCACGTCGTCGGCGATCTGCCGCACCACCGCCAGGTCGTGGGTGATGAACAGGTACGTCAACCCCAGCTCCGCCTGCAGGTCGTTCAGCAGGGTCAGGATCTGGTCCTGGACCAGCACGTCGAGCGCCGACACCGCCTCGTCGCACACCACCATCTCCGGCTGCAGCGCCAGCGCCCGGGCGATCGCCACCCGCTGCCGCTGGCCACCGGACAGCTCGTTCGGGAACCTCCGCATCACCGACGCCGGCAGCGCCACCTTGTCCAGCAGGTCGCGGACCCGCGCTTCCCGCTCCGCCTTCGTCCCCACCTTGTGGGTGCGGAGGGGCTCCTCGACGGTGCGGAAGATCGAGTACATCGGGTCGAGCGTGCCGTACGGGTTCTGGAAGATCGGCTGCACCCGGCGACGGAACGCGAGCGTCTCCCGGCGGTCCAGCGTCGCGACGTCCTTGCCGTCGAACACGACATTCCCCGACGTCGGCGCGAGAAGCCCGAGGACCATCTGCGCGACCGTCGACTTGCCCGACCCCGACTCGCCGACGATGGCCGTTGTCGTTCCGCGCCGGACCGCGAAGGAGACGTCGTCGACCGCGGTGAAGTCGGTGGACTTCCGTAGCCCGTGCCGGATCTTGAACACCTTGGTCAGTCCGGTGGCGACGACCACGTCGTCGGTGGCGTTGCCGAACTCGACGCCGATCTCGCCGTGCTGTTCGGCCTCGCCCACCACCTCGAGGGCGTGCTCCCGGATGTCCGCCCGGGCCAGTGAAGAACTCCGGCGTTGCGACGCCAGCGACGGCGCCGCGGCCACCAGCTTCCGGGTGTACGGGTGGCGCGGCCGCTGCAGGATCTCCAGCGCCGGCCCCGCCTCGACCACCCGCCCCTTGCTCATGACGATCAGGTGCTCGGCCCGCTCGGCGGCCAGGCCGAGGTCGTGGGTGATGAGCAGGACCGCGGTACCCAGCTCGTTGGTGAGACCGTCCAGATGGTCGAGGATCTGGCGTTGGACCGTGACGTCGAGTGCCGACGTGGGCTCGTCCGCGATCAGCAGTTGCGGGCGGGCCGACAGCCCGATGGCGATGAGGGCGCGCTGGCGCATGCCGCCGGAGAACTCGTGCGGATACTGGCCCAGGCGGTCCTCGGCGTCGGCGAGTCCGGCCTCCTCGAGCAGCTCGGCGGCACGCGCCTTCGCGGCCTTGCCCTTCGCGATCCCGTTGGCTTCCAACGCCTCCTCGATCTGGAAGCCGACCTTCCACACCGGGTTGAGGTTGGACATCGGGTCCTGCGGGACGAGGCCGATCTTCTGACCGCGCAGCGCGACGAACTCGCGCTCGGACGCCTCCGCGAGGTCCTGCCCCTCGAACAGGATCCGGCCGCCGGTCACCTTTCCCGTTCCGGGCAGCAGGTTGATGATCGCGTGGGCGGTCGTGGACTTGCCCGAACCGGACTCGCCGACGATCGCCACCGTCTGCCCGGGATACACCGTGAGGCTGACACCGCGCACCGCGGGCACGAGCCCGGAATGGGACTGGAACGACACTTCCAGGTCCCGGATCTCGAGCAGCGGCACCTCGTCGGCCGAATTCTGCGGTCCGGCTGGTTCGTTCGTGGACACCGCGCTCACCTCTTCCTGGCCTTGGGATCGAGCGCGTCCCGCAGAGCGTCGCCCATCATGATGAAACCGAGCACCGTGATCGCCAGCGCGGTCGCCGGATAGAAGAGGATCGGCGACCCCTGACGCAGCGTGACCTGGGCGGTGCTGATGTCTCCGCCCCAGGAGATCTCGGTGGACGGCAGACCGATGCCGAGGAAAGACAGCGTCGCCTCGGCCACGATGTAGATGCCAAGCGAGATGGTCGCGATCACGATGATTGGGGCGAGGGAGTTGGGCAGCACGTGCCGGACGAGGGTGCGCATGTTCGACACCCCGAGCGCCCGCGACGCCATCACGTAGTCGTTGTTCTTCGCCGAGATCACTGCGCCGCGAGCGATTCTCGCCATCTGAGGCCAGCCGAACAGGGCGAGGACGACGATCAGCGTCCAGATGGTGCGGTTGGCGAACAGCTGCATCAGGACGATCGCGGCGAGGATGAGCGGGATGCCGAAGAAGATGTCGGCCACCCGGGACAGCAGCGAGTCGGCCCAGCCGCCGTAGTACCCGGCGACCGCACCGAACACCACGCCCACGACGAGCACGATCGACGTGACCCCGACACCCACCAGCACCGACGCCCGCGCCCCGTAGATCGTGCGGGAATAGATGTCGCAGCCCTGCTTGTCGAATCCGAACCAGTGCCCCGACGACGGCCCCTGCATGCTGAACGCGAGATCGCAGAACCTGGGATCGGTGCCGGTGAACAGACCGGGGAAAGCCGCAACGGCGATCACCACCACGATGATCACCGTGGCGACCAGGAACAGCGGACGTTTGCGGAGGTCCCGCCACGCATCCGACCACATGCTCGTCGGCGGCTGGTCGATGTGGACGGCGTCGGTCTCTCCCGGCGCCGCCACTTCTTCGGGTGCCACGAAATGCGCCTGCCGGGTCTTCCGGTCGCCCGTCCGAGGCGACTCGTTCTCCACTTTCTCAGACATAGCGAATCCTCGGGTCGAGCGCGGCGTACAGGAGGTCGACGAGCAGGTTGGCGAGCAGATAGATGACGATCAGCACCGTCACGAAGGACACCACCGTCGGCGCCTCACCGCGGGTGACCGCCTGATAGATCGTGCCGCCGACACCGTTGATGTTGAAGATGCCCTCCGTGACGATCGCGCCGCCCATCAGGGTGGCGAGGTCGGCGCCCAGGAACGTGACCACCGGGATCAGCGAGTTCCGCAGCACGTGCACCTGCACCACGCGGCGCCGCGAAAGGCCCTTGGCCGTGGCGGTTCTCACGTAGTCGGCGGTGAGGTTCTCGGCGACCGAAGTCCGGGTGAGCCGGAGTACATACGCGAACGACACCGACCCGAGGACGAACGCGGGCAGCAGCAGATTCTTGAAACTGGTGTTCCCCCCGACCGTCGGCGGCACCAGCCCCCATTTCACGCCGACGAAGAACTGGGCCAGGAAGCCGATGACGAAGATCGGGATCGCGATGATCAGCAGGCTCACGAGGAGGACGGAACTGTCGAAGATGCCGCCCTTGCGGAGTCCGGCCCACAGGCCGAAGCCGACCCCGAAGATCCCCTCGATGGCGAGTGCCATCAGGGACAACTTGATGGTGATCGGGAATGCCTGCGCCAGAACCTCACTGACGGCGCGGCCGGAGAAGGACGTACCGAAGTCGAGGGTGAAGATGCCCTTCAGATACAGGAGGTACTGCGTCAGGAACGGCTCGTCGAGGTGGTATCGCTCACGGAGTTGGGCCGCCACCGCGGGGCTGAGTGCCTTGTCGCCGGCCAGCGCGGCGATGGGGTCTCCGGGCAGCAGGAACACCATCGCGTAGATCAGGAACGTGGCCCCGAGAAAAACGGGGATCATCTGGAGCAAACGGCGACCGACGTACCAGAGCATCGGATCACCTCCTATTCGTCGGGAGCAGTGACGTCAGGAATCCGTAGCCTCGGCTCGTACTCCCGAGCGGGGCCGCGAACTGACAGCTCGCGGCCCCACCCGTCGTCGAAGAATCTCCGGTGCGTCAGTTCTTCTCGATGTCGGAGTACATCGGAATGCCCTTCCAATCGATGACCACGTTCGACACGTTCTCCGACCAGCCGCTGGCGGCGTTGCGGTACCACGTGGGGACGGCGGGCAGGTCGCGCAGGAGAACTTCCTGCGCCTGATTCAGCAGTTCCTGGGCCTTGCCGGGATCGACCTCACCCGCGGAGGCGCGCAGGAGCCGGTCGAACTCGGGGTTCGAGTAGTCGCCGTCGTTGGAGCTGCCACCGGTCTGGTAGTTCTGCGCGAGGAAGCCGTACTGCTGCGGGTAGTCGCCCTGCCAGCCCGAACGGAACGCGCTGGGGATGGTGCGGTTGGTGGCCTCCGTGCGGATCTGCGCGAACGTGGGGTACTCCTTGCCCTTCGCGTCGATACCGAGGGTGTTGCGGATGTTGTTGGCGGTGGCATCGACCCATTCCTTGTGGCCGCCGTCGCCGTTGTACGCGATCTCGAAACTGCCCGACCACGGTGCGATGGCATCGGCCTGGGCCCACAGCCTCTTCGCCACCTCCGGGTCGTACTTCAGGTTGCCGTTGCCGACGAGCGAATCCGACCAGCCCTCGATGGCGGGGCTGGTGAAGTCGAGCGCGGGGGTGCGGGTGTTGTTGTAGATCTGCTGGGTGATCTGATCGCGGTTGATCGCCATCGAGATGGCCTGGCGGCGCAGCGTGCCCTCCTCACCGCTGAAGTGCGGCAGACGGCCCGGGATCGTGAACGTCTCGATGGTCGCGGACGGCTGGTTCACGGTGCGGCCCGGCAGGTCGGTCTCGAACGTGGTGACCGCGCTCGGCGGCACCTGGTCGAGGACGTCGACGTTGCCGGCGAGCAGATCCGTGTACGCCGTGTCGAGGCTGTTGTACATGACGAAGTCGACGCCGGCGTTCCTCGGCTTGCGGTTGCCGTTGTAGTCGGGGTTCACGACGGTGTCGATCCGGACGTTGTGCTGCCACGCTCCGGGGCCGGACATCATGTACGGGCCATTGCCGATGGGATTCTCGCCGAACGCGGCCATGTCCTGGTACGCCACCGCAGGCAGCGGGTAGTAGGCCGCGAACCCGAGGCGGTCCGGGAAGGCCGACTCGGGCTGCTTCAGTTCGATCGTGAACGTGGAGTCGTCGACCACCTTCAGTCCCGACATGGTCTGCGCCGTCGGGTTCTCGGCGGCCACCTCGTCGTAGCCCTGGATCGGGTCGAAGAAGGACGCCTGGATCTGTGCATTCGTGGACAGCGCGCCGTAATTCCAGGCGTCGACGAACGAGGCCGCCGTGACCGGCGTGCCGTCCGTGAACGTCCAGCCGTCCTTCAGCTTCACGGTGAAGTTCTTGCCGTCGGTCGTCTCGATCGACTCGGCAACCTCGTTGTTCACCCCGCCGTCCGCGTCGTAGGAGACGAGCCCTGCGAAGAGCGAATCGACGACGCGGCCACCCTGATTCTCGCTGGTATTGGTGGGAATCAACGGATTCTGCGGTTCACCTGCCCAGGCGTTGACGATTCCGCTACCACCCCCGCTCGTCGAATCTCCGGACGAGCAGGCGGACAGCATCCCTGCTGCCAGGCCGACCGCCAGAACGGCGGTTGCCACACGTGTGATGCGCAAAACGATCCTCCCAGATCTGCATGGTTCCGGGCAGCGGTTCCGGGCGCAGCCCGAATGATGGGATGACGATAAGTCAACGTTTCAATCTGTGTAGCCACGACGGGCGAAACTCGTGCAATCGGCACCTGATCGAAACATCGTCGGCGCAGGGGTCTCCACTCGTCGCACCCGATCGCCGTCCGTCGCGTCCAGTCGACCGATCGTCGCAGAATATGGGCATGCAACCCTGTGCAACGGTGCGCGCGGGAGACCATGTGACTACCCTCACACGTGCTAGAAGTGCCGAATTCGAGACTGGAAAGAAGGCCGGGCCACAATGACCAGTGCAGCACAGGCGAGCGGAGCGACGGAGAAGTCGGAACATTCTGATTCCGTCCCGCAGGTGTATCCCCCGAGCCCCGAGTTCACCGCCACGGCGAACGCCGGCCCCGACCTCCAGGCCGCCGCCGACGAAGACCGCCTCGCATTCTGGGCGAAGCAGGCCGAGCGCCTGCACTGGCACGCCCCCTTCTCCGAAGTCCTCGACTGGTCCGACGCCCCCGTCGCGAAGTGGTTCGTGAACGGACGGCTCAACGTCGCCTACAACTGCGTCGACCGCCACGTCCTCGCGGGCAACGGCGACCGCGTCGCCATCCACTTCGAGGGCGAACCGGGCGACACCCGCGACCTGACCTACAACGACCTGCTCGCCGAAGTCAGCAAGGCCGCCAACACCTTCACCGACCTCGGACTCGTCGCCGGCGACCGCGTCGCGATCTACATGCCGATGATCCCCGAGGCCATCGTCACCATGCTCGCCTGCGCCCGCCTCGGCCTGACCCACTCGGTGGTGTTCGCCGGCTTCTCCGCCAGCGCCCTGCGCTCACGCATCGACGACGCCGAAGCCAAGCTCGTCGTCACCGTCGACGGACAGTGGCGCCGCGGCCAGGCCGCACCCCTCAAGCCCGCCGTCGACGAGGCCGTCGACGGCGCCGAGTCCGTCAAGCACGTGCTCGTCGTCAAGCGCACCGGCATCGACGTCGAGGTCACCGAGGGCCGTGACCTGTGGTGGCACGAGACCGTCGAGAAGGCGGAGGGCACCCATCAGGCGCAGCCGTTCGACTCCGAGCACCCGCTGTTCATCCTGTACACCTCCGGCACCACCGGAAAGCCCAAGGGCATCATCCACACCTCCGGCGGCTACCTCACCCAGGCGTCGTACACCCACCACAACGTCTTCGACCACAAGGCCGGCCACGACGTGTACTGGTGCACCGCCGACATCGGCTGGGTCACCGGCCACAGCTACATCGTCTACGGGCCACTCTCGAACGGTGTCACCCAGGTGGTCTACGAGGGCACCCCGAACTCCCCCGACGAGCACCGCCACTTCCAGATCATCGAGAAGTACGGCGTCAGCATCTACTACACCGCACCCACCCTGGTGCGCACCTTCATGAAGTGGGGCCGCGACATTCCCGACGCCCACGACCTGACCTCGATCCGGCTCCTCGGCTCGGTCGGCGAACCGATCAACCCCGAGGCCTGGAAGTGGTTCCGCGAGGTGATCGGCGGAAACAAAGCCCCGATCGTCGACACCTGGTGGCAGACCGAGACCGGCGCGATCATGATCTCCCCGCTCCCCGGGATCACCGCCACCAAACCCGGATCGGCGATGGCACCCCTGCCCGGTATCTCCGCGAAGATCGTCGACGACGACGCCAACGAACTCGGCGCCGGCGGCTCCGGCTACCTCGTGCTCGACAAGCCGTGGCCGGCGATGCTCCGCGGCATCTGGGGCGACATGGACCGCTACCGCGAAACCTACTGGTCCCGCTACCCCGAGCAGGGCTGGTACTTCGCCGGCGACGGCGCCAAGTACGACGAGGACGGCGCCCTGTGGGTGCTCGGCCGCGTCGACGACGTCATGAACGTCTCCGGACACCGCATCTCCACCTCCGAGGTCGAATCCGCCCTCGTCGGACACCACGGTGTCGCCGAGGCCGCCGTCGTCGGCGCCGCGGACGAGACCACCGGCCAGGGCATCGTCGCGTTCGTCATCCTCCGCGAGGGCGTGGAGAACACCGGCGACACCCTCATCGCCGAACTCAAGGCCGAAGTGTCCCGGGAGATCAGCCCGATCGCCAAGCCCCGCCAGATCACGATCGTCCCCGAACTCCCCAAGACGCGCTCCGGCAAGATCATGCGTCGCCTGCTCAAGGACATCGCCGAAGGCCGCGACCTCGGCGACACCTCCACGCTCGTCGACCCCAAGGTCTTCGACGCGATCCGCGGCAAGTAGGGCGCTCCGCGCCCCGTGAGTGGTTGACGAGTCCCTGCACTCCTCAACCACTCACGGGCGGCGAAGCCGCCACAGCGTCTGCTCCTCGCCGATACCCTTCAGACCGGTCGTGAAGACGTTGCACCCGTAGTCCGATTCTGCCAGCAGCGGCGCCACCTCCGGGTCGTCGTGAACGGCCCGGGACAGGACGATGTCGCCGCCCGCCGCACAACCCTGCACCCGCGCCGCCAAGTTGACGGTCGCGCCGAAGTAGTCGATCCGGCCGTCGTTGTCGATCATCACGGCGGGCCCCTGATGCAGCCCGACCTTCAACGCCACCGAGTCGTCGTCGCCGAGGTGCCCGCGACGGAAGTCGTCCCAGCCGGACTGCATCGTCGACGCCGCCGACCAGGCCTCCCTCGCATCGGCGAACGTCGCCATGACCGCGTCGCCCATCTGCTTCACGACACCGCCGTTCTCGCGCACCACGGCGTCATGCAGGTAGCGGAAATGGCTCTGCACGAACGCGAACGCCCGGACGTCCCCGATGCGCTCGTACAGGGCGGTCGAACCGCTCAGATCCGTGAACAGCACCGCCAGGTTCGCTATCCCGATCTCGTCGCCGGGCGCCACCCCCTGATCCGGGAACAGGTCCTGGAAACCGTCGAGCGACGTGACGAGCGCGCCGGTCGCCGCGGCGTCCTTCCACCGCTCCCGCTCGACCACCACCAGCGCTTCGCCGGGGAGCCGGTTGTCGACCTCCAGCCGTAAAGCGCCGTCGGTGTCGGGCGAACCATGCACCCGGAGTTCGCCGGGCCCGCACTCGACCCGCAGCGTTCCACCGGCAGGGCCGACCTCGCAGGCCACCGGGGTGCCCACCTGATAGCACCGGAGCCGCAGCCACCCCGGGTCGACTTCGAGCCGCTCGGACCGCTGCTCGCCCGGCTCGAGCCGCAGCTGCGCCACCGCCGACGGGGAATTCGCCGGACCACCGATGCAGTACCGGGCCCGCTCGGCCCGGCGGACGGCCGGGTTGACGTCGAAGCGGATCTCCACCGACCGTGCCAGGTCGGTGTCGAAGGCGATGTCGCACGTGTCGCAGTGGACGCGGCTCGCCAGCTGTCGAATCCGGCCGGCGTCTTCGCGGACCGTCCGGCAGACCGGGCACAGCACGCTCCAGCTCAGGTCCAGCAGTCCGCAGTCCGCGGCGTGGAGGAAGACGTACAGCAGTTGCATCCGATCGACCCCCCAGCGGTCCGCCAGCTCGAACGGCCGCATGCCCGTCACCTCCAGGTCGGACGCGGTCCGCAGGTGGGATTCCAAGCGCCCGATCAGGTTCGGGTCATCGTGCGATCGAGACAGCTGTGCCGTGCGGAGTTCCAGTCGGCCGGCGTCGAGTTGCTCCGGCGGCGGCAGGGCGGGCACGGCATGCGTGTGCGGGTCGCGGATGTGGAGTTCTAACGCCCGCGCGAGCGCCACCGTCTTCCGGATGCCCGTGCGGGCCAGCAGGGTTCGTGCCGCAATCGCCCCGAACCAGGTCCGCGGGACGATCCGGGCGAACACCTCGACCTCGGTCCCGTCGGCGGCCGGGCGAAGCCGGACACCCGTGGAGACCTCCGCGAGCGGACCGCGGGCAAAGCGGCGAAGGACCTGGTAGAAGCGGCCCTCGATCCACTCGAACGGAAATTCCTCGTACCGCACCCGCCGCCCGTACGAACGGGTCTCCGCCGAATAATGACCCTTGCGCCGACGGTCCAGCATCGGAGCGAAGTGCACCGGCGACAGATCGATGTTGCGGTTGAGCCGATCGGTATCGGCGAGGAACGACCACAGATCCTGCTTCGGCAGCCGGATCCGGGCCGTCCTGGACAGCAGCACGGCTTTCGCCATGCAAGAACTATAGGCCGCTGCGCGGCCCGTGCGTGGTTGACGAGTCCCTGGACTCGTCAACCACGCACGGGGGCTACGCCCCTACGTCGTCGAGCGACTGGTCGCGCGTCTCGCGCATGACGAGCAGCGCGACGAACGTGAGCGCGGCGGCGATAAGCAGGTAGATGCCGACCCAGCCGACGCCGTACGACGTGGCGAGCCAGGTGGCGATGAACGGCGCGACGGCGGCGCCGAGGATGCTGGCGGTGTTGTAGGCGATCCCCGAGCCCGTGTAGCGCACGTTGGTCGGGAACAGCTCGGGCAGAACGGCGCTCATCGGCCCGAACGTCATGCCCATCAACAACATTCCGATGGCCAGGAATACGAGCATGCGGGCGTTGCCCATGCCTTCCTGGTTCAGCATCACACCGAACGTGAGCCCGAAGACCATGATGAGCCCGGTGATCGTGAGCAGCGTGATGCGGCGGCCGAAGCGGTCGGCCAGCCATCCGGAGACGGGGACGGCGGCCGCGAAGAACAGGACCGCGATCAGCTGGAGGACGAGGAAGTCGGTGTAGTGGAAGCCGGCTCCGGTGCCGCCCTGGGCGGGGGTCTTGCCGGTGCCGTAGCTGAGCACCCAGGTGGTCATGATGTAGAAGAGTGTGTAGGTGGCGAGCATGACGAACGTGCCGATGATCAGCTGACGCCAGCTGGTCTTGAACACCTCGGCCAGCGGGGTCTTCACCTTCTCGCCCCGCGCGACCGCGCGGGCGAACACGGGCGTCTCCTCGAGCTTCAGCCGCACGTACAGGCCGATCATCACCATGATCGCGCTGAGCAGGAACGGGATACGCCAGCCCCACGTCAGGAACGCGCCGTCCAGGTCGGGACTGCTGTTGTCGTGGTCCAGGAACAGCGTGATGATCAGGAACAGACCATTGGCGAGGAAGAACCCGATGGGTGCGCCGAGCTGCGGCCACATGGCGGCCCAGGCCCGCTTGCCCTTCTGCGCGGTCTCGGTCGCGAGCAACGCCGCGCCACTCCACTCACCGCCCAGTCCCAGACCCTGGCAGAAACGCATCAACGCCAGCAGGGCGGGCGCGACGAGGCCGATCTGGTGGTACGTCGGCAGCAGTCCGATCACGAACGTGGCGATGCCCATGGTGAGGAGTGAGCCGACAAGCGTCGTCTTGCGTCCGATGCGGTCGCCGAAGTGGCCGAACAGGATCGAGCCGAGCGGCCGGGCGACGAAGGCGAGACCGAACGTGGCAAGCGATGCCAGCAAGGCGGTGGTGCCGTTTCCCTTGGGGAAGAACAGGTGTGGGAACACCGACACGGCCGCGGTGGCATAGATGTAGAAGTCGTAGAACTCGATGGATGTTCCCACCATGCTCGCGACGACGATCCGGCTTCTGGGTACGCCGGCGACGGTGGCCCCGCCGTCCGGATCTGGCTTCGACGTATCGACGGCACTGCTCACTCGACTTACTCCTGCACGATGCTATTTCAACTATTGGGACGAGAGTCCATTTCTTAGGAATTGAACACCTCGTGTCTTTCGCTTGGCAAATTGGATAAGCTCTTCTCGGTGCGCCGGGAAGTCTGGTCGGCAGAGCATTTGCCGTACCCGGACCACATCGAAAGCGAGCGTCCCCGGTGACCCAGCCTTTCCGCTCCGAACTCTCCCGCTATCTCCGCACCGCGACGGTCGGCGGTTCGATCCTGCTGATCGCCGCGGCGATCGCCCTCGTGTGGGCGAACTCCCCCGTCTCGGATTCGTACTTCGCACTGCGCGACTGGCAGATCGGCCCGCAGGCGCTCCACCTGAACCTGACGGTCGGGACGTGGGCGCAGGACGGGCTGCTGGCGGTCTTCTTCTTCGTCGCCGGCCTCGAACTGAAGCGGGAACTGGTGGTGGGCGAACTCGCCGACCGCAAACGCGCCCTCCTCCCGATCATCGCCGCCTGCGGCGGTGTGGTGGTGCCCGCGATCATCGCCGCGACGATCGGCGCCGGCACTCCCGGCATGGACCGGGGCTGGGCGATCCCGGTCGCCACCGACATCGCGTTCGCACTGGGAGTGCTGGCGCTGACCGGGTCTCGCATCCCGACGAGCGCCCGCGTGTTCCTGCTCAGCCTGGCCGTCGTCGACGACCTCCTCGCGATCGTGCTCATCGCGGTGCTGTTCACCAGCTCGATCGCCCTGCTGTGGCTTCTGGGCGCCATCGCGTGCCTGGCCGTCTACGCGTTCGCCCAGCACCGGCGCATCACCACCCCACTGCTCTACGTTCCACTCGCACTGCTGACCTGGTACTGCATGCACGACGCCGGAATCCACGCCACCCTCGCCGGTGTCGCTCTCGGCCTCCTCACCCGCGTCCGGCGCGACCCCGGCGAGCGCGAATCCCCGGCCTCCCGCCTCGAGCACCGCATCCAGCCGCTGTCGGCGGGCGTCTGCGTCCCGGTGTTCGCCCTGTTCGCGTCCGGCGTGGCCCTGAGCAGCGAGCTCCTCGGGCAGCTGTTCACCAACCCCATCTCGCAGTCCGTGATCGCGGGGCTCCTCGTCGGCAAGACCGTCGGCATCTTCGGCATCTCCTGGCTCGCGATCCGCCTGGGTATCGCGAAGAAGCCGCGAGCACTGGGGTTCCGGGACATGTTTGCCCTCTCAGTGCTCGGTGCGATCGGGTTCACCGTTAGCCTTCTCGTAGCGGATCTCGCGCTTGCGGGAATCGGTGACGGCAGCGAGGCCGAGATAGCTAAGGTCGCGGTGCTCGTGACATCGTTGACAGCGTCGCTGATCGGATCAGCGTTATTGTGGCGACGCGGTCGGGCCCATGCGGCCCGGAAGGATGACTCGGACGTGCAAGAGCTACCTGGAGGGGTCGACAAGTGAGCATCACTCACGGCAAGGGAGACAGCCCGCGATACACGGGAGACGGGGTGCCGAACACGGTGTCGTCGATCCCGCTCACGGACGTGGACGCTCAGACACCCGGCGAGGCGAGCCTCGGCACGCTGGTCAAGCATGCGACCGCACAGGTGTCCACCCTGTTCCGGGCCGAGGTCGAGCTCGCCAAGGCCGAGGTCACCGGTGAGGTCAAGAAGGGCCTGCAGGGCAGCCTGTTCTTCATCCTCGCGTTCACCGTGCTGCTGTTCAGCTCGTTTTTCTTCTTCTTCTTCCTCGCCGAACTCCTCGACGTGTGGATCGCCCGCTGGCTGGCGTTCCTGATCGTCTTCCTGATCATGGTCGTGGTGACGGCGCTCCTCGCGCTGCTCGGTTATCTGCGGGTACGCAAACTCCGCGCGCCCGAGAAGACCATCGACTCCCTGAAGCAGGCCAAGACGGTCCTTCCGACGTCGTATTCGGACGCGGAAGCCCATCTCGCGTCGTCCAGCGGACGTCACGCGCGGTAACTCGCTCCTGTGGCACCACCCGATCCGTCTACCGTCCGTTTCGACGGCCCCTGGATTCATCGCGACATCCACGCCAACGGAATCCGCTTCCACACCGTCGAGGTCGGCGCATCCGCACCGGATGCGCCGCTCGTCGTCCTGCTGCACGGATTCGCGGACTTCTGGTGGTCGTGGCGCCATCAGCTGACCGCGATGTCCGCGGAGGGATATCGGGCTGTCGCCGTCGACCTCCGCGGCTACGGCGATTCCGACAAACCGCCGCGCGGCTACGACGGGTGGACGCTGGCCGGCGACATCGCCGGTCTGATCCGCGCCATGGGTTACGGCGAGGCCACCCTCGTCGGGCACGCCGACGGCGGACTCGTCTGCTGGGCGACGGCCGTCCTCCACGCTCGCCTCGTCCGGTCGATCGCACTGGTCAGCTCGCCGCATCCCGTCGCGCTCAAGCAGGCCGTCCTCCACGACCGCTACCAGCGCAAGGCCCTGCTGCCCTCGTTCGTCTCCTGCCAGGTGCCGTGGCGTCCCGAACGTCGCCTCACCCGGGACAACGGATCGGAGGTCGAACGGTTGATCCGTGAGCGCTCCGGCCCCGCCTGGTCGGAGAACCCGGAGTTCGACGTCGTGATGTCACGGATGCGCTCGGCGATCCAGATTCCCGGGACCGCGCACTGCACCCTGGAGTACCAGCGGTGGGCGTTCCGCAGCCAGTTCCGTCCGGACGGCAGCCGGTTCATGGCGTCGATGGATCAGACGCTGCGGATCCCGGTGCTGCACCTCCATGGCGACCTCGACCCGTACGTGCTCGCGGACACCGTGCGCCGCAGCCACCGCTTCGCGCCCACCCAGCAGATGCAGACGGTGACCGGTGTCGGCCACTACGCGCACTGGGAAGCCCCGGAACGCGTCAACGCCGCCCTGCTGGACCTCGTCGCACCCCGCACGGTCTGACCGGCCGTCAGAGGATGCACGCCCCGGTGTCCACGGCGACGGACGCCCCGGACGCCGCCTGCAGCTGACGCGACACCTCGGCGGCGGTGAGCACGAACCCGGTGTCGCTGTTGTCGACGGCGGCGCCGAACACCACCCCGAGCACCCGGCCGTCGCTGTCGACGAGCGGGCCGCCCGAGTTGCCCTGCCGAATGGAACCGCGGACCGTGTACACCTCACGCTGGACCGTTCCCGCCCGGTAGATGTCGGGACCACTGAGGTCCAGGATCTCCCGGACACGCGCGGCGCTGGCCGTGTACGGTCCGCCGCCCGGGTAGCCGAGCACCAGGGCGTTGTCGCCGGTCTGCGCCGGCTCGGGCGCGAAGTTCAGGACGGGGGCGTCCAGTCCGGGCACCTCGAGCACCGCGACGTCGGCGGACGGGTCGAACAGCACGACCTCGGCGTCCATCGGCCCGTTCGCGGTGTCGACGACGATGCCCGCCGTCCCCGCGACCACGTGGGCGTTGGTCATCACCCGGTCGGGGGCCACGACGAATCCGGATCCCTCGAGCGCCCGCTGGCAGCTCGGGGCCACACCCCGGATCCGCAGCACGCTCGATTGCAGCGAGGACGCGACGGGGCTCTGCAGGACGCTGGCGTCCGGCGGGTCGACGGTCGTGATGGGGGTGCGCCCGAACGGCCCGATGACGTCGGGAAGCCCGGACGTGTCGAGCAGGGCGGTGAACTCGGTGGGCAGTTGCCGCATCCAGGCGGGCGCGATGTTGTCGACCGTTTCGAGGACACTCGACCCGCGCACCGCCGCCGCCAGCTGAGGCTGGGACGAGGACGTGAGCGGGATCGCCAGCAGCCACGCCGCGACGAACACCGCGACGGCCTGCACGCAGGCGCCGATCACGCTGTCGACGGACCGCGCGACCGGACTGTGCATGCTTCCCCGCGCGGCCCGGCCGAGGACCATGCCCGCGACTTCGCCGACGATCACCAGCACCACGATCAGGGCGATACCGACCAGCACACGACCGCGGCCCTCGTCCACGTGCACCAGCACGTGCGGGGCGATCAGGATGCCCGCCACCGCACCGAGCACGACCCCGATGAAGGCCAGCACCGACGCCACCGCGCCCTGCCGCCAGCCCGACGTCGCGGCGACGAAGGCGATCAGCACGATCGCCAGGTCGATCCAGTGCGAGCCCGTCATCGCTCGGCCGCCGGCCGGCCGTGACCGTGGGTCAGATGGTCGTCGTCCAGATCGTTGTCGAGTTCGGCGAGGACGGTGTCGAGGTCGCGGATGTCGTGGCGGTCCCACTCCTGTTCCCAGCCGGAGACAGCGAACAGCGCGGCCAGGATGCCGGCCGTGAAACCCCACACGAGCATGCCGTCGACGGCGAACGCGGGCCCCTGGTATCCGGCCGGGTGACGCACCTGGAACCGGTTCCGCGGGTCGATCAGGGTGTGCACGGGCACCCGGGCGACACGTTCGGCCTCCGCGGGATCGACCACCCCGACTTCGCTGGGCTTCTCCCAGTACGCGAGGACGGGAGTGACGTCGAAACCGGACGGCGGGATGAAGATCTCCTCGAGCACGGCGAGCGGGCGGACACCGGACGGGTCGAGTCCCGTCTCCTCCTGCGCCTCGCGCAGAGCGGTGGCGATGGGCCCCTCGTCGCCGGGATCGCTGGCGCCGCCGGGGAATGCCACCTGGCCACTGTGCTGACGCATCGTGGACGCACGCTGCGTGAGCAGGATGTCGGCGTCGGCGGGCAGGCCTCCCGACATCAGCGGGTCCGCCTCGACGGGGCCGCCGAACAGCACGAGCACCGCCGCCTCACGGGTGGTTGCGCCGCGGGGTGCGCGACGATCGAGGACGGGGTTGATCTTGTGCGGGTCGGCCGGGGTCCGGTGCACGACCCGGCGCAGCCACGGCGGAACGGCGACACCGTCCACGGAGTTCGTCATGCCGCCACCCCCAGGTTCTGTTCGACGGCGTCCGCGATCTCGTCGACGCTGCGGAACGGCTGCGGCAGGACCTTGGCCACCGTGCCGTCGGGTCGGATCAGCACCGAGACGGGCAGGACGGGCGGGGCTCCGACCGCGGCGCGGACACGCCCGTCGGCGTCCTGCACACCGGGCAGGGTGACGGAGTAATCGACGAGCCGGGACAGCGCGCTGGCCTCGTTGGGATCGGTGTGCACCGTAAGCACGGTAACCGCGTCGCCTGCACGATCCGAAAACTGCTGCATATAGGGCAGCTCCTCGGCGCAGGGGCCGCACCAGTAGGCCCACAGGTTCAGCAGCGCCGGTTTACCACCGAGCGCGGCGGCCAGATCCACCTGGCTGCCGTCGCCCACGCATTCCAGCGTGATGCCGGACAGGACCGAACCCGGCGACGGCTCGGACGTGGCCGTCGCGGCCGGGCACGATGCCAGCCCCGCCTGCGTCCTCAGTGCCGCGAGCGCGTCGGGATCGGCGCTCACCGCTGTCGGCGTGCGACCACCCGAACCGAACCGATCCTGGTACGACGGCGTCTCCGCGTCGTCGCCCCGCGGCCAGATCGCGACGACGAGAGCCACCACGACCACGAGGGCGGCCAGACTCCACCGCGCTGCGCTAGACACTCGTATCTACCCTCACCTGCCGGCCAGACGCAGCAGATGCTCCGTCTCCGGTCCACGAACCAGTTCGGCGGCGACGTCCGGATCGATCGGACCGAGCCCGTACGACGGACAGTCCTTGGCGAGCACACACACCCCGCAGGCGGGCTTGCGGGCGTGGCAGACGCGCCTGCCGTGGAAGATCACCCGGTGCGAGAGCAGCGTCCACTCCTTGCGCTCGATCAGGGCGCCGATCGCGTGCTCGACCTTGACCGGGTCTTCCTCCTCGGTCCACTTCCAGCGTCGGACGAGCCTCCCGAAGTGGGTGTCGACGGTGATTCCGGGCACATCGAACGCGTTGCCGAGGATCACGTTGGCCGTCTTCCGGCCGATCCCGGGCAGCGTCACGAGGTCCTTCAGGTTGCCGGGGACCTCGCCGTCGAACCGTTCGAGCAGAGCCTGCCCGAGCCCGATCAGAGAATTCGTCTTGTTTCGGTAGAAACCCGTGGACCGGATGTACTCCTCGAGTTCGGTGCGTTCGGCCTCCGCGTACGCCTTGGCGTCGGGATAGCGGGCGAACAGCGCCGGCGTCACCATGTTCACCCGCACGTCAGTGCACTGCGCGGAGAGGATGGTCGCGACGGCGAGGTCGAGTGGGGTGGTGAAGTCGAGCTCGCAGTAGACGTGCGGGAACGCCTCGGCGAGCCGCCGGTTCATTCTCCGGGCGCGCCGGACGAGTCCGAGCCGGGTTTCGTCCTGCTTCGCGGCCCGCGAACGGGTGCGTCCACGCACTTCGGAGCCGTCGCTGGGGGTCGCATGCACGGGATCAACTCTACGGATACCCGACCGATCCGAATCGCCGCTGTGTCGCTTCTGAGACATTTGCAGTGTTTACTTCCCGGTATGCAAGGTCTCGCTGTGGTCCTCTTCCCAGTGCTGCTGATGCTGTTTGCGCTGGCAATGGAGCGGGTGGAGTTCAGACTCCGCCGGCTCACGGTTCGTCAGCAAGAGGTGGAAGAGTTCCTCGACCAGGCAAGTCACGACGAAGTGGCCACCCTGGCCCACGAAGGTTTTCCCCACGCATTGGCACGCTTCCATCGACGGCGCAAGGGTCGGTCGGGCTTCGAATCCGACGACGCCGCCGTCACCGAAGTGGGCTCGCGGCGCGCCAGCTGAGCGCTGGGAAGCCCCCGAAACAGCACACCGCAGGCCGCTTCCCCCGGTTAACTTTTGCGACTTCCGTGGTATCGGTCACTCAGATCGAGCCGTCTCAACGTAGACTTCAGAGCCGTACCTGTTGCACAGCGACACGCCGCGGATCACCGGGGCATCGTCGACATGCAGCAAATCGCGCACAATATGCATACAGACGAACAATATTCCCAAGGAGCGCACGTGGACGACGTCCTGGCAAGAGCCGGCATCTTCCAAGGAGTCGAGCCCTCAGCGGTAGCGGCGCTGACCAAGCAGCTGCAGCCTGTCGACTTCCCCCGCGGACATGTCATCTTCAACGAAGGTGAGCCCGGTGACCGCCTGTACATCATCGTTTCGGGCAAGGTGAAGATCGGCCGCCGCTCGCCGGACGGCCGTGAGAACCTGCTGACGATCATGGGCCCGTCCGACATGTTCGGTGAGCTGTCCATCTTCGACCCGGGCCCGCGTACGTCCACCGCCACGACGGTCACCGAGGTCCGCGCGGTCAGCATGGACCGCGAAGCGCTCAAGGCATGGATCGACCACCGCCCCGAGATCGCCGAACAGCTCCTGCGGGTGCTCGCGCGCCGTCTGCGTCGTACCAACAACAACCTGGCCGACCTCATCTTCACGGACGTCCCCGGTCGTGTCGCCAAGGCGCTGTTGCAGCTCGCGCAGCGGTTCGGCACCCAGGAGGCGGGCTCGCTCCGCGTCACGCACGACCTCACGCAGGAAGAGATCGCCCAGCTCGTCGGCGCTTCCCGTGAGACCGTCAACAAGGCGCTCGCCGACTTCGCGCACCGCGGATGGCTGCGCCTCGAAGGCAAGAGCGTGCTGATCTCCGACTCCGAGCGCCTGGCACGTCGCGCGCGGTAGTTCCCGCACCTACGACTGCGGCCACCCCCTCCTATCGAGGGGGTGGCCGCAGTCGTTTCAGTGGTTAGTCGTGGCTGCGCAGGTAGGCGAGCTGCACGTTGACGGACTTCTCCGCCACCGGCCACAACTTGGGGTCGACGTCGGAGTAGACGTGCTCGACCACCTCGCGGACGGTGGGTGTGCCCCCGAGCGCCTCGATCGCGGCCCGCACCTGGTCGAGTCGCTCCTCGCGATGATCGAGGTACTGCTGCGCGACGACGTTCAGTTCGGGCAGTTCGGGTCCGTGGCCGGGCATGACCCGGTGTCCGGTTCCGAGGTCCAGCAGGCGGCGTAGCGACGACAGGTAGTCGCCGAGGTCGCCGTCCGTGTCGTCGAGCACGGTGGTGCCGCGGCCGAGGATCGTGTCGCCGGTGAGGACGGTGCCCTCGCCTTCGACGGTGAAGGACACCGAATCCTTCGTGTGCCCGGGCGTGGCGATCACCGTGAGGGTGAGTCCCGCGACGTCGATGGTTTCGCCGTCCACGAGGGTTTCGCCGCCGCCGCGGAGAAATTCGGGGTCCACCGAACGCACGGGCGCGCCGGTGAGTTCGAAGAACCGCTGCACTCCCCCGGTGTGGTCGAAATGACGGTGAGTGATCAGCGTCAGCGCGACCGGTCCGAGCGCCGCGACGCGGGCGAGATGCTCCTCGTCGGCGTCACCCGGGTCGACCACCACACACTCGTCCCGGCCCGGCGCACGCAGAATCCACGTGTTGGTTCCGTCGAGCGTCATCATGCCGGGATTGTTCTCGAGCATCACCGAGACGATCGGGGTGACCTCCCGCACCTGGGCGTAGGCCGGATGGGCAAGAGTCATGGCACTACGACTCCGGTTGCACTTCGGCGATCAGCTCCACCTCGACGGGGGCGCCGAGCGGCAATTCCGCGACGCCGACAGCCGAACGTGCGTGGGCACCCGCGTCGCCGAACACCTCGCCGAGGAATTCCGAAGCGCCGTTCACAACACCGGGCTGACCGGTGAATCCCTCGGCGGACGCGACGAATCCGACGACCTTCACGATCCGCACCACCGAGTCGATGCCCACGAGCGCGTCGACCGCCGCCAGCGCGTTGAGTGCGCACGCCCGGGCCGCGGCCTTGGCGTCTTCGTCCGACACGCCGGCGCCGAGCTTGCCCGCGATCGTCAGCTTGCCCTCGACGATCGGCAGCTGCCCCGACGTGTAGACGTAGTTGCCGGTGCGCACGGCGGGCACGTAGGCGGCCACCGGCGGAACGACGGACGGCAGCGTGATGCCGAGTTCGGCGAGGCGGGCGGACCAGTTCTGTGTCTCTGCCACGGCCGTCAGCCCTTCGGACGCTTCAGGTACGCGACGTGCTGCTCACCGGTGGGCCCGGGCAGAACCGTCACCAGTTCCCAGCCGTCGGTGCCCCACTGGTCGAGGATCTGCTTGGTCGCATGTGTGAGCAGCGGAACGGTGGCGTACTCCCAGGAAGTCAATTCACTCATGCCGGTGAGCCTATCCCCCGCACATCCCGGCTCCCAGACTTATAGGCTCGACCCCGTGGTTGCATCCCCAGACCAGCTCACCCCGACGTGGCCCGAGAAGGCCGCGCAGGCCCGGCTGCACTTCGTCTCCGGAAAGGGCGGCACCGGAAAGTCCACGGTGGCCGCCGCGTTGGCTCTCGCGCTGGCCGAGGGTGGGCGTCGCGTGCTGCTGGTGGAAGTCGAGGGCAGGCAGGGGATCGCCCAGCTCTTCGACGTGCCCCCGCTGCCGCCGCAGGAGACGAAAGTCGCGGCCGCCGAGGGTGGCGGGGAGGTCATGGCCCTGGCCATCGACATCGAGACCGCCTTCCTCGAATACCTCGAGATGTTCTACAACCTCGGTTTCGCCGGCCGCGCGATGCGCAAGTTCGGCGCCATCGAGTTCGCCACCACCATCGCACCCGGGCTTCGGGACGTGCTGCTGACCGGCAAGATCAAGGAATGTGTCGTCCGCACCGACAAGTCCGGCAAGCGGGTGTACGACGCCGTCGTCGTCGACGCCCCGCCGACCGGGCGGATCGGCAACTTCCTCGACGTGACGAAGGCGATGGCGGACCTCGCGAAAGGCGGGCCGGTGCGTTCGCAGAGTGAGGGCGTGGTGCGCCTGCTGCACTCCGACGAGACCGTCGTCCACCTCGTGACGCTGCTCGAGGCGCTTCCGGTGCAGGAGACCACCGACGCCGCAGAGGAACTGGCCCGCGCCGACCTGCGGCTGGGCACCATCGTGGTCAACCGCACCAGCCCGCAGTTCCTGCCTGCCGAGACGCTGGCCGACGCCGCGAAGGGCCGCATCGACGCCGAGGTCATCCGGGCCGGACTGCAGAAGAGCGGGATCACCCTCGACGAACACGATTTCGCCGGTTTGCTCACCGAGACGATCGAGCACGCGTCGGTCCTCGAAGCGCAGGAGGAGAGTGCCGGAGCACTCAGCGAAGTGGACGGGGCGCGACTGCATCTGCCGTCCCTCGCCGACGGTGTCGACCTGGGCGGGCTCTACGAACTCGCCGAATATCTGACGGAACAGGGTGTCCGATGACCCAGACAACTGAACACGAGCGTCGCCGCACCGCCTCCGCTCTCGATGTCGCGGGGATTCTGGAGAACAGGGCCACGCGGATCGTCGTGTGCTGTGGCGCCGGTGGCGTCGGCAAGACCACCACGGCCGCGTCGCTGGCACTGCGCGCGGCGGAGCAGGGGCGAAAGGTGGTCGTGCTGACCATCGACCCGGCGCGCCGGCTCGCGCAGGCGCTCGGCGTCGCGGAACTCGACAACACGCCGCAACCCGTGCAACTCGGACCGGACGCGACGGGCGAACTGCACGCCATGATGCTCAACATGCGTCGCACGTTCGACGAGATGGTGATCGAGCACTCCACACCGGAGAAGGCGGAGCAGATTCTCGCGAACCCCTTCTATCAGACCGTCGCCACCTCGTTCTCGGGAACGCAGGAGTACATGGCGATGGAGAAGCTGGGGCAGCTCGCCTCCAGCGACAAGTGGGACCTGGTGATCGTCGACACCCCGCCGTCCCGCAACGCCCTGGACTTCCTCGACGCGCCCCAGCGTCTGGGCGCATTCCTCGACGGTCGCATGATCCGGCTGCTCACCGCGCCGGGTCGAGGTCTCACCCGGCTCGTCACCGGTGCGATGGGCCTCGCCCTGCGCGGCGTCTCCACCATCGTGGGCAGTCAGATGCTGTCGGACGCCTCGAGTTTCGTGCAGTCACTGGACTCGATGTTCGGTGGTTTCCGGGAAAGAGCCACGCGCACTTACGAATTGCTCCGGCAGCCGGGCACGAAGTTCCTGGTGATCGCGGCGGCGGAGCCGGATGCACTGCGGGAGGCGGCGTTCTTCGTCGACCGGCTCGCGGGCGACGAGATGCCGCTCGCGGGCCTCGTCCTGAATCGGACGCACCCCACTCTCAGTTCCCTGTCGGCCGATCATGCGGTCACTGCCGCCGACCAACTCGGGGACCAAGACCCCCTCACCGCCGCTGTGCTGCGGATCCACGCCCATCGGGCGGTGATCGCCAAGCGTGAGGTCCAATTGCTGAGCCGGTTCACGGCCGCCCACCCTCGGGTGCCGATCGTCGGCGTGCCCTCGCTGCCGTTCGAGGTGTCGGACCTCGAGGCCTTGAGAGCGGTAGGTGACCAGCTCACCCGCACGAGCTGATCAGCTCGCTGCCGGAGAACCGGTCACCCGCCTGTGTCTTACCTGTTCTGCGAATCAGATCCCGAACGTCAGACAGCGGACTGGTGCTGCCGCTGAGCTTCGAAGAAATCGGACCATGATTCCACCTCGGGGTGCTGCTTGAGCAACGCCCGGCGCTGACGTTCCGTCATGCCACCCCACACGCCGAACTCGACACGATTGTCGAGAGCATCGGCTCCGCACTGCATCAGTACCGGGCAATGCCGGCAAATGGTTGCGGCCTTGCGCTGTGCTGCGCCGCGTACAAAGAGTTGATCGGGATCGACTTCCCGGCAACGGGCCTGGGTGACCCAGGCGATTCGCGCTTCTGCTTGCTCGACGTCCAGACGGCTGGTTGGGGTGGTCATGTGCATTCGTTTCCCCTCTTCGAGTCTGCGCAACCCAGCACCTAGCACGCCGAGGCTGCACCACATAAGCGATGGAGTGTTATCTCCATCACACTGTTCCAACAATTTAGGTAAAGAAACCGCAACGCGCAAGACGAAGAACACGCTTTTTTGGTACGCCCGTCCATACCCCGTGCTCAGGGCTTTTTCCTGGCCGAATTCTGCGCCCAACCAGCGCACCCACAGACCCCACGTAGTCTGTAGATCGTGTCGATTGCAAAAACAGTGGGGAAGCTCGCAGGATCCTCCGCCTTGGCAGGAGTGCTCCTCGCCGGCGTGATGTTTCCGCTCGCCGGAGGGTTCGGTTACGCCTCCAACAGGGCGGCTGACACCGTCGACAACGTGTCCGCCGAACTGGTCGAAGGAACGGTTCCCGCGGTCTCGACGATGGTCGACTCGGTGGGCAATCCCATCGCGTGGCTGTACGACCAGCGGCGCTTCGAAGTGCCCAGCGAGAAGATCTCCAACGAGATGAAGCTCGCCATCGTCTCCGTCGAGGACCGCCGGTTCCCCGAGCACAAGGGCGTCGACTGGCAGGGCACGATGCGCGCTTTCCTGACCAACACCACGAGCGGTGAGGTGCAGCAGGGCGCGTCCACCCTCGACCAGCAGTATGTGAAGAACTACCAGCTGCTCGTCGTGGCCAAGACCGACGCCGAACGCCGCGCCGCGATCGAGACGACGCCCGCCCGCAAGATCCGCGAGATCCGGATGGCGCTGACGCTCGACAAAGAACTCACCAAGGACGAGATCCTCACCCGCTATCTCAACCTCGTTCCGTTCGGCAACGCCTCGTTCGGCATCCAGGACGCCGCACAGACCTACTTCGGCATCGACGCCTCCGAACTGAACACTCAGCAGTCCGCGATGCTCGCGGGCATGGTGCAGTCGAGTTCGGCGCTGAACCCGTACACGAACCCCGAGGGCGTCCTCGAACGACGCAACGTGGTTCTCGACACGATGATCTCGAACATTCCCGAGCGTGCCGCCGAACTCCGGCAGCTCAAGGACACACCCCTCGGCGTGCTGCCCGAACCCAACCGGCTGCCCCGCGGGTGCATCGCCGCCGGCGACCGCGGCTTCTTCTGCGACTACGCCCTGCAGTATCTAGCCAACGCCGGCATCAGCCGCGAACAGATCGACAAGGGCGGCTACCTGATCAAGACCACGCTCGACCCCGCGGTCCAGGCGTCGACCAAGGCGGCGCTCAACGCGAACGCCAGCCCGGAACTCGACGGCATCGCGAATGTCATGAACGTGGTCCAGCCCGGCCAGGATTCGCACCGGATCCTCGCGATGGGCAGTAGCCGCACCTACGGCCTCGACGCGAACGCCAACGAGACCGTGCAGGCGCAGCCGTACTCACTGGCCGGTCACGGCGCCGGGTCGATCTTCAAGATCTTCACGACTGCCGCCGCCATGGAGAAGGGCCTCGGCACGAACGCCATCCTGGACGTGCCCGGGCGGTTCGAGGCCAGGGGCATGGGTAGCGGTGGTGCTCGAGGCTGCCCCGCGGCCACGTACTGCGTCGAGAACGCAGGCAAGTACCCCGCGGCACTGTCGGTGACGGACGCGCTGGCACAGTCGCCCAACACCGCGTTCGTCAAGCTGATCCAGGCGACCGGAGTCGCCCCCACCGTCGACATGGCGGTGCGGCTGGGTCTTCGCTCGTACACCCAGCCCGGCACCTCGGGATTCGACGACCGCAGCATGGCCGACTTCCAGAAGGATCAGAACCTGGGGTCGTTCACCCTCGGGCCCACATGGATCAATCCCCTGGAACTGTCGAATGTCGCGGCGACGCTCGCCTCGCACGGCAAGTGGTGCCCGCCCACCCCCATCGACTCGGTCTTCGACCGTGAAGGCAAGCCCGTCTCGGTCACCCAGCAGGCCTGCGAGCAGGTGGTCGAACCCGGTCTCGCCGACACCCTCACCAACGCCATGAGCAAGGACGACAAGCCCGGCGGCACGTCCGCCGGGGCGGCGGGCAGCGTCGGCTGGACGCTGCCGATGGCAGGCAAGACGGGTACCACCGAATCCCACATGTCCTCGGGCTTCCTCGGATTCACCAACAACTTCGCCGCCGCCGTCTACGTGTTCGGCGACTCGCCGACGCCGGGTGAGATCTGCTCGGCCCCGCTGCGGCCGTGTGGCGACGGCAACCTGTTCGGTGGAAACGAACCGGCGCGGACCTGGTACGCGGCGATGAACCCCATCGCCAACAACTTCGGGCCGACGACGCTGCCTCCGGTCGACCAGAAGTACGCGCGGGGATCGCAGAACGGTCAGGTTCCGGACGTCACCGGGCTGAGCCAGTCGGCCGCCACGTCCCGTCTGCAGGGAGCGGGGTTCACCGTGAACGCAGTCACCACCGCGTCGCAGGCGGCCAAGGGGACGGTCACGAGCGCATCGCCGTCCGGTTCGGCCATTCCGGGGTCGACCATCACGATCTACGTCAGCGACGGATCGGTGAAGGCCGCTCCCCCGCAGGCGCCGGCTCAGGGGATCCCCGTTCCGCCCATCCAGCTGCCCGGCCTGCCGCCGATCCAGCTGCCGCCCATACCCCGGTGACCGCAGGTGAGTGGGAAAGTGTGTCGACGCACGCTTTCCCACTCACCTCGGGGAGTCAGAGGCGGGACTTCACCGCGTGCGAGAGCCGCGAACCGTCCGCCTTGCCGCCCGCGAGTGCGCCGGCGGCCTTCATGACCTGACCCATCTGACGCATGCCGGGACGCTCACCGATTTCCTCGGCCACCTGAGCGATCGCGGTGTCCACGACGTCGACCAGTTCCGCGTCGGTCAGCGGCGTCGGGAGGTACTCGTCGATGATCTGCGCCTCGGCCCGCTCCTGCGCCGCCAGCTCACCTCGACCGTTCTCGGTGTAGATCTCGGCGGACTCGCCGCGCTTCTTCGACTCCTTCGCGAGGACCTTCAGCACCTCGTCATCGGTGAGTTCGCGGGCTTCCTTGCCGGAGACCTCTTCGGTCTGCACGGCGGCCATCAGCATGCGGATGGTGGCGGTGCGCAGCGAATCCTTGGCCTTCATGGCGGCCGTCATGTCGGAGCGCAGTCTTGCTTTCAGTGAATCTGGCATGGGCGAAACGCTACGCGCCCCGATTCGTCCACTGCATCTCGATTGCGCTCATCAGTATCCTGGAAGAGTGTCTGACGAGTTCCGTGCCAACCTGACCCGCGCCGCCCTGGGTACAGCGGGTGCCGCCGCCCTCGGCATCGGCTACGCCTCGCTCATCGAGCGCAATGCGTTCGCGCTGCGTGAGGTCACGATGCCGGTACTCGAACCCGGGTCGTCGACGCTCCGCGTGCTGCACATCAGCGACCTGCACATGATGCCCGGACAGCGGCTGAAACAGAACTGGCTGCGGGAACTGGACAACCTCGACCCCGACCTCGTCGTGAACACCGGCGACAACCTGTCGCACCAGCGCGCCGTGCCCGCAGTGGTCCAGGCGCTCGGAAATCTGCTCGCCCGCCCCGGACTGTTCGTCTTCGGCAGCAACGACTACTTCGCGCCCAAGCCGAAGAACCCGCTCAAGTACTTCCGCAAGGACCACAAGCGTGTCCTCGGCGAGCCGCTGCCGTGGGGCGACCTGCGGGCCGCGTTCACCGAGCGCGGCTGGTTCGACGTCACGCACGTCCGCCGCGACCTCGAGGTGTCGGGTGTCCGGATCGCGTCGGCCGGTGTCGACGATCCGCACCTCAAGCGCGATCGGTACGACACGATCGCCGGTCCGCCCAATCCGCTGGCCGATCTCCGACTGGGCATCACCCACTCGCCCGAGCCCCGGGTGCTCGACCGGTTCGCGGACGACGGCTACGACCTCGTCCTGGCGGGCCACACGCACGGCGGTCAGTTGTGCCTGCCGTTCTACGGCGCGCTGGTCACCAACTGCGACATCGACCGTTCGCGGGTGAAGGGTCCGTCCAAGTGGGGTGCGCACACCCGGCTGCACGTGTCCGCGGGGATCGGGACGTCCCCGTGGGCGCCCGCCCGCTTCTGCTGCCGCCCCGAGGCGACGCTCCTGACGTTGGTTCCGGCTCAGCGCGGCGGCGCGGACGCCGACGCCGCGCGGGGTCGCACCGAGTCGTCGGAGAGCACCGTTATACGCAACTGACCAGGGGATTTAATGGTCACCGGCTGGGTAATGTAAGCTAGCCGAGGTTCAACACGGGGTGTGGCGCAGCTTGGTAGCGCGCTTCGTTCGGGACGAAGAGGTCGTGGGTTCAAATCCCGCCACCCCGACAGTGTGAGACACCGAGAAGAGGCCTTGACCGGTTCGCCGGTCAGGGCCTCTTCTGCATGGCGGAGGCGTTGTCCGATTGCCCGGGACCCCGCGAGCACCCGCCCAAAACCTCAGGCTAGCCTCACCTCATGTCTTCGAGGCTCTACGTACGCGCCGGGCTGGTTGCCCTGGCCACCGTCTTTCTCGCCGCCTGCGGCACCACCGACACCGGGTCGTCCGCCGGCAACGCCGACGTCGCCACCGGCGGCCGTCTGTTCGCCACGGCGGACGCCGAGACCGCCAAGCTCGGCACCGACGCCGAACCGGGCGCCTTCCCCCGGACCATCACCCACGCGCTCGGCGAGACCGTCATCGAGAAGAAGCCCGAACGGGTGATCGTCCTCGACGGCGGTGAGCTGGACGACGTGCTCTCCCTGGGCATCACGCCCGTCGGACTGGCCAGCCCCGAGAGCGCCGCCGGCCAGCCGTCCTACCTCGCCGACAAGCTGGCCGGGGTGCCGGACGTCGGGACCACCAACAACCTGAATCTCGAGGCGATCTCCGCGCTGCAGCCCGATCTGATCCTGGGCAGCAAGCTGCGCGCCGACAAGCTGTACCCGCAGCTGTCGTCCATCGCACCGACCGTGTTCGGCATCCGCCCCGGTTTCCCGTGGAAGGAGAACTTCCTGCTGGTCGCCGACGCCCTCGGTGAGGAGACCAAGGCGGAGGAGGTACTCAACGCCTATCAGACCCGCGCCGACGAGGTCCGGGAGACCATCACGGACGAGCCGACGATCTCGCTGGTCCGGTTCATGTCCGGCAAGATCCGCCTGTACGGCAACCTGTCGTTCATCGGCGTCATCCTGAACGACGTCGGACTTCCGCGTCCGACGGTGCAGAACGTCGACGAACTCGCCGTCGAGGTGAGCCAGGAGACGATCGGTGAGGCGAACGCCGACCGGATCTTCTACTCCAGCTACGGCGCGCCCGAGACCACCGACGAGTCGACCGTGGTCGGCGGCCCGCTGTGGAATCAGATGCAGGCGGTGAAGGACGGCAAGGCCGTGCACGTGAGCGACGAGACCTGGTTCCTCGCGCTGGGACCCACCGGGGCTATGCTCGTCCTCGACGACCTCGAGAACATGCTCGCGGCCGCCTGAGTCACTGCGGGACAGGCATGAACGCGTCGTAGATTGCCTGCGGCGCACCGTCGATGGCCCAGATGACCATGAGACCGACGGCCACCGTCAGGGCGGGCCCGAGCACGACCTTCTCGAACGGCCCGCCCGCCCGGATGGACAGGAACGACGGGAGCCGGAACTCCCACCACCGTTCCTTGCCGAGTGTGAGGAACGGGGCGAGGAAGGGGACGCCTTCCTTGGTGATGGCGTCGCCGAGGCAGTGGGTGGCGCAGCCGAGGGCCACCGCGACTCCGAGTCCGGTGGAACCGGCCTCGGTGGGATACGACTGCCAGGTGAGCGCGGACAGCACCGCCGCGACCACCGAAACCGCCAGCCAGCCTTTTTCTTTGGCCAGCTCCCCGGCCAGCCCGCGGAGCGCGAGCCCGAGGCAGACGAACAGCGTCGCGATGATGGCCGGCTTGCCGAACTGGACGACCAGCGCGGACACCCCGGCCCCGATACCGGCGGCGAACAGGGCCGTGTGGGTGAGCGTGCGGTGCCCGCCACGCCGCTTGCCGTCGCGTTTGCCCTTGGTGACGGTGTAGAAAGCCAGCGACACCGCATCGACGCCCTTCGCGACGACGCTGCTGACCGGACCGAACGAGCGCGCGACCGTGGACTGGCTCGTGTCCAGGTCCGGGAGAAGCGCCGCTCCGGCGCACACCGCCGCGAACGTGAAGGTCTCGGCGGTCGACGTGGGCCCACCCCAGTCGAGCGGCAGCAGATCCGCCACCGCCAGACCGACAGCCGCACCGGACATTGCATGGGTGGGACCCATCACCATGGAAGACAGCACCTTTCGACCCCGACTCGGGACACGGTCATCCGAGCCGGTGTCCTGACACCGCCCAACCTAGCAACAACATCCGACACACCTGTCACACGGCCGTGAGTACTTGTCAACCGCGGGCGGTTGACAAGTACTCACGGGCGCGAAGCGCAGTGGCGTCCGTCCCCGCTGAAGGTGGATGATGGAAGTGCGTGCAGTCGGGCGGAGGAGGGTCGTCGTGGAAACTGTGATCGTGTTCGTTCTCGCCGTGCTGATCTATTGGTGGGGCCTGCTCTGAGCCTGCCTCACCACCGACATCAGTTCTGGCTCTGCCCTTCCCGGACACCGATTTCCACTCGCTTGCCCAGGTCGGGGTCGACGCTCTTCCAGTAGTCGAAGACCCGCAGCAGAACCGGTTCGCTGACGCCGCCGAGCGCGTGGCCGACGATGTTGTCCACCAGGCGGTCGCGTTCCTCGTCGCTCAGGACCTCACGGACGAGCGTGCCCGCCTGCGTGAAATCGCCGTCCTCGGCGTGCTCGATGTAGCCGGCTCGCACGGACTCGCCGTCGAACGCCCACTGTCCCTCGTCGCCCGCGAGCGACGCGTCTGCGTGCGGGCCGCCGTAGGAGTTCGGCGCGTACACGGGGGTCTCGGGCGAATTGGTGGCGTACCGCATCGCACCGTCCTGCGAGTACGAGTTGACCTGGTTCTTCGGCGCGTTGACCGGCAGCTGCGCGTAGTTGGCGCCGATGCGGTACCGGTGCGCGTCCGCGTAGGAGAAGACCCGCCCCAGCAGCATCTTGTCGGGCGAGAAGCCGATTCCCGGAACGACATTCGACGGCTCGAACGAGGCCTGCTCGATCTGCGCGAAGAAGTTGTCGGGGTTGCGGTTGAGGGTCCACTTGCCGACCTCGATCAGCGGGTAGTCCTTCTGCGACCACACCTTGGTGAGGTCGAACGGGTTGAACCGGTAGCCCTCGGCCTCGTCGACGGGCATGACCTGAACCTTCAGCGTCCAGCTGGGGAACTCGCCGCGGGCGATCGTGTCGTACAGGTCGGCGCGGTGATGATCGGGGTCGTTGCCTGCGAGGGTGTCGGCCTCGTCCTGCGTGAGGAACTCGATGCCCTGATCGGTCTTGAAGTGGTACTTGACCCAGAACCGTTCGCCTTCGGCGTTGACCCACTGGTACGTGTGCGAGCCGAAACCGTCCATGTGACGCCACGTCTTCGGGATTCCGCGGTCACCCATCAGCCAGGTCACCTGGTGCGCGGACTCGGGCCGCAGCGTCCAGAAGTCCCACTGCATGTTGTGGTCGCGCAGACCGGATCCCGGCAGTCGCTTCTGCGAGTGGATGAAGTCGGGGAACTTGATCGGGTCCTTGATGAAGAAGACGGGCGTGTTGTTGCCGACGAGGTCGTAGTTGCCGTCCTCGGTGTAGAACTTCACGGCGAATCCGCGCGGGTCACGCCAGGTGTCGGGGCTGCCCTGCTCGCCGGCGACGGTGGAGAAGCGGACCAGTGACTCGGTCCTGACGCCGGGCTGGAACAGCGTGGCCTTCGTGTAGCGGCTCACGTCGTGGGTGACGACCAGCTCGCCGAACGCACCGCCACCCTTGGCGTGGACGACGCGCTCCGGGACACGCTCCCGGTTGAACTGGGCGAGCTTCTCGATCAGGTAGTGGTCGTGCAGCAGGATAGGGCCCTGCGTGCCCGCCGTGAGGGATTCGTTGTCGCTGGCGACGGGAATTCCGAAGTTGTTGGTGGTGGCGCGCTGTGTTTCAGGCATGGCAAAGCCTCCAGGTTGCATCGGGTGAGGGTGGAGCGGTGGGGACGGACGGGGTCAGGACAGGGCTGCTGCCGACCCGGTTCCGCTCTGCGCGCCGGTCCGGCACTGCGAGCAGAGCCCCCAGAAGACGACCTCGGCCTCGTCGATCTCGAAACCGTGGGCCTCCGACGGGTCGAGGCACGGAGCCTCACCGACGGCGCAGTCCACGTCCACGACGGTCCCGCAGCTGCGGCACACGAGGTGGTGGTGGTTGTCTCCGGTACGGGTTTCGAACCTCGCGGGCGATCCCGCGGGCTCGATACGTCTGAGCAGGCCGGCGGCGGTGCACGCCTTGAGGACGTCGTATACCGCCTGGGTGGAGACCGATCCCAGCTCTTCACGAACTACGGCCGCAATGTCGTCGACGTCGGAATGCGGCCGCACGGCAACCGCATTCAACACTGCAACACGTGGTGCAGTGACACGCAGGCCCACCTCGCGCAGCTGCGCTTTGGGATCCGTGTCGTGTCGCATGTGTTCAAGTATCGCGCCTTTTTGGAATTAGTCAAGAAAAGGATGTGTCGCCCTCGCCAACCCCGCGCGACGGCGCCTGCCGGAAATCCCGGTGGACGGCCCCCTCACCGCCGGGGACCTCGCCGGCCGGTTCGACCTCAGCCGGCCCGCCGTGGCAGAGCACCTGCAGGTCCTGCGCCGGGCCGGGCTCGTCCGCGACGAACCGTCCGGGCGGCAACGGCACTACCACCTGACCGCCGAGAACTGGACGCTTGTCTGGCGCCTCGTTCCCGAGGTGCGGGCACCGGCCTGTTCCTCGACCATTCCGGCTTCGACCTCGACCACAAGCGCAGCCGCGACGCGGATGGGTCCGGGTTGGCGCGACACCGTGCTGCCACGTCTCACCGGCGTGGTCGCGGGCATCGGACAGCGACCGGCCTGAGCGGGTCAGCGGTGCTGCGCGGGTCCGGTGGTCATCCGGCCGTCCGTGATCACGATGCCGTGGTGGGTGCCGGGCGTCAGCCAGTCACCGAGGGTGGGACCTTCGGCCGTCACGTCCACGCGGGCATATCGGAAACGGCCCCGAAGTCGCGCGGACGCCGTGACGAGGCCGTGGTCGCCGGGTTGAGCGAAACCCAGCGCGCCGGCGATCGGTAGCCGCGGTCCGCGCGGACGAGTGCTCGTGACGACGCGCCACGTGTCGGACGAGGCTTCGAAGTCGCCGTGCACGTCGCCGCCGAACTCGGCAGGCACCTTCGGCAGGCTCCAGTGCACGCGGCCGCCGTGCACGGAGGGTTCCGAATCCACGGCAATGAACGGGACCGCCATGCGCGGCAGGAGGCCGATGCGACGTCCGGGCGCGCGGAGCACCGGACTGGCGAGGATTTCCCGGTAGGGGCCGACGGGCGAGTCGAGGTAGTCGACCATCATCGCGAGGGTCAACGGCACGGTGGCACCGTCGGGTCCGAGCGCGCGAGCGGCCGTGGTGCTGCGGTGCCACCACAGTGTCGCGCGCACCCCCGCGGGCCACGGGGGTGGCGCGCTCTCGGGCCAGTCGGTGCGCCGGGTGGTCGATTCAGGCACGCTCCACATGGACTGTTTCCCTTCGGGTGGTGACCGTCAGCGGGAGCCGCAGCGCACCCGGCGCGTCGGCGGGTACCACCGGATTCCGGGGCGGCGACGGTTCGATACGTACGTATGGCTTGCCCGGCTCGGGCCGGGTGTCGGCCTCACCCTTGTTGGGCCACAGCGCGAATGCACGCTCGGCTTGGGCGGTGATAGTGAGTGACGGATTGACGCCGAGGTTCGCGCTCACCACGGAACCGTCGGCCACGTGCAGACCGTCGTGGCCGTACGCCCGGAGGTAGGGGTCTACGACGCCGGTGTCAGGCGAGTCCCCGATGGTGCAACCCCCGAGGAAATGCGCGGTCATCGGAATGTTCACGACGTCGGCGAACGAACCGCCGGGGTCTCCGCCGATCCGTTCGGCCACCTTGCGGATGGCCGTGTGACCCTGCGGGATCCACTCCGGTGGCGGATCTCCGGGTCCGGGACGGCTGGTGACCGCGCGACCGAGGCGGCCCCGCCCCTTGGCCAGTTCGAGCGAATTGTCGTCGGTCTGCATCACGAGCGCGATCACGGTGCGTTCCGACCAGTGCCGCACCGACAGGCTCCGCACGAACGCCCCGGGGCGGCGCAACGCGACGCCGACCGTCTTCAGCAACCGCGGCGTCCTGCCGCCGCCGTCGCTGAGGACGGTCTGCAACAGTCCGATCGCGTTGCTGCCCTTGCCGTACCGCACGGGCTCGATGTGGGTGTGATCGTCCGGGTGGAACGAGGACGTGATGGCCACGCCCTTCGTGAAGTCGGTGGCGCGGTTCTTCGCCGTGGCCGCGAGGACCGCCTCCGAATTGGTGCGCACCACCGACCCCAGCCTCGGCGACAACCGCGGCAGCGCACCGGATTCCTTCATCGCCAGCAACAGCCGGGCGGTGCCGTACGTGCCTGCGGCGACCACCACGTGGTCGGCGGTGAACGAGTGCTCCCGCTTGCGGATGCCGTCGGTGCGGCGGGTCCGCAGCTCGTAGCCCCCGCCCGATCGCGGGCGCAACTCCTTCACCGTCGTCAGCGGATGGACCCGGGCGCCCGCCTTCTCGGCGAGGTGGAGGTAATTCTTGACGAGCGTGTTCTTCGCGCCCACACGGCAACCCGTCATGCAACCGCCGCACTCGGTGCACCCCGTGCGCTCGGGCCCTACTCCGCCGAAGAACGGATCGGCCACCCGCGACCCCGGTTCGCCGAAGAAGACGCCCACCGGTGTGGACGTGAACGTCTCACCTGCGCCCATCTCCTCGGCCACCTCACGCATGACGGCGTCGGCGGGGGTGAACGACGGATTGGTCGTCACGCCCAGCATCCGTTTCGCCTGTTCGTAATACGGGGCCAGCTCCGACTGCCAGTCGGTGATGTGCGCCCACTGCTTGTCCTCGAAGAAGCGGCGCGGCGGCTGGTAGAGGGTGTTCGCGTAGTTCAGCGACCCACCCCCGACCCCCGCCCCGGCCATGACCAGGACGTCGGGGAGGAGGTGGATCCGTTGCACGCCGTAGCAGCCCAGCCACGGCGCCCACAGGTAACGCCGCAGCCGCCAGCTCGTCTCGGGCAGCTCGTCGTCGGCGAAGCGCCTGCCCGCTTCGAGAACGCCGACCCGATACCCTTTCTCGGTCAGCCTGAGCGCCGCGACGCTGCCACCGAAACCGGAGCCGACCACGATCACGTCGTAATGCGTCACGCGACGGTCTCCTTCGCGGCCCTGCGTCGTGAGACGTAGTTCTCCTGATCGAAACGCTGCAACTGGGAGCGGAACTTCCAGGTGAAGGTCGGCCACTGCACCGAGTTCCGACCCTCGGAGTCGTAGTACCAGCTCGAGCAGCCGCCCTTGTTCCACACGGTGGTCTGCAGTTCGGACTGGATGCGGGTGTTGTACCGGCGCTGCGCCTCCTCGGTGACCTCGAATGCGGTGATCTCGCTGTGGTGCATCACGTTCAAGGCGTCGGCGATGTACGCGGACTGCGATTCGAGCATGTAGACGATGGAGCTGTGCCCGAGGTTGGTGTTGGGACCGTACATCAGGAACAGATTGGGGAAACCGGCGACAGTGGTCCCCTTGTACGCACTCGGGCTCCCGTCCCAGTGCTCGGCGAGGGTACGGCCGTTCGCACCGCGCAATGCGTGCGCCACAGGCGGTTCCGTCGGCGTGAAGCCCGTCGCGAAGATGATGGTGTCGACCTTGTGCTCGTTACCCAGCGCGTCGACGACGCCGTCCGGTGTGACCCCCGCGAGTCCCGCGTCGACGAGCGTGACGTCGGGACGGTCGAGGGTCCGCAACCAGTCGTTCGACAGCAGCATCCGCTTGCAGCCGATCGTGAAGTTCGGTGTGAGCTTCCGGCGCAGTTCCGGATCCCGCACCTGCCGGCGCAGATGCGCCTTGGCCACCATCTCGAACACCGGCAGCAGCCCGGTAGCGTGGGCGAGCACTCCACCCAGCGCTTCGCGGAAGCCGTACACGGTCCCGCGGACGGCCTTCTGCACCAATGGCAGTCGACGGTAGAGGCGCTTCTCGGAGCCGGACAGCTCGCGGTCGAGGCGCGGGATCACCCAGGCGGGAGTGCGCTGGAACACGGTGAGATGCTCGGCCACGGGGGCGATCTCCGGCACGAACTGCACGGCGGACGCACCCGTACCGATGACCGCCACGCGCTCACCGGTGAGGTCGTGGTCGTGGTTCCACGTGGCCGAGTGGAACGTGGTGCCGCCGAACGTCTCCAACCCGGGCATGTCCGGGACGCTGGGAGTCGACAGCGCACCGGTCGCGGCCACCACGACGTCCGCCGTCACCGTTCCGCGACTGGTCCGGACGGTCCACACGGCCTCGTCGGCGTCCCAGTGCGCTTCCTGCAGTTCACAATCGGTCACCACCCGGGACCGGACCCCGGTGTCGGCCGCGACCTTCTTCAGATAACGGTGGATCTCGGGTTGGCGGGCGAACGTGTGACTCCAGTCGGCGCTCGGCGCGAACGAGTACGAATACAGCGACGTCGGGACGTCGCACGCACATCCCGGGTAGGTGTTGTCTCGCCACGTGCCGCCGACGTCGTCGCCGCGCTCGATGATCAGGACGTCGGCCTGCGGCTGGGTCTGCAGGATGCGCGCCGCCAGTCCCATGCCGGCGAAACCTGCCCCCACGATGAGGGTGTGTACGTGCTGCGGAAGATTCACGACTTCTCAACCTTCGATTCCCACACGGGCAACAGCCGCGCGCGTAGTGACTGCTCGGCCTCGGGGGTGCGGAACAGTGCCGACACCGCCAGACCGCGAACCAATTCGATACTGAGCTCGATGGTGTCGGCGTCGAACCGATCGCCGAACACCTCCGCCGACCCGCGGCGCAGAGCGTCGTTGACCTTCCGCTCGAGCGGAACCGTCGCCTCGTACAGCGCCGGGTCGGTGCGGGCGGCCACCCACAACTCGAGGGCGGCATAGAACAGCGGGCCGGAGAAGGCGTCGGCGAGCACGTCGACGCCGCGGCCGGCGTCCACATCGGCGGCGAGGATCTCCTCCATCCGCTTGTCCACGAGATGTTCCACGGCGGCCACCACCAGCGATTCCTTGGTCGGGAAATGGTGCAGCTGCGCGCCGCGCGACACCCCCGCCCGCCGGGCGATGCCCTGCGTGGTGGTGCGGGCATACCCGAGCTCGACCAGGGAGTCGACGGCCGCGTCGAGCAGCTTCGTGCGCATCGCCGCGGTCCGCTCGGCCTGCGTGCGGGTCGGTTTGACCACTTCTGTGTCAGGTGTCACACCCAGCACTGTAGGCGGAAAATAGAAAACAGTCCAGACTGCTTTTAAGTTTGCGCTGCGTGCCTGTGAGTACTTATTAACGTCCGGCCGGCGGTTAATAAGTACTCACGGGCCTAGGGCACCACGCGGTACCGCAGCATCATGTCGTGGTCCTCGTGGTCGAGCATGTGGCAGTGCCACACGTAACCCTGCAGGGGACGCGAAGCCTGCTCCATGTGGCCGTGTCCGCCTTCGGAGTGATCCATCGTGTGCGCCGACATCCCGAACGTGGCATCCGGGTCGAAGCCGAGTTCGTCCGCGGTCGGGAACCGGACGATGATCCGGGTGATCGAGTTCGCGTCCGCGATCACCGTGTCCTTGAACCCCGACTCCCACACCTGCGGCGCGAGGTTCGGCCCGAGAGCAAACGGGTCCGCCGACGGCGTCCACCGCATCCCGACGGCAGGCACCGGGACGGCCTGCATCAGGGCGTTCGTGTCGATCGACTGCCGTCCGACCACCCGGAACGTCACCAGATGCAGGTGGATCGGATGCGGTTCCGGCGTGACATTGACGATGTTCCACTGCTCGACGGTGCCCTGCCGGGGCATCTCGATGTCGTCGGTGGTGTAGCGCAGGTTGTTCAGCGACATCAGCGGGGACGGCTGACCGGGGCCCTGCGCGAGCTGCATCACCGACACGTTGCGTACGACCGATGGCGGCGCGACGGGCGGGAGGACGGTGAGACCACGGCTTCCGCCCCGAAGCGTCTCCGGAACGCCACCGGTGAACCCGGCAGCGGTTCCGACCCGGAACCGGCAGAACCGCGGCATGATCTGCACCCCGCGCTGCGCGACCTGCGCGGGGATCGGCTCGTCGTTGCGCAGTTCCACCGTCGTGCCGGGTGCGAGGGTTCCGAAGTCGACGAGGAGGTCCACCCGCTCGCCGGGTCCGAGCCGGACGTGGTCGGTGGCGACCGGCGCGTCGAGCAGCCCGCCCTCGGCGCCGATCACCCAGAACCTCATCCGGTTCTCGAAGAACAGATTCCACACGCTGAACGATGCGGCATTCACCATCCGCAGGCGGTACAGGCCCCGCGCCACCGACATCTCCGGCCACACCTTGCCGTTGACCACCCCCACGTCACCGGGTGTGGCGGCCTCCCAGCTGCCCTGCGGATTCAGCGGGTTGGAACGGACGCTCTGCCGTCCGTCGTCGGTGAAGTTCTTGTCCTGCAACACCAGCGGGAGTTCGAATTCGCCCGACGGCAGCCCGAGCGGGTTGCCGCTCCGACCGGTGTCGTACTCGTCGCGCAGCAGGTACATGCCCGCCAGCCCGGCGTAGATGTTGAGCCGGGTGACGCCCATCGCGTGGTCGTGATACCAGAGCGCGCAGGCTTCCTGCCGGTTCGGGAACTCGTGCACCATCCCCTGCCCGGGCCGCATCGTGTCCTCGGGGTGCCCGTCGAACTCGGGGGGCGTCCGACCACCGTGCAAGTGCAATGACGTCGGCACCTGGGTGCGGTCCTGCTCGCTCACGCCGTGGATCCGCGGGTCGACGTCGGCGGCGAGGGGGTTGCTCGCGATGTCGTTGCGGTAGGTCAGTGAGGTCCGCTCGCCGACGTGGGCTTCGATCGTCGGGCCGAGGTAGTCCATGCCGCCGTAGCCGAGGGCCGGCGACGCGGGCAGATCGGGATGGAACACGTGCGTCGTGCTGCTCGCGTGCACCTCGACGGCGCTCCCACCCATCATCGGCAACGGCGGCAACTGTTCCCGGAACGGCTGGAGCGGCGGCGAGGAGAAGACGAACGGCCGCAACGGATCGATCCCGAACGGGTAGGCGCTCGCCGATCCCACCCCGACGGCCCCGAGCCCGGCCGTCAGCGCCAATCCACGCACGAACGACCTACGCGGAATCCGTCGATCCATTCGGAGGAGCCCCCTGCACGGTGAGAACAGCATTGCGAATCGAGTAGCCGACGGTACCGCAACCGTTGCCCCTCTCACCGGGTTTACGGGGCGTCTCTTCGCGCAGCGACCACCGTCATGCCAGTCTGACTCCATGACCGGTGCAGCTCCGAAGAACATGGCATGGATCCCCGGGGGCACCTTCTGGATGGGCTCGGAGGACTTCTACCCCGAGGAACGCCCCGTTCACCAGGTGACCGTCGACGGATTCTGGATGGACGCGCACCAGGTCACCGTGGCCGAATTCCGGCGGTTCGTGAAGGACACCGGCCACGTCACGACCGCCGAGATCGCACCCGATCCCGCGCAGTACCCGGGCGCGGATCCCGCTCTGCTCGTGCCCGGTTCGCTCGTGTTCACCCCGACACCGGGGCCCGTCCCGCTCGACGACTACACCCGCTGGTGGTCGTTCACGCCGGGAGCCGATTGGCGCCACCCGGAGGGTCCGGGCAGCAACGTCGGCGGACGCGAACGCCATCCCGTCACGCACGTGTCGTGGTTCGACGCCCGCGCCTACGCGGAATGGGCAGGCAAGGACCTGCCGACCGAGGCCGAATGGGAGTTCGCCGCCCGCGGCGGGCTGGACCGGAAGCCGTTTGTCTGGGGCGAGGAGCACGAACCGGGCGGCAGGCCCGGCGGCAACGTCTGGCAGGGACGGTTCCCGTGGGAGAACCTCCTCGAGGACGGCTTCGCCGGGACGTCGCCGGTCGGCCATTTCCGGCCCAACAGTTACGAACTCAGCGACATGGCCGGCAACGTGTGGGAATGGACCACCGACTACTTCACCGCCGATCACTCCGCGAGCGGGAAGAACGTCGCGCCCGCCAATTCCTGCTGCATTCCCACCAACCCGCGAGTCGAGACGGCGCGCGTCGAGAATCCCGACGAGCCCTATGCGCGCCGCGTGATCAAGGGCGGCTCGCACCTCTGCGCGCCCAACTACTGCCTGCGCTACCGACCCGCCGCCCGGCAGGGCGACACCGAGGAGACGTCGACCTGCCACATCGGGTTCCGGTGCATCATCCGCCCGTGACGGTCTTTCTCACCTCACGGGGATGAAGACGCGCCGCGTCCACTGCGGTTGAGTCGGTGGTGTGCGGTCCACCAAATTGTCTGTGGCGCTGGCCCGGGAAGCGCTGGCCGCGCGGACCGAAACGGCCAACGGCTGGTTGCAGGGCACACCACCCGGCCGCACGGTTCGTCGCGTCATCGACGGGCTGATCGCGATCGAACTCGTCGACCGGTCGATGACGCTCGCCGCCAGGATCTTCACGTCGGTGCTGCCCGTGATGATTGCGGCATCGACGCTGAGCAGTTGGAACGTGACCGCACGCACCATCAAGACCCAGTTCGGCTTCGACCCCACGGAACTGACGACCACGTCCGGCACCGTCGACACCACCAACCCCTCCTTCGCCGCGTTCGGGGTCGTCGGTCTGCTGATGATCGCGATCAGCGGCACGTCCTTCGCGAGGGCCCTCGCCCGGATCTACGGAAAGATCTGGAACGTCCCGTCGATCACCCTCCGAGACGCCTGGCGGTGGCTCGTCGTCCTGTTCGCCGTTGCGATGTCGGGGACGGCGATCGGCCTGGCCGCCGAGCTCACGACCGTCCGGTTCATCGGGCCACCTCTCGCAGTCGCCGTGGAGTTCGCGGTGTGGATGGCCGTGTGGACCCTCAGTCCGTACCTGTTGACGATGGGCACCCTCAAGGGTCGCGTGCTCTGGGCGACGGGGGCGCTGACCGCCGCCGCGCTCACCGCTCTCCACGTCGGCGGACGTCTCGTCCTGCCCCGGATCACCGCCGCCGCGCAACACCAGTTCGGACCGCTCGGCCTGGTGTTCACCGCGATCAGCTGGCTGTTCGTCCTGTCGGTCGTGATCGTGGGGTCCGCGGTGATCGTCAAGGCCATCGCGCTCGACGAAGGCTACGTCGGGCAATATCTGCGCGGACCTGCCCCCGCGCTGGACTCACCCGCACACGACGACGCGGCCTGACGGACGCCCCGCGGGGCCACGTCGTCGTACGCGTATGAGCCGAGACCGCCGAAGTGTGGTCGACCGGTGGCCACTTCGTCGGTGGTGCTGTGGTGCGGTCAGGCGTTGTCGCCCAACAGGGTCGTGCGGACGTGCCGCAGATGCACGCGCATCGCGGTGCGGGCGCTGTCCGGGTCCCGGTCGGCGATGGCTTCGACGATGTCCTCGTGCTCGCCGCAGTATTCGCGATGTAACTCCGGGTTGAAGGTGCGTTTCTTCAGGCCACCCCAGATCGGTTGTTGACGGCTGTCGATGAGGAGTTGGCTGACCCCGATCAGGACGATGTTGTGGGTGGCGAGCGCGAAGCTGTGGTGCAGCGCGGTGTCCCATCGTTCGAACTCTTCCGAAGATCGGGCGCCGTCGCCGCCGCGCAGGCAGCGCCGCATTTCTTCGATGTCGTCACGGGTCGCTGCGGCGACGGCGAGTGGGAGCAGTTCCGGTTCGAGGATGAGCCGCGAGCTCATGATTTCGCTGGGGCTGGGATGATTCGCCGTCTCCGCGGCCGCGGATTCACTGGGGGCGAGGAACGTGCCCCGGCCGACGTAACGCACCACTGTTCCACGGTTTTCGAGGTCCTCGAGTACAGACCGGACCACGGCACGGCTGACACCGGCCTCGGCGGCGAGTTCCCGCTCGGTCGGCAGCTTGTCGCCCGGGCCTAACTGCCGCTCGGCGACGACGGCTTCGATGTGCCGCAGAGCGGCAGCCGTAGGTCCCACAGCCAGGGTCACAACAACTCCTCTCGACGAACCAATTCGAACCAATTATAGGGGCTTGGTCAACAGCTCCCCTGCCAGCAATCGGAAAAATCACGTGTTGACGATCACACCAGCCTCGACCTATCGTAACCAATACGAACCGCAACCCGTTTTGGTTCACATTGGTTTCACAGGAGGTCTCATGCGCTTCGCGCGGATTCAAGGTAAGAACGGCGCGGTCGTCTGCGCCGTGGACGCGAACGGAGCTGCACTGCCCGTGCAGTTCGGTGACACCGGTGCCCCAGTGCGCGAGCTGCAGGAGATCATCGCCGGCGGCCGGGCCGCACTCGGCCGGCTGAGCACCAGCACCCCTGCCGAAGGCGGAAAGCTGCTCGCCCCCATCACCCCGCACCGCAACGTGTTCTGCGTCGGGCGGAACTACTCCGAGCACGCCGCCGAGTTCGCCGAGAGCGGGTTCGACGCGACCGGCTCCGCGGACGGTCAGCACGTGCCCCAGTACCCGGTGGTCTTCACCAAGCCCGCCGCCACGGTCATCGCCTGCGGCGATCCGGTCGACCCGCACACCGACATCACCTCGGCCCTGGACTATGAGGGCGAGATCGGCATCATCATCGGCAAGCGCGCCTCCAAGGTCAGCCGCGACGACGCGATGGATTACGTGTGGGGCTACACCCTCATCAACGACGTCACCGCCCGTGACCTGCAGCGCGACCACAAGCAGTGGTTCATCGGCAAGTCCCTCGACACGTTCTGCCCGCTCGGCCCCTGGGCCGTCACCGCGGACGAGATCGACATCAACGACCTGCAGCTGCAGACCCGGGTCAACGGCGAGCTCCGCCAGGACACCAACACCGCCCAGCTCATCTTCGACGTGCCCACCATCATCGAGACGCTCTCGGCCGGCATCACCCTCGAACCCGGTGACGTGATCGCCACCGGCACCCCGGTCGGCGTCGGCATCGGCTTCGACCCGCCGAAGTACCTCGTCGAGGGCGACGAGGTCATCGTCTCCGCACCCGGCCTCGGCGAGCTGCGCAACACCATCGGCATCCCGGCCGCTGCGGACCACCTCACCCCGGTCGGCACCAGCGAGCTGTTCGTCGAGAAGACCGGCAGCGGACCCGCGGTCGTGCTGATCCACGGCCTCGGCGGTGCGACCACCGTGTTCGAGCCGCAGATCGCGACGCTCGCCGAAACCCACACCGTGCTGCGCTACGACCTGTCCGGTCACGGCCGCTCCCCATTCGCCGGTCCCGCGAGCATCGACAACTGGGTCGAGGAGTTGCGCGAGTTGCTCGACGCGGAGGGCATCGAGCAGACCGCCCTGGTCGCGCACTCGATGGGCACCCTGGTCGCGAACACGTTCGCCGCCAAGTACCCGCAGCGTGTCAGCAAGGTCGCGCTCCTCGGGGCGGTCCGCGCTCAGCCGGAGGCAGCCAAAACCGCCACCCGCGCCCGCGCCCGCACCGTCCGCGAAGGCGGTATGTCCGCCGTCGCCGACACCGTCGTCGCAGCGGCGCTGTCGCAGGAAACGCACAGCACCCGCCCGACGTCGGTGGCCCTGGTCCGCGAGCTGCTGCTCGGCCAGAACCCCGAGGGCTACGCGAGCGCCTGCGAGGCACTCGCCGCCGCCGTCGAACCCGACTTCGCGTCGATCGAGGTCCCGGTTCTGCTGCTCACCGGCGACGAGGACAAGGTCAGTCCGGTCGCGGTCAACGACGAACTGCTCTCGATCTACCCCACCGCCCAGAAGCACGTGCTCGACGGGGTGGGCCACTGGCACTCCCTCGAAGATCCCAGTGCTGTCACCAACCGGCTCCAGGAATTCCTGAACAAGCCCTGAGCTTCTCCGAAGAAAGGAGTGGCGACAATGACGTCAGCCAACACCCCCGATCAGTCCATCCTTTTCACCAACGTTCGGATTTTCGACTCCACCGGCTCCGACCCGTACGAGGGTGAAGTGCTGGTCGAAGGCGAACGCATTGCCGAGGTCCGCAAGGGCACAGGAGATCTGCCTCGCGAAGGCGCGAGGGTCATCGACGGCCAGGGCAAGTTCCTGATGTCGGGTCTGTGTGATGCTCACACCCACTTCTCCTGGGTCAACTCCGCAGACCTGCCCGGTCTCGGGACCATGGGCGTCGAGGAACACACGTTGCTGTGTGCCCGCTCGGCGCAGACCTACATCGATTCCGGCTACACCATGTGCCTCGGTGCCGCGGCCGCCAAGCCGCGACTGGATGTGGTCATCCGCAACGCCATCAACGCCGGCCAGATCCCCGGACCCCGCTACCTGGCGAACTGTCAGGAAATCGCGGTCACCGGCGGCGCCCTGGTCAAGGGCATCACCGCCTTCGCCGACGGTCCCGAGGAGATGCGCAAGGCCGTCCGGCGCAACGTCGACCTGGGCGCGGACCTGGTGAAGCTGAGCATGTCCGGTGAGGAGATCACCGGAAACCAGCACGCCGAGGACAACTACTTCTCGGACGAGGAAACCCTCGCCGCGGTCACCGAGGCGCACCGCCGCGGACTGCGGGTGTGCTCCCACGCCAGGTCCGGGGAGAGCGTGAAGATGTCGCTGCGCAACGGCGTCGACATCATCTACCACGCCTCCTTCACCGACGAGGAGGGTCTGGACATGCTCGAAGAGCAGAAGGACCGCATCTTCGTCGCACCCGGGCTGAATTGGCTGGTCGCCACCCTGCACGACGCCGAAGCGTTCGGGTATCCCCCCGAGGCCGCCGAAGCTGCCGGATACCAGCACGAACTCGACTGTGCGATCGACAATCTGAAGAAGATGAAGGAACGCGGCATCCGGGTGCTGCCCGGCGGCGACTACGGCTTCGCCTGGACCCCGCACGGCACTTACGCCCGCGACCTGCAGCACTTCGTCGAACTACTCGAGTTCTCCCCGAAGGACACGCTGCTCTCGGCCACCGCACTCGGCGGGCAGATCATGCGGATGCCCGACGACCTCGGGCAGGTCAAGGCCGGGTTCTACGCGGACATGATCCTCATCGACGGTGACCCGCTCGAAGACATCACCATCCTTCAGGACCAGTCCAAGATCGTGGGCATCATGAAGAACGGTGCCTTCCACAAGGACCCGGGCTCCGGACAGTCCGCGCGCCCGTCCGAGCTCAGCGAAACCCACCGCGGCACCCCCATCCCCGCGTAGGAAATCGCTGACCGTCGGCGGTCGGCGGGGTGGGGAGCGTGGCGCACCCACCCCTCCGGCCGGCCACGGACAACCACGTCCGCCGACACCTCATTGCCCGCGGCGGACCGTCACCCGGCTCCCTCTCCCTCCTGAGGAGAAACCACCGTGCCGCAGTCGACTCTCCAGCAGGCCAAGCTCACCGCCGTCACCGAATTCTGGGACTGGCAACTCCACGAACGATGCCGCGCCGTCGGTTCGGCCACCTTCTCCGCGCGCCGGGACCAAGAATCCCCGCAACCGCTCGGCCCCGCACCGCTCTTCGGAGTTATACGTTGCGCCGCCGATCGGCCGCACGCACCCGCGTTGACCCTCACTCCCACGGCGAAGTCCGCGCTTGTCAGAACAAGCCGCCGAATCCCTTACCGAGGACGACGGCCCCCATCACGAGTAGCAGCACGCTCATCACCGCGGCGTTGTTGGACTGGAGCCAGACCTTGAGGTTGTCGAGGGTCCCACGCATCTTGTCGGCTGCGACGGCGTAGGCGATGACCGGGACGAGGACGGTCGATCCGGCCAGCACCGTGTACACGATCAGCGCCACCACCTGCTCGCCGCCGCTCACCCCGGCCGTACCGATCCCGACGCCCGCGGACACGCAGAGCAGCAGGTTCTTGGGATTGATTGCCGCCAGCGCAAATCCGAGACCGGTGGATTTCACGAAGTTCAGGTCGTCGATGGCCTGCATCCACTTCGGCGGCTCCGCGTGGGCATTGCGGCTTCTCCACTGCCGCCCCGCGAGCAGGAGCAGCAGCACACCGAGAACCACCTTCACCCACGACGCGGTCGCCGACGGACCGTCGGAGCCGGACGTGTCGATGCTGCCGGCGAGGAGCATGAAGATGCCCGTAGCAACAAGAATCCCCAGGATCCAGCCGACGCCGAAGCCCGCGCTCGCACCGCCCGCACGCTTCGACAGCAGCATCAGGATGACGGCGATGATCGGTATCGGCGAGATCGCGACACCCACTGCGAGCGGTAACAGTTCTCCGATGACTGAGCCCATGTCCGAACCGTAGGTTCGGGGCGCCGTCTCCGCCTCGCACGTGCCGGGTGAACCCAGGTGAGTGGCAAAGTGTGCTCGGGTACGCGGTGCCACCTTGGGTTCGTGCGGTGATCGCAACACCACTGATCAAAGGGTGTTGCACATGGCGAAATATTCTCATCGGATGGTTCCGGAGATCTTTCAGACGTTCTGGTCGGGGATGGCGGCGGGTGAGTTCATCACGGGCGCGGCCGAGGCGGCCGGCTCGTATCGCAAACAGGGTGCTCGGTGGCTTGCGGCCTGTGGTGGGGTGCGTCCCCGGCGTGGCCGCAACCTCAAGGGCCGGTGTTTGACGTTCGCGGAGCGGGAAGAGATCGCCATCGGCATCGCCGCAGGTCACACGCTTCGTGAGATCGCGAAAGCCTTGAACCGGAGTCCGTCGACGATCTCACGCGAGATCGCCCGCAATTGTGAGCCGTCCGGGCGGTACCGAGCCAGATCGGCTCACGCAGCCGCCTACCATCGGGCCTCGCGGCCCAAGCCGTCCAAGCTCGCCATCAATCCGTCGCTGCGCGAGACGGTCGAGAAATCCCTGACCGAGCGCCACTCACCCGAGCAGATCGCGGGCCGCCTCCGACTCGATTTCCCCGACGATCCACAGATGCGGGTGAGCACCGAGACCATCTACCAATCGCTCTACCAACCCTCCCGCGGCGGACTCGAACACACCCTCACTCGATCGTTGCGGACCGGACGTGGGCTGCGCCGACCCAGTCGGAAGGCCGGCCAGCGCAAGAATCGGATCCCCGATATGGCCAACATCGCGGACCGCCCCAAAGACGTGAAAGACCGTGCAGTACCGGGACATTGGGAGGGTGATCTCATTGTCGGCAAACGGAATCTGAGCGCGATCGGCACACTCGTCGAACGTTCGACCGGCACCGTCATGCTCGTTCATCTGCCCGACGGATACAAGCCCGAGCAGACCGCGCCCGCGTTGACCGAACAGCTCGAGACGCTGCCCACGAGCCTGCGCCGGACCCTGACGTGGGACCAGGGTTCGGAGATGCGGGACTGGAAGAGCGTCAGCGCGGCCACCGGGATCGACATCTACTTCTGTGATCCACACGCACCCTGGCAGCGCGGGACCAACGAGAATACGAACGGCATTCTCCGTCAGTACTTCCCCAAAGGTTCGGACCTGAGTGTGCACTCGAAAGCAGACCTGGAGTGGGTCTCACGGCAACTCAATGAGCGCCCCCGGAAACGGCTAGAATTTCGCACACCCATCGAAGAGATGGAACGACTGCTGTTGCGATGACCGCCAGAATCCGCCCACTCACCTGGGGGACAGCACGCGCGCCGCGAACGCCAGGGACTCCGGCATTGAGGCCATCAGTGATTCGCGGTGATCCTCGGCGGCGAGTTGCTGATATTCGACGTTCACCCCGCGCTGCTGCATCTCGGCGAGTTGCGCCCACGTCAACGGAATCGGCACCGACGTGTCGGACAGACTGTGCACCACCCGCAGGGGGCGGTCGAACCCGTCGACGGGCACCTGCTGCATCTCCCGGAACAGCGCCCGGAACTGCTCGTTCCACAGGGGCGCCGCGAACAGGTCCCCGACCGAAGCGGGATGGGCGAGCAGGTACCGGCCGAGTTCCCGGCTGCACGTCACCTTCGCCAGCTCCATCAATTCGATTCCCTTCGGCGACAGATACCGCCGAATGTCGACCTCCGGACGCTGGTCGTCGATGCCGGCGAGGGTCAGCAACGCGTAGTTCACGATTCCGGTTGTCGGCAGCGCCGGAATCGCGGGACCCGCGGCCGGGAAGAGCTGTTCGAGGTGTGTCGGCGCGGCCACCGCGACGGCGCCGCGAAAGTCGAGCGCGGGTGCCCGGGCGGAGGCCCCGCGGGCAGCGAAGTAGGTCGCGTGCCCGCCCTGCGACAGTCCCGTGACGATCCACCGGTCACTGAGCACGTCCCCGTAGACGTCGTGGGCGGCCAGGACGATGTCGACGGCGTTCGCGGCGGCGGCAGGGCCGTCGAGGTAGGCATTGACACCGGGCGTGCCGATTCCCGCGTAATCCGTTGCTGCGATGGCATACCCGGCGGCCAGCCACTGCTCGATCGCGGGCAGTTCGACGTAGTTGAACCCGGCGACGGACGGCGCGCACTGGTCGGCGACCCCGACCGTGCCGTGCGCGTAGGACACCACCGGCCAGCCGCCGTCGGGGGGATCGCCACGGGGAAGGAAGATCGATCCGGTCGACTCACCGGTCGCGGTCGCGGTGCGCAGGGTCGAGTAGCGGACCCGGACGCTGTCGCCTGCCTGGCCGGGGACCGCGGCGGGTGGAAGTTCTTCCTGCGACAGCAGGATTCCCGGCTGCGCGGACGCCTCGCTCACACCGGTGAGCAGCAACAGAATCGCCGCCACCGCAGCACCGACGACTCTCATCGGCTCAGTATCCACCCGCACAAACAGACGTGAGTGGCAAAGCGTGCGGAAGCACACTTTGCCACTCACGTGGGGGAGATCAGACCAACAGTTCGGCGATCTGAATGGTGTTGAGGGCGGCACCCTTACGCAGGTTGTCGCCGGACACGAACAGTGCCAGACCGCGGCCCTCCGGGACACCCGGATCCTGACGGATGCGCCCGACCAGCGACGGGTCGCTGCCCGCGGCCTGGAGCGGGGTGGGGACGTCCACCAACTGCACACCGGGAGCCTTCGACAGGAGCTCCTGCGCACGCTCCACCGACAGCGGACGCTCGAATTCGGCGTTGATCGACAGCGAGTGGCCCGTGATCACGGGGACGCGGACGCAAGTCCCCGACACCAGCAGGTCAGGCAGGCCGAGGATCTTGCGGCTCTCGTTGCGGAGCTTCTGGTCCTCGTCCGTCTCACCGCTGCCGTCGTCGACGATCGAGCCGGCCAGCGGCAGAACGTTGAACGCGATGGGTGCGACGTACTTGTTCGGGGCCGGGAAGTCGACGGCGCTGCCGTCGTGCACCAGCTTCTCCGCATCGTCGATGACGGCACGGGCCTGGCCCACCAGCTCCTCGACACCGGCGATGCCACTGCCCGACACGGCCTGGTAGCTCGACACGATGAGACGCTGCAGACCGGCCTCGTCGTGCAGAACCTTCAGCACCGGCATCGCGGCCATCGTGGTGCAGTTGGGGTTGGCGATGATGCCCTTCGGCGGGTTCTTCGCCTGCTCCGGGTTGACCTCGCTGACGACCAGCGGAACGTCGGGGTCCTTGCGGAACGCCGACGAGTTGTCGACGACCGTGGCGCCTGCCGCAGCGAACCGCGGGGCCTGCTCACGAGAGAGCGTCGCACCGGCCGAGAACAGGGCGATGTCGATGCCCTTCAGGTCCTCGTCGGACGTCGCGGACGCGTCCTCGACGACGATCTCCTCGCCGCGGAACGGCAGCTTCTTGCCCGCCGACCGCGCGGAAGCGAAGAACCGCACCTTGTCCGCGGGGAAGTTCCGTTCCTCGAGGAGGGTGCGCATGACGATGCCGACCTGTCCGGTGGCACCGACGACAGCGATGGTGGTCATGATCTACCGTCCCGTTCCTGCGTGCACGACGGCTTCTTCGTCGCCGCCGAGCCCGAATGCATCGTGGATCGCCTTCACGGCCTTGTCCAGCTCCACGTCCTTGACGAGCACCGAGATACGGATCTCGGACGTGGAGATGAGGTCGATGTTGACACCGGCCTTCGCGAGGGCCTCACAGAACGTCGCGGTGACGCCCGGGTGGCTCTTCATGCCGGCGCCGACGAGCGACACCTTGCCGATGTGGTCGTCGAACAGCACCTGCGTGAAGCCGATGTCGCCCTGCAGCTTCGTCAGCTTCTCGACGGCGCGCGGGCCGTCGGCGGTGGGCAAGGTGAACGTGATGTCGGTTTTGCCGGTCTCGACCTTCGAGATGTTCTGCAGCACCATGTCGATGTTGATCTCCGCCTCGGCCACCGCGCGGAAGACCTGCGCGGCGTAACCCGGGGTGTCGGGCAGGCCGACGACGGTGATCTTGGACTCGCCGCGATCGTGCGCGACTCCGGTGATGATTGCCTCTTCCACGGGGATGTCCTCCATCGATCCGGACACGATGGTGCCCGGCTTGGTCGTGTATGACGAACGGACGTGCACAGGCACGTTGTATCGGCGGGCGTACTCGACGCAGCGGAGCATGAGCACCTTCGCGCCGCACGCCGCGAGCTCGAGCATCTCCTCGAACGACACCGTCTCGAGACGCTGCGCGTCGGGAACGATGCGCGGGTCGGCGGTGAAGATGCCGTCGACGTCGGTGTAGATCTCGCAGACGTCGGCCTCGAGGGCCGCGGCGAGGGCCACCGCGGTGGTGTCCGAACCGCCGCGCCCGAGGGTCGTCACGTCCTTGCTGTCCTGGCTGACGCCCTGGAACCCGGCGACGAGGACGATCGAGCCCTCGTCGAGCGCATCCCGGACGCGGCCCGGTGTGACGTCGATGATCTTGGCGTTGCCGTGAGCACCGGTGGTGATGACGCCCGCCTGGGAGCCCGTGAACGAACGGGCCTCCGCACCGAGCGAATGAATTGCCATCGCGACGAGAGAATTGGAAATGCGCTCACCGGAGGTCAGCAGCATGTCCATTTCGCGGGCGGGTGGGGCTGGGCACACCTGCTGAGCCAGATCGAGCAGCTCATCAGTGGTGTCCCCCATCGCTGAAACCACGACGACGACATCGTTGCCGGCCTTCTTGGTCTCGACGATCCGTTCAGCCACTCGTCGGATTCTCTCGGCGGTTGCCACCGAGGATCCGCCGTACTTCTGGACGACGAGAGCCACGCGTTTCTACCTCCAGGTCGATGAATCTGTACTGGTCCAGCTGTCGAGCTTACCGGCGGAGTCCAATCTGATCCCGGGTGAGTCCGTTCGGACGCCTATCCGAACGCCGTGTTCGCGGCGTCCGCGACCCTCGCCACGGCCGCGCAGTTCGGCCCGTGAACAGTGACGACTGCACCGGCGTGACCGAGCCTGCGGGTGAACTCGTCGACGCCCGCTCCGGGCCGTGTGATGTCGATCGGCTCGCCCATCGGGCTCGTCCACCGGCATCGGTCGCCGACCGTCTCCGGCTCGGCGGGAACGGGTGGTCGGTTTTCCTTGACCGGCGACAGCGTGAACGACACGGTCACCTCACTCCCCGGCACCCGATTCGGGTTCGGAAACAGCACGCAGTCGAACGGGGTGGGCGGCGATTCCGGATCGACGACGCGTCCGCCCGCCGTGGCGCCCAGCACGTCGAGTACTTCGCACGGGTCGTGGACCGCGAGCGCCACCTGATGCGCGGACGTGGCGTCGCGAGCGGGCAGTCCCGACCGCATCCTGTCGATCGCCGAGTCCAGCACCGCGTCGGCGATCGGGCAGGCGTCCTGGCCGGCGACGGTTCCGGCGCGGACGGTCGCCAGCTGCCCTTCCACCTGTTCCCGGTCGGTTCCGAGGTTCAGCCGGAAGACGCGCTCACACGTCCCGCGCATCTGGTCGGCGCCCGCACCGCGGTAGACGGTCACCCCGTCGACCGTCTCCGGCCGGGTCAGCGCCGCGTCGGGCAGCATCGACGGCAGCAGGGACAACTCCACGTAGGTGGTCGCGCCGCCGGGCCCGGCCATCAACGCCGAACACACCGGCAGTTGCACGGCGGTCCCGTACTGCTGGACTGTTCCGGCGCCCCGCACCGCGGCCACGTCGAGCAGTCCGCACGGATCGGCGTCGCGGAGCGCGTTCTCGACGTGGATGTGCCGTTGCTGCCCGGTGCTCAGTTCCTGCAGCGGAGACGCCCCCGCAGTCCCCGACACGCTGTGCGCGCACCCGGACGTGATCACGGCGCACAGGAGCGCCGCGGCAACTTTCTTCACTCGATCCCCCCTCGAATCGGCACGAACCCTACCGCCGATTCGGGATCATCGGAGGGCGAAGGGGACGCCGTGAACAGAGCAGCCGAGTTCCCCCGGTCCGGATCGGATTCGCGACCTGTTCTGCGCGCGCTTCGCCGCCGGCCGCCGTTGCGACTGGGGCTCGTCCAGCTCGGCTATCTGTTCGGCGGTTTCCTCCTCGGCCTCGCGCTCCCCACCCTCGACATCGGTCCCCGGACGAGCGGCACCAGCGTGGCCACCCTGCTGTTCACTCTCGCCGGCGCCGTCATCACGCCGGCGAGCGTGGTGTTCTCGCTGCTGTTCCTGGTGGGTCAGTTCGGTGCCACGACGCTGACCCCGCGACTGACGCTGTTCCGCGACGACCCGCTGGTGTGGAACTCCTTCGGGATGTTCCTGGGCTTCTTCGTCTTCACGGCGGGCCTGGTCGTCAACCATCCGGTGGACCGGCACCGGCGGGATGCTGTGTCGGATCGACCTGCCGAAGCTGGCGCACCTCGTGCGAGGCGGATGTCCTCGTGCGGATGCGGGTCCGGGTGGGTGACGCCCTGATGCAGGCCATCGACTGCGTGGGAACTCTGCTGTCGAGGATCGGTCACCGACCCGCGATGGGAGAACTGCGCGTCGTCCTGCTCCTTCCCGACTGGGACGACTACGTGTCGGCGGCGTCGTACGACGTTCGCACTCAGATCAGTCCGATCACCTGCGCCCCCTGATCACCTGGTCTTCACGAAGGGCGGGATCTCGAACGTTCCGTCGAACACCTCCGGCTTCGGGCTGTACATCCGGAGCAGCGGCCGGAACCCGACTGCCGGTGTCGGCAGCCAGTTGGCGCGGGCCACCGGATCGGCCGGGGCGTCCGCGCTGAGTGTGATGGTCAGCGAACCGTCGTCCGCGAACACCAGTCCCGGCGTGCGGTCACCGATCGAGTAACGGTCGATCGGATTGTCGACGAGGTAGAAGTCCGGGAGGTCGTACATGGTGATCGACCAGAACGCGTCGACCGGTGGGGTCGGCGCAAACGTGAGTGTGTAGGTGTGCTCGCCGGACAGTTCGTTGCCTTCGCTGTCGTGGTAGATCGGTGCGTATGCGGCTTCGTAACCATGGTTTCCCCACAGCCCCGCCATCGCGGCGCCGGCCCGCAGTCCCAGCGCCTTCGAGCGGTCCTCGATCCGCCACTCGGGTGAGTCGAGGGTGCCGATCTCGAAGAAGTCGTCGTTGTAATCGAAGGCGTGGTACATCAACTGCCAGCCGTTGACCACCTCGCTTCCTGCACCCGATTTCAGTGCGGCGACCAGTGATTGGCGCCCGGCCTCGGCACCAGCGGTGAGCACGGATGCGAGGTCCGGCGGCGCTTCGAGGTACGGCGACTGCCCCGTCTCGAGCAACCCGAGCGGGGCGAACGCCTGCTGCGCGACGAGGTCCTGCGCGGCGGGCGGGTACGCCTGCGAGTACACCCGCAGCTTCTCCCAGAACTGAAGTTCCTCGGGGACATTCGGGTCGGGTACCGGCAGGCCCTCCGCCGGGTCCTGGTCGCAGACGGGTTCCAACGTGAGGGCCGACTGCAATCCCTTCACCCGCTCCAGGTCGGCCTCGCCGTCGCAGGCCCAGCGGCCGATGACGGTGCCCACCGCGGTGGGGAACGCGATCTGCGTCGCGCCGTCGGGGACCTCACCGGACCACCCGGGACCGGTCAGCAGGTAACGGCCGGCCGCCGTTCCCGTCGCGCGTTTGCCGACGTACGCGAAGTTGTCGGTCCACGCATCGACGAATTGCAGCACGTAGTACGCCCCACCGGCGTCCGGGACTCGCAGCAACTGCGGTCCGTGGCCGAGGTCGATCTGGGCGATCGAATAGATGGTGTCGTTGTTGACCGAGACGAACGTGTCCTGCGGCCCGGCGAGTGTGCGGGCGTGGCTGAACTTGTTGAAGGGTCCCGCGTCGAGGCTCCCCATCCCCTCCGACACGAAGCGGTTCACCTGGTCGAGGTCGAACACCAGCGGAAAACCGTACACCCACGCCTTCGCGGCGAGTTCCTGCAATCCTGCGCTCACTACTGTCTCCTGTTCCGTACGGCTCCGCCGCCCGTGCGTGGTCTGCGAGTCCAGAGACTCGTCAACCACTCACGGGTGCGGAGCGCCTACTGTGGGTCCGGTTCCGCGAGAGCCTCTCGCACGGTCGGGTAGAGGCCGACGGGGGTCGCGTCCGAACCCGAGGTTCGAATCGTGTCGCGGAACTGCCCGATGTCCCGCGCCACACGAAGCTCGATTCCACTGCGTGCGAGCACATCCCGCAACTGCACGAGCATCTGCGCGGCACTGACGTCGACGAACGGCGACGTCTCGGCGTCGATTACCACCACTCGCGTGTCGTCGGTGCACAGGTCCTCGATGCGGTCCTTGACGTGATCGGCGTTCGCGAAGAACAGTCCAGCCTCGACGCGCACCACGACCACGTGCGGGGTGGTCGGGAGGTCGGGGTGACGCTCGGCGTCCACCCACAGCGACCCTTCCTTCGCCAGCGCCGCGACGTGGGGACGGGACGAGCGGTAGAGCAACAACAGCATGGAGACCCCGATGCCGATGACGAGTCCGGGCAGGGTGTCGAACACGAGCACGCCCACCATGGCGGCGAGGGCGGCTGCGAAATCGGCGCGCGCGGCGTATCCGTAGATGCTGCCGAGCCTTTCGGTCCACACCCCGTAGAGCCGGCGCAGCGCGGAGATGTCGACGAGTTCGATGACGGCGGCGATGACCACCGCCGCCAGCGTCGCCTCGGGAAGTTTCTCGAACAGTCCGGTGAGGAACAGCAGGGTCACCACGGTGAGGACCGCGACAAGGAGACCGCTGACCTGCGACTTGGCGCCGGCCCCGCCGTTGACCGCCGTCTTGGAGAGACTGCCGTTCACCACCATCCCCGAGCACAGCCCGGAGCCGAGATTGGCGACGCCGAGGCCGAGGAGTTCCCGGTTTGGGTCCACCTCGTAGCCCTCTTTCGCGGCGTACGTCTTCGCGGCACCGAGCCCTTCCGCGAACCCGATGAGCAGCACGCCCACTGCGGGCCCGAGAAGGTCGACGTAGTCGTCGAATCCGACACCGCCCGGCAATCCCACCGACGGCAGACCGGAGTCGATGTGACCGACGATGTCGACACCTCTACCGTCCAAACCGAACACGGCGACCGCGGCGATACCGAGGAGGACGGCCAGCAGCGAACCGGGCACGAGCGGCAGCCACCGTGTGAATCCGAGCACCACGACGAGACTGAGCACACCGACGACGAATGTGCCCCAGTCGACGTCGCCCAGCTGGGTGATGACCCCCCAGGCCTGTTCGAAGAAGTTGCCGTGCTCCTTCTCCACTCCCAACAGGGCAGGCACCTGCCCGGCGATGATGGTCAGAGCCAGCCCGACGATGAAGCCCTTCAGCACCGGCTCCGAGATGAACGCCGCGATGAAGCCCATACGCAGGAGCCCCGCGAGCAGCCCGGCGATGCCGGTGGCGATTGCCAGCACCGCTGTCAGGGCGGCGTATTTGCCACCGTCCGCCCCGGCGAGCGGCGCGACGATCGCGGCCGACAGGGCGGCCGTCGCCGACATCGGCCCGACCACCAGATGCCGGGAACTGCCTGCCGCGGCGTAGAGGACCAGGGCCGGTATCGCCGCGTACAGACCGACGACAGGGGGAACTCCCGCGATGGTCGCGTAGGCCAGGGCCTCCGGGACCAGCACGGCCCACACGGTCAGGCCCGCGATGACGTCGGGCCTGACCCACCCTTTCCGATACTCCTGCAGCGAGCCGAATACCGGCCAAGTGCCGGTCGCGGAGCTCACCACGTCGTCATCGTCCTAGTCCCTGGCGGTATCCCAGGTGGTGACCGCCCAGATCACGACGACATCGAGCGCGATGATCAGGATCGACCACAGCGGGTAGTAGGGCAGCCAGAGGAAGTTCGCGAGGATCGACAGCGCGGCGATGCAGACGGCCACGACACGGGCCCAGGTGGCGCCCGTCATGAGGCCGATCGCGCTGATGACCAGAACGACGCCGAGAAGGATGTGGATCCATCCCCATGCGGTGGTGTCGAACTGGTAGGTGTACTGGACACCGATGACCAGCAGGTTGTCGGAGGCGACCGCGGCGATGCCCTGGAAGAAGGAGATCACGCCGACGGTCAGCAGTAATATCGCCGCTGCCAGCGACGTTCCCGCGGCAAAGCCCTGTTTGACAGGGCTGGTGGTCCTGGACTCCGGATTTGTCGTCATGTCCATGCCCTTCTCGAAAGGATGTGCTCGAACAGTGGAATCGTGCGGCTTCGCGATGGCATCGGCATCATCCGCGCCGGGTGATCCTCATCTGCAACGGATGATGTGTCGTCGCCGGTCGGGTGCAACAGTCGATTCGGGGCATCCCGGTTGGCCGATTGTTGCGAAGGGACACGCGATGACCGATCCGCAGGACGTATCCGGCGCGGCGCCGGATTCTCAGTGGTCGATGCCGCGGGGTCTGATCGTGATCCTCGGCCTGGCCGCACTCGTCGTCACCGTGGCCGGCATACAGGTGGCCGCGTCGATAGTCGGCCCGATCTTTCTCGCTCTCATGCTGACCGTCGCGGTTCACCCGCTGCCCGAATGGCTTCACCGAAAGGGTCTCCCGACCTGGCTCGCCACGATCGCGGCGATCCTGGTCGTCAACAGCATCATTCTCGTCCTCGTGCTGTCGCTGGCCTTGTCGGTTGCCCAACTCGCCACGCTCCTACCGGAGTACGCGGACGACTTCACCGCCCTCATCGATGACGCCCAGAGTTTCCTGAACAGCAACGGCGTGAACTCGACCGATTCCCAGACCCTGCTCTCCCAGGTGGATTACGGCAAGGTCTTCGGCTTCGTGGAGGGGATCCTGCAGTCGATGCTGGGCATCTTCTCGAATCTTCTGTTCGTCCTCGCCCTTCTGCTCTTCATGGCCGTCGACGGAAGTTCCTACGGTGCGCGGATGCGGATCGTCACGCAGATGCGTCCCGACATCGCCACCGCTCTCACGTCGTTCTCGGCCGGCACCCGCACGTACCTGATCGTGTCCACGGTCTTCGGGCTGATCGTCGCCGTCATCGACACGGGGGCACTGTGGGCGCTGGGAATTCCGCTGCCGATCCTGTGGGGACTGCTGTCGTTCATCACCAACTACATCCCGAACGTCGGGTTCATCCTGGGGCTGGTTCCGCCGGCCCTGCTCGCGCTGCTCCAGGGCGGTCCGGGACTGATGCTGACGGTCATCGTCGTGTACAGCGTCATCAACGTCATCATCCAGTCGGTGATCCAGCCGAAGTTCGTCGGTGACGCGGTGGGCCTGTCCGTGACGTTCACGTTCCTGTCGCTGGTGTTCTGGGCGTGGATCCTCGGGCCGCTCGGCGCGATCCTGGCAATCCCGCTGTCGTTGATGGCGAAGGCGCTGCTGATCGACATCGACCCGTCCACGCGGTGGGTGAACACGATCCTCAGCAGCGCTCCCACTCCCCCTGCACCGGTTCCTGCCCCCTCCCCACCGCGACACGAGAAGGAAGAATCATGACACCCGATTTCTCGGACACCACCGATTTCGAGGACGCCGACCGCGGTTTCGTCGACCGCCTCGACCCCTGCACCGTCACGAGTGGGGACGGTCGCGTGGTGTGGGACATGCAGGAGTATTCGTTCCTGAACGGTGACTGCCCGGACACCGCCCACCCGAGCCTGTGGCGTCAGTCGCAACTGTGCGCGAAGAACGGTCTGTACGAAGTCACCGAGGGCATCTACCAGCTACGCGGAATCGACCTGTCCAACATGACGATCGTCGAGGGCGAGACTGGCGTCCTGGTGATCGACCCGCTGATCTCGCAGGAAACGGCGGCCGCCGCGCTCGCGCTGTACCGGAAAAACCGTGGCGACCGGCCCGTCACCGGAGTCATCTATACGCACTCCCACATCGATCACTTCGGTGGCGTCGTCGGCGTTCTCCCGGACGGTCGCGGCGACGTCCCGATCCTCGCCCCCGAAGGTTTCCTCGAACACGCGGTATCCGAGAACGTCTATGCCGGAACGGCAATGGGCCGGCGCGCCACCTACATGTACGGACCGCTGCTCCCCAAGGGCCCGCGCGGGCACCTCGGGGCGGGGCTCGGAACGAACACCTCGGCGGGTCGGCCCGGACTGATCCCCCCGACCGTCGACATCACCCACACCGGCCAGGAGGAGACCGTCGACGGCATCCGGATCGTCTTTCAGGTGACGCCGGGAACGGAGGCGCCCGCCGAGATGAACTTCCTGTTCCCCGACCACCGGGCACTGTGTATGGCGGAGAACGCCACCCACAATCTGCACAATCTCCTCACGCTGCGGGGCGCGCTGGTCCGGGACCCCCGCGCCTGGTCGCGGTACCTCGACCAGGCGATCGAGATGTTCGACAGCGGCTACGACGTCGCATTCGCCTCCCACCACTGGCCGACGTGGGGTCGCGACCGGGTGGTGACATTCCTGTCGCAGCAGCGCGACCTGTACCAGTACCTGCACGACCAGACCCTGCGGATGCTCAACACCGGGATGACGGGAACCGAGATCGCCGAGGACTTCCCGCTTCCGCCTGCCCTCGAATCCGCCTGGCACGCACGCGGTTACTACGGCTCGGTGAGCCACAACGTAAAAGCGATCTACCAGCGGTACATGGGCTGGTTCGACGGCAACCCGACGTCGCTGTGGCAGCACCCGCCGGAGAACGTCGCGACACGGTACGTCGAGTGCATGGGCGGCCAGAGCGAGGTCCGGGCCAAGGCTCAACGGTATTTCGACGACGGCGACTTCCGGTTCGCCGCCGAACTCTCGAAGCATGCGGTGTTCGCCGACCCGTCGGACAGCGACGCGAAAGAACTGCTTGCCCGCACGTACGAACAACTCGGATTCGGTGCGGAGAACGCGACGTGGCGCAACTTCTACCTCACGGGCGCACTCGAACTGCGCGGCGGCATCGTCGCCCCGCCGCTCAGCGACCTCGGCGCAGACATGCTGAGCGCCCTGACGATCGAGCAGATCTTCGACTCCGTCGCCCTCCGCATCAATGGCCCACGTGCCTGGGACAAGTCCCTCGTCGCGGAGTGGCACTTCACCGAACCCGAAGCGCACTACCGGACGTCGCTGTCCAACGGTGCGCTCATCCAGACGGTCGCGCCGAGGACCACGACGCAACCGGACGTCTCCTTGACCCTGACGAAGATGCAGTTGCTCGGACTGTTCGCCGGCAAGGGGCTGGAGGGCATCGAGGTGACGGGTGACCCGTCGAAACTCCTGGTCCTCACGGAACTCCTCGACGCACCCGACAGCGCGTTCCCGATCGTCACGCCGTAGGCGATGAGCCGCCACAGGCCACGTTCCCCGGCGACGGCGAAACCGGCCTCCGAGCTTCCGAACCCGTGTTCCTCGGCGATCGATACCGCGGCGTCGGCGGGGCGCGTGCCAGGGCGCCCTCCGCAGCGATGTCGGCGACCATGGCCTGCACCGCCTGGAACTTGCCCACCGCGCGACCGAACTGTGCGCGCGCCGAGGTGTGTTCGACGACGAGGGTCAGGACGCGTTCCATGGTTCCCGGCCATCGCAAGCGCCCGGGCCGGTGCGCCGCGGCGGCGGAACTCGGTCACCACGTCCGCCGGCACCGGTGTGCCCTGCTGTGCGGACAGGTCGACCCGGACGTGATCCCGCGGCATCGACGCGAGATTGGCCGCCTCCGTCACCTCGAGGTCCGAGCGGGCGAATTCGGCGACCCGCCACGTTCCGTCCGCCTCCCACAGCCCCACCAGCGCATCCGCCGAGCGTGCCCACGGGACGTGCCTTGCAGTGCCGTCGGCGTCCAGCACGGCACGGCTGCGGTGCGGACCACGGCGGGGCCGGAGTTCGCGGTCGGGCACCCGGACCTGCCGAGCAGCATCCCGCGAGCAGATCGTTCTCGGCGATCGGGAGATCGGCCGCGCCCGCGGCCGCCATCAGGTACACCGACTCCGTCCACCCGGCGTCGCTGCCGCCCTCGGATTCGGGGCCGGTGAGCCTCGTGAGGCCGAGTTCGGCGTCGTCACCACGCCCCAGTGCCTCCGACACCGCACAGGACATGTGATGGAGTCCGAAGGTCCGGGCGACGAGCGCTCCGATGCGGGCATCGGCCGGTTGCCGTCCCTCCCGGGTTTCCTCGGCCATCGCGGCGAGGATCGGGAACGTGGACATGAAACGTTCCGGGCCACTGCATTCGAACCCGAGTTCGGACGTGACCTGCTTCCAGCCTTCGCCGATGCGGCCGAGCCGCAACTCGTCCGGCACGAACACGTCGTCGAGGATCACCTCGTTGAAATGGTGATCGCCCGACATCGACAGGATCGGCCTGATCTGCACCCCCAGGGAGTCGAGCAGAACGATGAACTGGCTGAGCCCGGCGTGGCGCTGCGCCGGATCCAGCGGAGCCGACCGCGCGAGAGCGAAGAACGCGTCGGCCCGGTGGGCGCCGGACGTCCACAATTTGGTCCCGGTGATCCGCCAGCCGCCGTCGACCCGGACCGCTTTCGTGCGGACGCTCGCGAGGTCGGAGCCCGATTCCGGTTCGCTCATTCCGATCGCCCAGCTGATCTCGCCGCCCGCGATTCCGGGGAGGAACCGCTGCTTCTGTTCCTCGGTGCCGTAGGTGAGCAGCGACGGCGCGGCCTGCCGGTCCGCGACCCACTGTGCGGCGACGGGCGCGCCGACGGCCAGCAGTTCTTCGGTGACGACGAACCGCTCCATGAACGTGCGGCCCTGCCCGCCGTACTCCGCCGGGATCGTCATGCCCAGCCAGCCGCGGGCTGCGAGGGCCTTCGTGAAGTCCGGATTCCACCTGGTGAGCCACGTGTCCACACCGGGTGTGAACACGCCGGCGTCGATCTGCTCGCGCAGGAACGTTCGCACCTCGGCCCGCAACGCATCGAGTTCGTGATCGGGTGGGCCCGCGGCAGGCACCACTTGTGTGTGCATGCTGTCTACTTCCGTTGACGAGTGTGTCGAATGCTTCCGCAGGCTCACGCCTGCAACGCGGCTTTGGCTAATTTTCTCAGGTCCCCGCGGAGTGACGAACTCCGAATCGGGTGCAGGATCGCGATGACGAAGTAGTCCGAACACCAGCACGACAGCGTGGCGTTCCCGTTCGGTAAAACACGTTCACCCACACAAGACAGCGCATTCTCGCTAAAATCGTCCCACCGGCCAACGGCGTCCGGGATTGGCGTTTGTCGAAGATCGTTTCTCGGTGCAGCGAGAATTGGGGGTCGGCGTGACGGCAGCACCTCTCGGCGAATTTCATCTGAGCACTCGAATACCTACGAGTGCAGGGGGTCGGACGGTTACCCGGACCCGCCTGCACACCATGCTCACCGAAGCGCTCACCGACGACGCCCACCCCTGCCCGGTGGCGCTCGTCTGCGCACCGGCCGGGTCGGGAAAGACGCGGGCCGTGGGCGACTGGGTGCGGGAACTGCTCGCCGCGGGCGACGCTCCGACCATTGCCTGGCTCACGATCGAGGAGCGGCACAACGACCTCGACGTAGTCCACCGGGCGATCCTCCGCTCACTCACCGACACCGGGAATGCTCGCGTGCAGAAGGCATGCGCCGGGCTCGATTCCGAGGCACCGGACCTCGGCGCGCAGTTGTCGGCCGCGTTGCACGAACTCGGCGAGAACATCTGGATGGTCATCGACGACGCCCACCTCCTCCGCGACACCGACGTACTCACCGACCTCGAGTCGTTCGTGCGCTGGCAACCTCCGATGCTGCGAATGGTCATCATCGGACGGTTCGAGCCGCCGCTGGCATTGCAGCGACTTCGCCTGGACGGCAAGCTGTTCACGCTCACGGCCAAGAATCTCGCCTTCACGTCCGACGAGGCGGCCGAGATGCTCGACGAGCACGACGTCGTGCTGAGCGCGGACGATCTCGACGCGCTGATGGATCGCACGGAGGGTTGGGCTGCCGGAATTCGTTTGGCGGGAATGTCTTTGGAAGGACATCCGGATCCGAGCCGGTTGATCGCCGAGTTCACGGGCGACCGCCGGGCGGTCGCCGATTATCTCATCGAAGAGGTCCTCGCCGGCCAGACCGACGAGATGCGCGAATTCCTCCTGCGCACGTCCGTACCCGTCTCGTTCACAGTCGAACTCGCGGAGAAGCTCACGGGGTGCACGGATGCGCACGGCAACATCGACTGGCTCGAACACCACAATTTTCTGATCAGCAGAATCACCGACAGCCCCACTCACTATCGCTACCACCCGCTGCTGCGGAGCTATCTGCGGGCGGAGATCAGCCGGATCGGGCACGTCGAAGTCGAGCATCTCGAATTGACGGCCGCCCACTGGCACGACGAATTCGGGGACGCGCTGCTCGCACTCGAGCACGCGGTGAACTCCGGTGACCACGACGAGATCGTGGCGCTGCTCGCCCGGACTTCGCTGGCCCTGATCGTCGGAGGTCATGGGGAGGCCGTCGACCGGCTCCTCACCCGGGCGCCCCGATCTTCGCAGGACCACCCGTCGGCGCGGCTCATCCGCGCCGCCGCGGCGCTCGCATCGGGCAACATCCCGGTGGCCACGTCCACCCTCGAGCTTCTCGACCGCAGGCGGTCGGGGTTGCTGGTGGACGGCGCCGCCGAGTCCCGGGTACACCTGCTGCTCCGCGAATCGCTCCGGGTGCAGACCGCGATCGGCACCGGGGGCATCGAGACCGCCCTGAACCGGCTGCGCAATGTCGGTGTCGGATCGAGCGGCGATCCCGATCTCGACGCGTTCGTCCTGCTCCAGGAAGGGCGCGCGCTGCTGTTCCTCGGGCGGAACGACGAGTCGGAGGTCGTGCTCGGGAAGTCGCTTGCCCACGCTCGACTCGGCGATGTGCCGCTGGGCGTCATGTACTGCCTGGGAACTCTCGGCGGCGTCGCGATGTCGCGGGGGGACGTGGTGCGGGCGTCCGCACTGGCCGACGAGGCACTGGCGATCGGCCGGACCCATTCCGCAACGAGCGACCCGACATTCCAGCTGGCGAAGCTCATCGACTCCTGGTGCCGCTACATTCGGATGGACCCCGATGCCGCACGTCTCGCCGCCGAGTCCGCCGAGGCACTGCATCGCGCACATACCGAGACGGCGGGTTTCGCCGACGGCGCCGCCACCCTGTTCGGTCTCGACGAGACCGGAAACCGGCACAGTTCGGTGACAACGCTGCACGCGGAGAGCCCCGTGTCGTCCTCGTTGCCGGTCCCGCCCGGCATCCGGGCGGTGCTGCTGCCTGCCATCCAGTACGCCTATCTGTTCGCCGGCGAGACCGGGTGGGCGCACGAGCTGGCGTCCGAGACGCATGCCCTCCTCGGACCCACCGGCGACACAGCCGTCGTCGAGGCGATCGTCCATCTGCACCTCCATCGCCTCGACCTGGCACGTAAGACACTCCAACCCGTCCTGGACGGTGAACTGGAGTGCGCGGCGGGAACCAACCTGATCGCGGCGTGGCTCGTCGACGCGTCCATCGCGCTTGCCCGCAAACATGATTCACGAGCCCACAGCGCGCTCACCGAGGCGTTGCGTCTCGCCGAACCGCAGTCGGCGTTGCGCCCGTTCCACGACTGCGGACCGCAGATCCGGGAACTACTGGTGCGGAGCACCGGCCGGTTCGGTGTCCTCGAACCCTTCGCGGAGAGGCTCCGGGCGTCGTTCCCGCGGTCGGAGAGTGCTGCGTCCGACATGTTGACTCCCCGCGAACTGGAACTCCTCGTGGAACTTCCGTCGTGGCGGACCGCCGAGCAGATCGCCGCAGATCTGTGCGTGTCGGTGAACACCGTGAAGACCCACCTGCGCGGGATCTACCGCAAGCTCGGCGTCACCTCCCGCCGCGACGCCATCGCCGCCGCGCAACACAACGGCTTGCTCTGAGCCGGTTCACCACTTGCGGGTGAGGCGCGTTGCCGTTTCGTCGGTCACCCTGAAATTTACGGCTGACCGAGTTCTGGAACGACGATGCGAATGAAGGAGCCCACCGTGGTGCGTCCTGAATCGAACTGGCCCGGCAAGGTCAGGTACGCCTTCCTGATCAGCGGCGCCCTCTCCGATCGGGTGCTGGCCGCGTTCCCCGAGTTGGACGTCTCGGACGTCACGACCGGTGACACCACGCTCTACGGCCCGGTCGACAGCCCGACGGATCTCCGGGGCATGCTGGCACGCTTCGACGCGCTGGGACTGACCGTCATCGAGATGCGGCGGCTACCGGACTGACCCGGCGTCGGGGTTCAATGGTTGGAGTGACCCGGGAGGCGGTGAAGCCGATGTGAGCGGCGAGTTCGAACCGGGCACGGTGTTTGCCGGCTACGTGATCGAACGGGTTCTGGGACGAGGCGGCATGGGCACCGTCTACCTCGCCCAGCATCCCAACCTGCCGCGCAAGATCGCCCTCAAACTGCTCGACACGTCGTGGACGAACGACGACTACGTCCGGTCACGCTTCGAATCGGAAGCAGACCACGCCGCGCATCTCGACCATCCCAACATCGTCACCGTCCACGACCGCGGCCGCGAAGGCGGCAGGTTGTGGATCGCGATGCAGTACGTTCCCGGCAGCGACGCCAGGAAAGCGCTCGGCTCCGGCGCCCTGGACGTCGAGCGCGCCGTCCACATCGTCAGCGAGACAGGGAAGGCACTCGACTACGCCCACGAGGCCGGGATTCTGCACCGCGACGTGAAGCCGGCGAACATCCTGCTCGCGCCGGGCGACCCAGAACGGGTCCTGCTCACCGATTTCGGCACCGCCAAGGCCCTGGACGAAACACATCAGCTGACCCGCACCGGGATGTTGGTGGCGACCCTGCACTACGCCGCGCCCGAGCAGATCGAGGGCGAGAAACTCGACCATCGCGTCGACATCTACGCGTTGGGCTGCACCTTCTTCCACCTGCTCACCAACGAACCGCCGTACCCCGGCAACACCGCGTCCTCGGTGATGCACGGCCATCTGAACGGACCGATTCCCCAGCCGAGCGTGGTGCGCCCCGGGTTGCCCACCGGTGTCGATGCGGTCGTCGCGCGCGCCTTGGCCAAGAACCGCGAAGATCGCTACTCGACCTGTCGTGAGTTCAGCGACGCCGTCCGCGCGATCGAGTGGTCCGGGCCCGGCCACGTGACCCGGCCTGCTGCCCTGGTCGACCCCGCCTCGACCACCCGCGCGAGCGGTCCGGACGTGACCCGTCCCGACACCGTGCCGGGTGCGGTGCCCACGAAACCGACACCGGTCGCGGGGCGGCGGACGCGCCGACTGCTCGCCGCGCTGCTGGCCGGCGTCCTCGTCCTCGTCGTCGCCGCCGTCGCCTATGTCGCCTGGCCGGGAGAGGAGTCGACGAGCGCGCAGGTCGTGCTCCCGCTGACCGGTCTACAGGGTCCGGCAGGGCTCACGGTCTCGGGCACCGGAGACCTGTACATCGCCGACAGCGCGGCCAAACAGGTCCTGAAAGTGAGCGCCGGGACGTACGAGCAGACAGTTCTTCCCTTCACCGGACTCGAGGTTCCGCAGGGAGTCGCGGTCAGTGCGTCCGGCGACGTCTACGTCTCCGATCTGGTGACCAACACCGTGACGATGCTGCACGGCAGCACCCAGGTGCCGCTGCCGTTCGCCGGACTCGACCAGCCGTTCGGAATCGCACTCGGGCCGGACGCCACGCTGTATGTCGCCGATACGCTGAACAATCGGGTGATGTCGCTGCACGACGTCACCGCGGCTCCCGTCGCGGTGCCGCTGACGGTGATCGGCCCGTTCGCCGTCGCCGTCAGTGAACACGGGGATCTCTACGTCGGCACACCCAACAAGGTTCTCGCGTGGAACGCCGCCACCCATGCCCAGAGCTACCTGCCGTTCACCGATCTCCAGAGCGTCGGTGGTGTCGCGGTCGACGACGAGGGAACCGTGTACGCCATCGATCAGAACCACAATCGCATTCTGCGACTGGCCGCCGGTTCGGACGAGCAGGAGGTTCTCCCGTTCTCCGAGCTGGACCAGCCGGAGGGGATCGCCGTGTCGAGCCGAGGCGACGTGTACGTCGCGGACACCGACAACAGCCGAGTGGTCATGCTGCCCGCCGGAAGCTGACCGCTCCCGCTCAGGCCTGGCGCGCCAGATCGAAGCCGAAGGATTCCGCGACGGCCTCGTCCACCCGGCCGTGGTGATTGGCGAGCAGTTCTTCACGCTCGTTCGCGGAGAGTCCACCCCAGATACCGTACGGCTCACCGACACTGAGCGCGTGCTCCCGGCACTGCACCAGGACGGGGCATCCGCGGCAGATCATCTTGGCGCGGAAGTCCCGCATCTCGCGAGCCCGGCCACGTTCGCGGTCGGGGTGGAAGAACGTGGACGACTCGTAGCCGCGGCACGCGGCGTCCCTCTGCCAGTCCCACACCTCGGCGACCGGAATGGGAAGACTCAACCGATTGGACATTGCACTCCTCCAGATACTCGTGAGCCGTTGTGTGCGAGCCCGAGAATTCGTTCCCGGGCCAGATCGGCGGCGCCGACGATGCCGACGTTCGCGCCGAGTTCAGCCAGTCGCACCTCGGCGACCGGTCGGTGTGCGCGTCCGGTGAGACGGTTCTCGAACGCGGCGGCGGCGGGACCGCGCAGCAGTTCGCCCGCCTCGCACACTCCCCCGCCGATGATGAACAGGTCGGGGTCGAAGAACGCCGCGATGTCCGCCATGCCATGACCCAGCCAGGAACCGATCACCCGGAAACACTCGAGCGCGGCGGGGTCACCTTCCTGCGCGGCCGCGGTGATGTGCAGGCCCGTGATGGCGTCCGCCCGTCCGCCGGCGCGGGCCAGGAGGTCGGCGGCGAAACCGGGCGAGACGTTCGCCAGATCCTGCGCCTCGCGGACGAGCGCCCGGCCACTGGCGTAACGCTCCCAGCAGCCGTGGTTGCCACAGCCGCATCGGCGACCGTGCGGTTCGACATTGAGATGCCCGAATTCCGCGGCCACACCGAACTTGCCGCGATGGAGCACGCCGTCGACGACGATGCCGCCGCCGATCCCGGTTCCGACCGTGAGCACGACGACGGTCTGCCCCGTCCGCCCGGCCCCGAAGCGCGCCTCGCCCCATGCCGCGGCGTTGGCATCGTTCTCCACCACCGTCGGCAGTCCGCACGCCGCTTCGACCACCTCGCCGAGAGGCTCGTTGCGCCAGGCCAGATTCGGGGCGAAGAGCACGGTGCTGAGGTCCGCGGCGACGAAGCCGGCCGCGCCGATGCCGACCGCCTGCACCGGGTGGGTATCCGCCAGGTCGCGGACGAGTTCGGCGATGACGTTCTCGACACGGCGCGCATCGTGGGACGGGGTGTCACGACGCACCATCCGGTGGATGACTCCGTCGGTGTCGACCACGCCGGCTGCGATCTTCGTGCCACCCACGTCGATGCCAATTGTCAGAGCCATGTCTCGTGTCCTCTTCAAATCTGCGAGTGAGGGGTGTCACGCTGACAGTAGAGGACCTTTGGATTTTCATCAATACACACTTCCGTCTTTTCGAGAACAAAGCTCAGCTCGCCTCCAAGTGGACAAGCACTGTGATCTAGGCCATAGTTCTTCCTCGTCGGTGTCTGCCGGCACACCCCTAACACTCGGATCGTCCGGCACGTTCCTGCCGGTGGAGGGATTCATTTCTCATGGCAACAATCACCTATGACGGCGCGACCAGGCTCTTCCCCGGCTCGGACGTCCCGGCGGTCGATCAACTCGACCTGCACATCGAGGACGGCGAATTCCTCGTCCTCGTCGGCCCGTCCGGCTGCGGCAAATCCACCTCCCTGCGGATGCTCGCCGGACTCGAGGACGTCGACGGCGGCCAGATCCTGATCGGCGGCCGCGACGTCACGCACGCCGAACCCAAGGACCGCGACATCGCGATGGTCTTCCAGAACTACGCGCTCTACCCGCACATGACCGTCGCCGAGAACATGGGCTTCGCCCTCAAACTCGCCGGCACCGACAAAGCCGAGATCCGCAAGCGCGTCGGGGAAGCCGCCGACATGCTCGACCTCGGCGCCTACCTCGACCGCAAACCCAAGGCCCTCTCCGGCGGCCAGCGACAGCGGGTGGCGATGGGCCGCGCCATCGTCCGCCAACCCCAGGTGTTCCTGATGGACGAGCCGCTGTCGAACCTCGACGCGAAACTCCGGGTGCAGACCCGCACCCAGATCGCCCAGCTCCAGCGCCGACTCGGCACCACCACCGTCTACGTCACCCACGACCAGGTCGAGGCCATGACAATGGGCGACCGGGTCGCCGTCCTCAAGGGCGGCGTGCTGCAGCAGTGCGCGTCCCCCCGCGAGCTCTACCGCCGGCCCGCGAACGTCTTCGTCGCGGGATTCATGGGTTCACCGTCGATGAACCTGTTCACCGTGCCCGTCACCGACGGCGGCGTGCAGATCGGCGACCAGCTGGTTCCCGTTCCCCGCGACGCCCTCACCGCGGCGGGCGGGCGTGAGGTGATCTTCGGGATCCGGCCCGAGCACGTCGAGATCGCCGACTCCGGCGGACTGAAACTCGAGATCGACGTCGTCGAGGAACTCGGCTCCGAGGCATTCGTGTTCGGCCGCACCACTGTGGGCGGCCGGACCGAGAACCTGGTCGCACGGGTCGACTGGCGTAACCCACCCGAGAAGGGCCAGGTCGTGCACGTCCGCGTCGACGAGGCACACGCGCAGATCTTCGCCACCGACGCGGCGGGCGAGCGTCTCGTGCGCTGACGTCAGAGTTCCGGAGGGCGGGCGGTCGAGCCCCGAACCACCAGGTGGGTCGGGAGCACGACCGCCCGTTCCGCCGGTTCCCGTCCGCTGAGCAGTTCCACGACCGCCCGGCCGGCCGCCGCACCCTGCTCCCCGACCGGCTGCCGCACCGTGGTCAGGTCGGCCAGCTCGGCCGTCGGGTGATCGTCGATCCCGATCACCGACATCCCGGCCGGAACGGAAATCCCCGCACGTCGCAGCGTGCGCAACGCTCCGACGGCGACCTCGTCGGAATGACAGAACACCGCGGTGGGCACCTCGGCACGGCTGAGCAGCAGTTCCATGCCGCGCTCGCCGCCCTCGATTCCCCAGGGAACGGTCGCCGTGCAGTCGTCGTCGAGTCCGGCGTCGGCGAGAGCGGCATGGAATCCCGCCACCCGGGCGATGTCGCCCTCCCAGTACTGACCCTCCGGGTCCACGGTGCGGATCATTCCGATCCGGGTGTGGCCGATCCTGATCAGGTGCCCGACGGCCTGACGCGCGGCCAGTTCGTCGTCGATACGGACGGACGGGAACTCGCCGGCGTGCGCGCCGATGACGACGACGGTCACATCCATCTCCTCGAGCCGGGCCCGCTCCGGCCCGGTGAGAGGAAACGCCACGGCGATGACGGCATCGACCTTGCGGCGCAAGGGAAGCCGTTCGAAGAACGATTCGCGCTGGGACGACTCCTCGAGGCAGTACAGCAACACGTCCAGGTCCGCGGCGCGGAGTTCGTGTTCGATGCCGGCGAGAATCCGCGAGTAGAACCAGGCGTCGATCCACGGCACCACGACGGCCACCCGGCCCGTCGCGCCGCCCGACAGCTTCGACGCCTCGGGTGAGATGACGTACGCCAACTCGTCGGCGGCCCTCTGAATTCGCAGTCGGGTCGCTTCAGACACACCGCGTTCGCCGCGCAACGCGCGCGAGACGGTGGCGATCGAGACTCCGGTGCGGCGCGCGACGTCGGCCATGTTGACGGACTGCTTGGGGATCACGTTCCTACAGTAAGCGAGTAACGCAAATATTTGCGTTGAATCCTCACAAGTTCCATGACGCTGTAGTGCGAAAAAAGAATCTCACCGCTCGAGTTGACAGCCCCCTGTGACGTGCCTCACGCTATTTACGCAAACGTTTACGCATCACATTTCCCCATCCCATCCCCCACCGAGGAGATTCGATGACCCAGTCCGTGGAGTCGACCGCAACCACCGTCGCGAGCCGGCACCCAGAGGCCTGGTGGAAGACGGCCGTCGTCTACCAGGTCTACATCCGCAGCTTCGCCGACGGGAACGGCGACGGCATCGGCGACCTCACCGGCTTGCGTTCCAAGCTGCCCTACCTCGCCGACCTCGGCGTCGACGCCGTGTGGATCAATCCCTGGTACCCGTCGCCGATGGCGGACGCCGGCTACGACGTGGCCGACTTCCGCGACATCGAGCCGTCGTACGGCACGCTCGCGGAGGGTGAGGCGTTCATCGCCGAGGCCCACGAGCTGGGGATCCGCGTGATCCTCGACATCGTGCCCAACCACACCTCCAGCGAGCACCGCTGGTTCGAGGCCGCCCTCCGCGACGAGCCCGGAGCCCGCGACCGCTACATCTTCCGCCCCGGGCGCGGTCCGGCAGGCGACGAGCCACCCAACGACTGGCAGAGCGCGTTCGGCGGTCCCGCGTGGAGCCGCCTGGGCACCGGCGAGTGGTACCTGCATCTGTTCGCTCCCGCCCAGCCCGACCTCAACTGGGAGCACCCCGAGGTCCGGGCAGAGTTCGAGGACATCCTGCGCTTCTGGTTCGACAAGGGCGTCGACGGTTTCCGGATCGACGTCGCCCACGGCCTGGCCAAGGATCCCGCACTCCCCGATGCCGGTGAGCGCCTTCCCGGTTCGCAACACACCGACCCCCACCCCGCGTGGGATCAGGATGCCGTCCACGAGGTGTACCGGGGCTGGCGGGCCGTCGCCAACACCTACGCCGACCGCGTCTTCGTCGCCGAGGCCTGGGTACCCGGCAACGACCGCCTGGCCCGCTACCTGCGGCCCGACGAGCTGCACACCGCGTTCCAGTTCGATTTCCTGCGCGCCCCTTGGCGTTCTGTGAGCATCCGTGCCGTGATCGACGACGCGCTCGAGCAGGCGGCGACCGTCGGCGCACCCGCTACGTGGGTGCTCTCCAACCACGACGTTCCCCGCACCGTCACCCGCTACTCGCGCTCGCAGCCCGACCACCTGGTCGAAACCGATTGGGAGCGGGCCCGCTGGGCGCTCGAGGATCCGAACCACGAACTGGGCCGGCGTCGTGCCCGCGCGGCCGCGCTGCTGCAGCTGGCGTTGCCTGGCACCGCATACATCTACCAGGGCGAGGAACTCGGACTGGAAGAGGTCGAGGACCTTCCCGACGAGGTCCGGCAGGATCCGACGTGGTTCCAGACCGGCTTCACCGACCGCGGCCGGGATGGCTGCCGGGTTCCGATCCCGTGGTCGAACGACGCAGTGCCGTACGGCTTCTCCCCGTTCGACGCGGAGGAGGACACGTGGCTTCCGCAGCCGGGACACTGGGCCCCGCACACCGCGGAAGCGCAGGCCGGCCACCCCGAGTCGTTCCTCACGCTGTACCGCGAGGCGCTGGAACTGCGACGCGAATTCTTCGACACCCCGCATGCCGTCGAGTGGCTCGACACTCCCCGGGACGTGCTCGCGTTCGCCCGCGGCGCAGTGCAGTGCTGGGTGAACACCGGCACCGAACCGATCGCACTCCCCGAACGACTGACCGTCGTACTCGGTTCGGTCGCCGGCATCACCGGCGGGGTTCTCCCGTCCGACGCCGCGGTGTGGCTGTCGGAACCGGGCACGGGTGAATCACGATGAAGCGCGTCGCCGCCGCCGCGGTGGCCGTCGGCGTCCTGTTCGCGGCGACGTCCTGCGCCGATCAGGGCATCGACGCAGCCGCGCAGGCGGAGAAGGAGAACCTGGATGGCCGCGGGCCCATCACCTACGTGCAGGGCAAGGACAACTCCAACGTCATCCGGCCGCTGATCGACGAATGGAACGCCATCCATCCCGGCGAGGAGGTGACGTTCAAGGAGCAGTCCGACCAGGCAGACCAGCAGCACGAGGACTTGGTGCAGCACTTCCAGTCCCGCGACTCCGGGTACGACGTCGCCGTCGTCGACGTCGTGTGGACCGCCGAATTCGCGGCCCGCGGATGGCTGCAACCACTCGAGGGCCCGATGGCGATCGACACGTCCGGCCTGCTCCCCGCGACGGTCGCGGGGGCCACGTACGGGGACGTCCTGTATGCGGCTCCGCAGACCAGTGACGGCGCGCTGCTCTACTACCGCACCGACCTGCTGGATCATCCGCCCGCCACCTGGGACGAACTCCTCGGCGCGTGCGGGACGGCGCAACACGCCGGAATCGGCTGCTACGCCGGGCAGTACGCCAAGTACGAGGGGCTGACCGTCAACGCGTCCGAGGCCATCAACACCGCGGGCGGGTCGATCCTCGGACCGGACGGCGTGACCCCGACGATGACCACCCCGGAAGCCAAGGCGGGGCTCCAATCGCTCGTCGACGCCTACCGTTCGGGTGCCATCCCCCGCGAGTCCGTCACGTTCCAGGAGGAGCAGGCACGGCAGGCGCTCCAGAGCGGCGACCTGCTGTTCATGCGCAACTGGCCGTACGCGTACAGCCTGATGGACGGTCAGGGCAGTTCCGCAGTGTCGGGCAAGTTCGCGGTGGCGCCGCTGCCGGGGAAGAGCGGGCCCGGTCACTCGACACTCGGCGGGCACAGCGCCGCGATCAACGTGTACTCCGAGCACAAGGCGACCGCCTCGGACTTCCTGAAGTTCTTCCTGGAGAAGAAGTCACAGGCATTCTTCCTCTCGCAGGGATCGCTCGCCCCCGTCCGCGCCGACGTCTACGACGACCCGGAGCTGATCGAGCAGTACCCGTACCTCCCCACGTTGAAGACGTCGATCGAGAACGCCGTGACCCGGCCGATCACCCCGTTCTATCCCGCGGTCACCCGGGCCGTGCAGAACAACGCCTACGCCGCGATCAAAGGCGAGAAGACGGTGGACCAGGCCGCCGCCGACATCCAGTCCGCGATCGCCGCGGCCGGGTCCTAGAGGAGACAGCCGATGACCGTTCACGAACTCTCGCTCGAGAAGACGCCCGCTCCCCCACATCGGGACGGCGCGAGATCCGGCGAACCGCAGGGCGCGCGACCGCGGAAGGGCCGCAGCAAGGCGGCGATGTTCCTGATCCTGCCGACCATGATCCTGCTGGGCATCGTGGTTCTGTACCCGGTGGTCAGTGCCATGGTGATGTCGCTGTTCAAGGACCCGACGATCGATCCCTCCACCGGCAAGTTCGTCGACCAGGGTTTCGCGGGTCTGTCGAATTACACGCACTGGCTGTTCCAGCGGTGCACCGACACGACCGGAGCGTCGGTGTCCTGCCCTGGCGGCACTCTGGGGTCGCTGTTCTGGCAGTCGATGTGGGTCACCGTGTTCTTCACCGTCGTCACCGTCGCCATCGAGGTCGCGCTGGGACTGTGGTTCGCCACCATCATGAACCGGGCGTTCCGCGGTCGGGCACTGCTGCGCACCAGCATTCTCGTGGCGTGGGCCATCCCGACCGCCGTCACCGCGAAGCTGTGGTACTTCGTCTTCGCCTACGACGGCATCGCCAACAAACTGCTCGGCACGGAGATCCTGTGGACCGGTGACACGTGGCCCGCCCGGTTCGCCGTCGTGATCGCCGACGCCTGGAAGACCACACCGTTCGTGGCGTTGCTGATCCTCGCCGGACTGCAGATGGTGCCCGCCGAGGTGTACGAGGCGGCGCGGATGGACGGCGCCAATGCGTGGCAACGGTTCCGGTCGATCACGTTGCCCCTCATCAAGCCGGCCATTCTGGTGGCGGTCCTCTTCCGGGTGCTGGACGTCCTGCGGATCTACGACCTCCCGGCGATCCTCACCGGCGGCGGTGGCGGCGACGGCACCGCCACCACCACGCTGTCGATCCTGGTGATCGACCAGATGCGCCAGGGTTTCAACAGCGCGTCCGCCCTCTCCACGATCACGTTCCTGTTCATCTTCGCCGTCGCCTACGTACTGGTGAAGGTGATGGGCGTCAACGTGATCGACACCCAAGAGCAGCAGCGAAAGGCCTGATCCATGTCCACAGCAGTCGTCACACCGGGGATCCCCCGTGCCGCGGTGGCACGCCGGCGCCGGGCACCGTCGCTCGCCTCCATCCGCACCTACCTGGGCCTGGCGGTGATCGTCGTCTGGGGTCTGGCCCCCGTCTACTGGATGGTGGTCACCGCCTTCCGCCACTCCGACTACACGTTCGACACCACCCCGTGGCCCACCCACGTCACGCTGGAGAATTTCGCGAGCGTGTTCTCGACGGAGGCGGGCAACCACTTCGCCAGGGCACTCGTCAACAGCACGATCATCGGCGCCGTCACCACCGCGATCGGTCTGGTCGTCGGTGTCGGCACCGCGTACGCGCTGGCGCGACTGCACTTCCGGGGAAAGCACGTCGTCCTCGGAATCATCCTGGCGGCGTCGATGTTCCCGGGCGTCGCCGTCCTGACACCGCTGTTCCAGCTGTTCACGTCGATGGGCTGGTTCGGCACATACCAGGCGCTGATCATCCCGAACATCTCGTTCGTGCTGCCCCTCACCATCTACACCCTCACCGCGTTCTTCAAGGAACTGCCGTGGGAACTCGAGGAGGCCGCCCGAATCGACGGGGCCAGCAGGCGGCAGGCCTTCCGAATGGTGTTGCTGCCCTTGGCCGCGCCGGGACTGTTCACCACCGCGATCCTCGCGTTCATCGCGTCGTGGAACGAGTACCTGATCTCCAGTCAGCTGTCCAACGACGTGACCCAGCCGGCCACCGTCGCCATCGCACAATTCGCGGGCAGCAAGCCGCACGAGGAGCCGTTCACGTCCGTGATGGCAGCGGGAACGGTCGTGACCATCCCGCTCGTCATCATCGTGCTGCTGTTGCAGCGCCGCATCGTGTCCGGCCTGACCGCCGGTGGCGTCAAGTAGCGGCTCCGCCGCCCGTGAGTACTTGTCAACCGCCCGCGGTTAACAAGTACTCACGGGTGGTTTCAGGACGCCAGGATCTTCGCCTTCTCGGCGCTGAATTCTTCCTCGGTGAGCACTCCTTGCGCTCTGAGTTCTCCGAGATCCTTCAGCGCGGCGATCCGGTCGACGCTGCCTCCGCCCGATGCGGAGGCGGGAGCGGCCTGCGGCGGGGGTGCCTGAGCGGAGACCGGGGCCTCGTTCTGCGGGGCTTGCGGTTGCTGCTGTGGTTGCTCTTGCGGTTGCTGTTGCCCCGCCCACCGCTGGCCTTGGCGTCGAGACACTCGATTCGACACGGCGGTCGCGGTTCCGGCGACGACGGCGGTGCGGGCGATCCCGCGGAGAAGTCCGGGCATGATGTTGTCCTCGGTTTCAGTTTCAGGCTTCGAGCGCGTCGAGTGATGCAAGGATGCCCTGCACAGGGATGCGGCCCGACGCCACGAGTTGAGCTCCGCTGCGACGCAGGGCGGTTGCGAGCGGTGCGGCCCAAGTGTTCTCGTAGACCACTACCGCAGCCGAAGCACCCGGTTCGAGAACGGACCCGGCGTCGGCGATGTCGGCGAGGTCGAGCAGGCCGGTCGAGGCCTCTGCGAAGAGCGACACATCGATGTCGCCCTCGAGCCCGACGTCGACGACGTCGATCGCCACGACGGAGCCGTCCACTTCCTTGCGAAGGAAGACCAGGTCGAGCACTCGCACCGTGCCCTGCTCGACGAGTTCACGGAGGATCGCCAACGCTGATCCGTCCGGTCGTCGGTCGGCAGGGAACTCCACCACGAGATAATCGATCGGTCCGCTATCCTCCGGGTCGATATCGTTCACCGGAAAACCTCTCTTCGTGCACGCCGAGGATCCGCGGATGTCACCCCGGATCAGGGCTCGGTCACAATAATCCGGGATCCCCCACGAGAATTCCGGCCATTCTCCGAGCATAATCCGGTTCGAGACCGTCTCACGAGCTTTCACCCTCTTCGGATGATTTTCGGTGGTCTGCCCCCATGCGACGCTGGGGACGACCTTCCCCAGCGGCAGCCCACGGAAGTGTTCACCGAAGCGAGTCTCGAGATGCCCGAGGAAGGCCGTCGTGAGTCCAGGCAAAGAGTCGGTCGCGGTCGCCGGATCCGGTCTGGTGCTCACGGTGCTGGCGTCCAGCCAGTTTCTGATGACACTGGACAGCTCCGTGATGAACGTGTCCATGGCGACGGTCGCGTCGGATCTCGGCACCACGATCACCGGCATCCAGACGGCCATCACGTTGTACACGCTCGTCATGGCGACGCTGATGATCACCGGCGGCAAGATCGGCACCATCATCGGTCGTCGCAGGGCGTTCGCTCTCGGCCTGGTCGTCTACGGCGCGGGCTCGCTCACCACAGCACTGTCACCCAACCTGGCGGTGCTGCTGATCGGATGGTCCCTGCTGGAAGGCATCGGCGCCGCGCTGATCATGCCCGCGATCGTTGCCCTCGTCGCGGCGAACTTCGCGCCCGAAAGGCGTCCCGCCGCCTACGGTCTGGTGGCCGCGGCCGGTGCGATGGCGGTTGCCGCCGGACCGCTCATCGGCGGTGCGGTGACCACGTTCGCGTCGTGGCGGTACGTCTTCGCCGGCGAGGTGGTGATCGTCCTCCTCATCCTGCTGGTGCTCCGACGCATCAACGACGTTCCGCCGGTGAAGGTGCGCCTCGACCTGGTCGGATCGGCGCTGTCGGTGGTCAGCCTCGGGATGATCGTGTTCGGCGTCCTCCGCTCGAGCGAGTGGGGCTGGGTGCGGGCCAAGCCCGGCGGAACCGCGATCGCGGGGCTGTCACCGGTCGTGTGGCTGGTGCTGGGTGGTCTCCTGGTGCTCTACGGGTTCCTGCGGTGGGAAGCGCATCTCGCCGACACCGGCGGCGAGCCGCTGATCGACCCCCGGCTGCTGCGGAACCGGCAACTCGCCGGCGGGCTCAGCATGTTCTTCGCCCAGTTCACCGTCCAAGCGGGCGTGTTCTTCACCGTCCCCCTGTTCCTGTCCGTTGTGCTCGAACTCGACGCGCTCCAGACCGGGATCCGGCTCATCCCGCTGTCCGTCGCACTGCTGCTGGCCGCTGCCGGGATCCCCAAACTCCGGCCCGAGGCCAATCCGCGCAGGGTGGTCCGGTTCGGTCTGGCGTCCATGATCGTCGGCATCCTGTTCCTCGTGGCCGGGATGGATCCCGGGGCCAATGCCGGCGTCGTGGCCGTGCCGATGCTGCTGATGGGGCTCGGACTCGGTGCACTGGCCTCCCAACTCGGCGCCGTCACGGTGTCGGCCGTCCCCGATTCGCAGAGCGCCGAGGTCGGCGGGCTGCAGAACACGGCGACCAACCTCGGCGCGTCCCTGGGGACGGCGCTGATCGGATCGGTGCTCATCGCGACCCTGAGCACCTCGATCGTCGCGGGGATCCAAGCCGATCCCGACGTTCCGCAGTCGGTCCAAGAGCGGGCGACCACCGAACTGGCGAGCGGTGTCCCGTTCCTCTCCGACACACAATTGGCGGCGGCCCTGGAGGAGGCGTCGGTCCCCGACGCCACCGCCCAGGACATCCTCGACATCAATTCCGATGCGCGACTCGAGGCACTCCAGGTGGCGTACGCCGTCACCGCGCTGCTCGCCATCACGGCGTTGTTCTTCACCGGGCGTATCCCCCGCACCCCCGTCGGCTCCCCCGAACGAAAGGCTGCGCCCGACCCCACGGCTCGTCGCAGTTCGTAGGACTTTCCCGCGTCGCCGTCCGGTGGCAGCATTCTCCCCGTGACCTTCGCCCATCGTTTGCGTCCCCGTCTCGTCGAAGAACGAGCGTCGGTGTCGCCGCTCGAGCTGTTCTTCGACCTCGTCTTCGTGTTCGCCCTCACCCGCGTCACCGATCTGATGGCCGAGGACCCCACCGGGGTGAACCTGCTGCGCGGCGCACTGGTGATGGCCGTCCTGTGGTGGAGCTGGGTGGGGTACGCCTGGCTCTGCAACCTCGTACGCGCCGACGAAGGCATCGTGCGGGTGGTGATGTTCGGCGCGATGGGCGCCATGTTCGTCACCGCCCTGACGATCCCCGAGGCGTTCGACGATCTGCCCGGCGGACTCGACGGCCCCGTCATCTTCGCCCTCGGTTACTTCGTCGTCCGCCTGCTGCACCTGGTGATGTTCTGGGTCATCAGCCGCACCGACCCCCAACTGCGCGGTCAGGTGCTGCGGTTCGCGCCGAGCATGGTCACCGGCACCGTGTTCCTGCTCATCGCATCGCAGCTCACCGGCACGGCGCAGACCGTGATGTGGATCCTCGCCCTCGCCGGCGACTACATCGGCACACTGATCGGCGGCACCGACTGGCGGCTGCGGTCGGTGAGCCACTTCGCCGAACGGCACGGCCTCATCGTCATCGTCGCGCTCGGCGAGTCGATCGTGTCGATCGGCATCGGCGTCGCGAGCCTGCCGATCTCCTGGGCGATCATCGTCGCCTCGTTGCTGGGACTCGCGGTGTCGGGGCTGCTGTGGTGGTCGTACTTCGACGTCACGTCACTAGCCGTCGAGCACGCCTTCGAGGAGGCAACCGGTGCGCGTCAGATCAAGATCGCCCGCAACTGCTACAGCTTCCTGCACCTGCCGATGGTGATCGGGATCGTGATGCTGTCGCTCGGCCTGAAGAAGATCCTGTCGTACGTCGGCGACGGCAACCATCACCGGCTCACCGACCCGCTGTACGGCTGGCCGCTGATCGCACTGTTCGGTGGCGCGGCGCTGTACGTTCTCGCGCTGGTCGCGTTCAAGGCGTACGCGACGAGGTCGGTCACCGTGCCGCGCGTCGTGACGGCGGTCGTCCTGATCGCGCTCCTCCCCGTCGTCTGGCACATCCCGGCCCTCGCCACCCTGGGTGTGCTCACCGCGGTCCTGCTCGCGATGATCGGATACGAAATGGTCCGGTACGACCAGCCCCGCGACGAGATCCGGCACGGCGCGCACCCGTGAGTACTTGTTAACCTCCCGCGGTTAACAAGTACTCACGGGCGGAGCAGTCCTGGACGGCGGCGGCACCGAATTACCTCTGAGGCTCGAGATGATCGAGCCGGAGGGATTGATACACCATGACCGACCACTCTCGCGGCCCACGATTACGCAGTCCACTGCGCGGACCGTGGCTGACCTCCGTATTCGGCCTCGTCCTGCTGATCGGACTTCCGGTTGTCATCGTCACGGGACTGCTCTCGTACATCGCGTACGGTCCGCAGTTCGGGCAGGCCCGTCCCGGCGACGTCGGGTGGCTGCACCTTCCGTACTTCGCGTGGCCCACCCGGCCGTCGTGGTTGTACCGGCTCACGCAGGGGCTGCATGTCGGGCTCGGACTGATCCTGGTGCCGGTCGTCCTCGCCAAGCTGTGGTCGGTGATCCCGAAACTGTTCGTGTTTCCGCCGGTGCGGTCGCCGGCGCAGGCGCTCGAACGTCTGTCGCTGATCGCCCTGGTCGGCGGTGCGCTGTTCGAGATCATCACCGGGGTCCTGAACATCCAGTACGACTACATCTTCGGCTTCGACTTCTACACGGCCCACTACTGGGGCGCGTGGGTCTTCATCGCCGGGTTCGTGACGCACACGATCCTGAAGGTGCCGGTGATGGTGAGGTCGCTGCGTTCCCGGTCTTTCCGTCGAGTGCTGCGCACCTCCCGCGCCGATACGCGCCCCGAATCGCCGGACGAGAACGGCCTCGTGGCCGAAGACCCCACCTCGCCCACGATCAGCCGCCGCGGCGCCCTCGCCCTGGTCGGGGGCGGCGCCGCGCTGGTCGCCGTCCTGTCGGTCGGGCAGACCACCGGCGGGTTCCTGCGCAATGCCGCACTGCTCCTCCCCCGGGGTCGCTCGTACGGCGACGGTCCCAACGACTTTCAGATCAACCGCACCGCCGCGGCCGCGCAGGTCACCCTGGAGCAGATCGGCGACACCTGGCGGCTCTCGGTGACGGGTGGCGCGGAACCCGTGCAGCTGAGCCGAAGTCAGCTGCGCGCAATGCCGTCGCACACCGCGACTCTTCCGATCGCGTGCGTCGAGGGATGGTCCACCACCGAGACATGGACGGGCGTGCGACTGCGTGACCTCGCGGACGCTGCCGGGGTGACGGATTTCGCCTCGGCGAAGGTGACGTCGCTGGAACGGTCCGGGGCGTTCAATCAGGCGGTGCTCACGTCCGATCAGGTGCGCGACGCCGATGCCCTGCTCGCGCTGGAGGTCAACGGCGCGGACCTGTCCCTCGACCACGGCTACCCCGCCCGGATCATCGTTCCCGCCCTGCCCGGTGTCCACAACACCAAGTGGGTGCAGGCCATCGAATTCCGGGAGGCGTGAGATGCGCCGATTCGCCCGCTTCTACGGCGCCGACCCGCTGCATCTGCTGGCGGTGCTGTTCACGTTCGCCCTCGCCGGATATGCGGTGGCGGTGGTGGGTCCGCAGAATCTGTGGAATCAGGACGTGTGGTGGAAGTCCATCGCCGTGTGGTTCCTCGGCGCGGTGATCGCGCACGACCTGGTGTTGTTCCCGCTGTACGCGCTCGCGGACCGGTCCCTGACGTCCGGGCTGAATGCGATGCGGGGCAGACGAATTCCACGACCGCGGTCGGTCTCGGCGCTCAACTACATTCGCGTGCCGGCGCTCGCATCCGGCCTGACGCTGCTGCTGTTCCTGCCGGGAATCATCGAGCAGGGCGCCGACGCGTATCTCGCTGCGACGGGGCTGACGCAGGAACCGTTCCTCGAACGCTGGCTGCTGCTCACCGCCGTGTTCTTCGCGGTGTCCGCCGTCGCCTACGCCATGCGACTCGCGTTGTCCCGCAAGACTGGTGACACGGTACGCGGCTCATGAGGAGAACCGACGTCTCCACGGACCTCCTGATGCGGCGCGCGTCGGCGGGTCTCCCGTGCTGGGTGCGCGACGCACGGGGGACGCGTCGCCCCCTGCCGGTGGGCCGGTGGATGGGCGGGGACGCATCCACCCTCTCCGATCGGATCGCGGACCGCGTGATGCTCACCGGGTGCCACGGCGCCACCGTGGACCTCGGATGCGGACCGGGCCGCCTCACCGCGGCGCTCGTCTCGGCCGGCGTCTCGGCGCTGGGCGTCGACTCGTCTTTCACGGCAGTCCAACTCACGATCCGCCGCGGCGGCCTCGCGCTGCACCGGAACCTGTTCGCGCCGCTTCCCCGGTCCGGACACTGGGACCGGGTGCTGCTCGCCGACGGCAACATCGGCATCGGCGGAGACCCGGTGCGGATCCTGCGCCGTGCGCGAGAACTGTTGCAACCACACGGAATTGTGATCGCCGAGGTGGATCCGCCGACCACGACAGGAGTTCGTCACGAACTACTGCGCTGGGAGACCGAGCATCTCGCCGGCGAATGGTTCGCCTGGGCGAGTGTGGGTGTCGCGGCGGTGTCCGGGGTCGCACACGCCGCCGGACTGAGCGTGATCGATGTTCTGCAGCACGCGAATCGGTACTTCGTGCGGATGGAATGGGTGTAAAGAGCTCCCATCCGCCGGCGAGGTCGCACCGAATACCTAGTGAACATCCACCCATCCCCTTCCTCCCGGAAAGGTTGTTTGATCATCATGTCGAACTATCGAAAAGCACTCGTAGCGGCGGCCATCGGCACCCTGGCCCTGACCCCGCTGGCGGCGTGTTCGAGCAACGACTCGAATGCGTCGTCGAATGTGAGCGCAGCAGCATCCACGCAACCCGCACCCGTCGCCCAGGTCGACAACCTGACCGGGGTGAGTACCGCCGTCGCACTGGATTCCGGCTTCACCGGCGCCCTGACGACGCTCGGCCTCACACCCGGAGTGGTGGGTACGGCGGCCCTCGCCGACGGATCGGTCAGCTTCCCGATCACCGGCGGCAACGTGAAGTACTGGGAGCCGGGCACGGTCGACCCCTACGTACAGGGCGAGATCATGCACGACGGCAGCGGATTGTCGCTGGCGGCGCCCGGCACCGTCGTCGAACTCACCGATTTCGCGATCGACCCGGGCACGTCGCTCCTCACCGGCGACGTGAGCGTCAACGGTGCGTCCGCGGCCACCGATGCGGTGTTGTTCGATCTCAACGGCCGCACGTTGAAGCCGCTGCAGACAGGGCCGAACGACACCGCGATCCTGCAGGGTACCGAGGTCAAGATCTCGGAGGACGCGGCCGGACTGCTGAACGAGACGTTCAAGACCGACGCCGTGAAGCCGGGGTTGCTGGTCGGAATCGCCACCATCACGATCGCGACCAAGTGACCGTCTGCCCCCCGAACGGCACCTCGGATGCGCCGGCCGTCACCAGTTCGTGAACAGCAGATGGTTGACGGCCAGCGCACCGGCGGCCTGCACTGCGAGCCAGAACCGATGGCTTCCGCGCGGCAGGAGTGCGGGGGCGGCGAGAAGCCACACTTCGAACGGCAACCAGATCCGCTCGGTCTCCGCCTTGCTCAACGCGCTCAGATCGGCGATCACCACCGCCGCCAGCGCGGAGAGCACGAGGACGGGAACCGGCGACAGTGCCCGCACCCGCGTCCAGGCGAACGCCCGGGGCAGTGCGGCGGGTACCGCCAACCCCACCGCGCAGACGAGCGACGCGAAGTTGGCCCAGCCCCAGTAGGCGAAGGGACGATCCGATGCGATGCCCTGGTAGTACCGTTCCTGCACCAGCTGGTAGCCGTCGAACCACCAGAATCCGTACAGCGTGAACACGGCCGCCACCGCGAGCGCACCGGCCAGGGCGCCGACCAGCGGGCGGGCCGTGCGCGCGATCATCAGAACGGCGACCGCCGGGATCGCCATCAGCGTGAGGCCGTAGCTGAGGTAGACACCGAATCCGAGCAGCACACCCGCCGTCACCGCGACGAGCGCGGGGACCGGGACGGTACGAGTCGCCGAGAGGGCCAGCAGGGCGATCCCCCACGCCACCACGCCGGCGAACAGTGCGTCCGCCGACACCGCCACCCAGATCGCGGCGGGTGCGAGGACGAGGAACGGGGCCGCGCGACGAGCCATGGCCTCGTCACCGAGCGCACGGACGGCGACGATCACGGCGGCACCGGCGCTGGATCCGACCGCGACGCACAGCGCGGACGCCCAGGCGCCGCCGTCGAGTCCGATCCGGTCGAGCCAGACGAACGTCAGGAGCGCACCGGGCGGATGTCCGGACACGTGCGTGGTCCACGAATCGGGCTGCAGGTCCAGGATTCGTCCCGCAAAACCGCGCAGCGTCGCGGGGATGTCCGTGACACGAGGAACCTCGTGGAGATACTCGTCGGTCGAGGTCAGGCGCCGAGCGAATCCACGCTGCCAGCCGTCGACCAGCGCGAGCGCCATCGCCCACAGGGCGGACGCGAGCCACACTCCCACGGTGAGACGACGCCACGCCAGCCTCTGCGCCAGGCCCGGCCCCCACGACACGACCGCGACCGCGACGCCGACGGCGACGGGCGTCCCCCACCCGACGTGCACGTCGCGGAATCCGAACAGCGGCGCGGCGTCCGCGAAGTCCCGCACGCTCTCCGCGGTGCGGTGGACGATGGGTGTGATCGTCTCGTTTCCCAGGCGCGGGACGACGAACGCGACCACCACCAGGATCAGGGCGAGTGCGGCGCCCACGACGTCGCAGTACCGGAAATTCCGCTCCTCGGCGCGCTGCGGGGATCCGATGACGTCATCTCCTTCGGCGAAAGTCGCACTCGCGCCCAGCATAACGACGGAGGATTGACTGCATGACCGCAATGAGTGCACGCGAATTGGGCCGCGCGGACGTCGCCGTGATCGGCGGGAGCGGCTTCTACTCGTTCTTCGACGAGGACGCCGCGGAAGTCACGATCGACACTCCGTACGGCAGCCCCAGCGCCGCGATCACCGTCGGCGACGTGGAGGGCAGGCGGGTGGCGTTCCTCCCCCGCCACGGCGTCCGGCACGAATTCGCGCCCCACACCATCCCGTACCGCGCGAACCTGTGGGCGCTGCGCACGCTGGGCGTGCGGCAGGTGTTCGCGCCCTGCGCCGCCGGGAGCCTCACCCCCGACCTGGGACCGGGCTCGATGGTCGTGCCGGATCAGTTGGTCGACCGCACCAGCGGCCGCACGCAGACCTACTTCGACGGAGGCGGCGTGCACGTCCAGTTCGCCGACCCGTACTGCTCGGACCTGCGCAAGGCCGCCGCCCGACCGGGCACCGTGGAGGGCGGGGTGCTGGTGGTGGTCGAGGGACCGCGCTTCTCGACCAGGGCGGAGAGTCTGTGGTTCGCCCGGCAGGGCTGGACTCTCGTCAACATGACGGGCCACCCCGAGGCGGTCCTCGCTCGGGAACTCGAGATGTGCTACGCCACCATCGCTTTGGTCACCGACCTCGATGCGGGAATCGAGGCCGGCGACGGGGTACGCGCAGTGGACGTGTTCGCCGAGTTCCAGCGCAATCTCGGGTCCTTGAAGACGCTGGTGCGGTCCGCGATCGCCGCCGCCCCCGAGGGACCCTGTGAAGCCTGTCGCGTCCACGAGGGTGTGACACTGCCGATCGAGTTGCCATGATGGGAACACGTGTACTGCTCACGGGTGCAGCCGGATTCATCGGCGGCCACGTCCACGCCGCGCTGATCGAAGCCGGTCACGACGTCGTGGCCGTGGATGCCCTGCTCCCGTCCGCGCACGGTGCCGACCCCGAACCGCCGGACGGTGTGCGACGAGCCGACGTCCGCGACCGTCCCGCTCTGATCGAACTGTTGAGGGGGGTGGACGTCGTGTGTCATCAGGCCGCCGTCGTCGGCGCCGGTGTGGATGTGCGTGATGCGCCGGCCTACGCCAGCCACAACGATCTCGGTACGGCGACGCTGCTCGCCGCGATGCACGAGTCGGGTTGCGAGACGCTGATACTCGCGTCGTCGATGGTCGTCTACGGAGAAGGCCGGTACCGCAACGGGCGGGGCGAGTTCGTGGAACCGGCCGCCCGCCGGGCCGAGGACCTGGCGGCGGGGTTCTTCGACGAGACGGATCCCGACACGGGAGAGCCCCTCGAGTGGGCACTCGTGGAGGAACACTCGCCGCTGCGTCCGCGGAGTCTCTACGCCGCAGGCAAGGTCGCCCAGGAGAACTACGCGCTCGCCTGGGCACTGGCCACCGGTGGTTCCGTGACGGCTCTGCGCTATCACAACGTGTACGGCGATCGCATGCCGCGTAACACCCCGTATTCCGGGGTGGCCGCGATGTTCCGTTCCGCCCTCGAGAACGGCGATCCTCCGCACGTGTTCGAGGACGGCAGGCAGACGCGGGATTTCGTGCACGTCCACGATGTCGCGGCGGCGAACGTGGCCGCGGTCGAGGCGGCGCTGCCCGGATTCGCGGCGTTCAATGTGTGCTCGGGGCACCCGATCACGATCGGCGAGGTGGCCGCGACCCTTGCGCGTTCGCACGGCGGGCCCGAACCCGTCGTGACCGGCGAGTACCGCCCCGGCGACGTGCGGCACATCGTCGCCGACCCCTGGCTGGCCCGGGAGCGGCTGGGATTCCGGGCGCAGATCAGGCCCGCCGACGGGATCGCGGCGTTCGCGCACGCACCCCTGAGGGACGCGGTGCCGGCGGGACCTCCCCGTGTCTGAGCGCGTGCCGATCTCTGCGCGGGACGTCACCGTCGTGATCCCGTGCATGAACGAGGCCGGTTCCCTGCCCGGAGTGCTGGCCGCGGTGCCACCCGGCTACCGGACGGTGGTGGTGGACAACAATTCCACCGACGGCACCGCCGCGGTCGCGGGGGCGCACGGTGCGTCGGTGGTGTGGGAGCACGTCCCGGGATACGGTTCGGCCGTGCACGCCGGGGTGCTGGCGGCGCAGACTCCGGTGGTCTGTGTGCTGGACGGCGACGGCTCGATGGATCCGGGTGAACTGCCGCGACTCGTCGCTGCGCTGAACTCGGGCGCCGACCTCGCCGTGGGGCGGCGGCGGGCCGATCGGCGTGGAACGTGGCCGTTGCACAGCAGGATCGGCAACGCCGTCGTCGCCGCACGACTCCGGGGCCGGTACGGGCTGCCGATCCACGATCTCGGGGCGATGCGAGCCGTACGCAGACAGGACCTCCTCGACTTGGGTGTCGACGACCGCAGGTCGGGCTATCCGCTGCAGCTTCTCGTGCTCGCCGGCCGCGCCCACTGGCGGGTCATGGAGCGCGACATCACGTATCGGCCGCGCACCGCCGGCGCGTCGAAGGTGTCGGGTTCGCTGAAAGGCACCGTCGTCGCCGTCCACGACTTCTGGAAGGTGATCGGGTGAGCCTCGACGTCGCAGTACTCGTGGTCGCGAAGGCGCCGGTGCCCGGGTTCGCGAAGACCCGGCTCGCGCGGGACGTCGGCGACGCCCGGGCCGCCGACCTCGCTGCCGCCTCGCTGCTGGACACCCTGGACGCCGTCACCGGTGCCCGCGTCGCGCAGCGGGTGGTGGCGATGACCGGTGACCTCGGCCGGGCGGTCCGGGGCACCGACATCGCCTCGGCGCTGGACTGTTTCACGGTGCTTCCGCAGCGGGGTGAGAATTTCGCGGAGCGATTGGTGAACGCCCACGCCGACACGTTCGACACGTTCGGCCTGCCGATACTCCAGATCGGGATGGACACACCGCAGGTGACGGCGGGCCTGCTCGCGGAATCGGCGGACCTGCTCACCGAGCGGAAGGGCCGATGCGTCCTCGGACTCGCGGAGGACGGCGGGTGGTGGATCCTCGGAGTGCCCGACGCCGTGGCGACGGAGGCGATCGGATCGGTTCCCACGTCGGGTCCGGACACCGGACGCCTCACCCGGGAGGCCCTCCTCGCGGCGGGCGCCGAGGTGCTGTCGCTGCCGACGCTCCGCGACGTCGACTACGCGACCGACGTCGCACCGGTCGCCGCCCTCTGCCCGGAGTCCAGCCGCTTCCGCCGTGAGTACTTGTCACCCACCCGCGGTTGACGAGTACTCACGGGGCGTTGATGCGGGCGAGCGCGAGGTAGAGCGGTTCGGTGGGGTCGAGTTCGATCCCGTTGCGACGGAGGAACGCGTCGAGCACGCCCCACACGAGGGGCGCCACCTGGCCGACGAAGTACTCGGTGTCCGGTTTCGCGGAACCCTTCGACGACTCGAGCCAGAGGTCGGTGGTCGAGACCATGATCCCGACTGCGGCGCGGGCGGTGAACCGGACGTCGGAGACTTCGGCGGACACGGACTCGAAGATCGTCGACGCGACGCCGGCCAGCCGGTCGGTGAGGTCGCGCTCGACGTCGAGGGACAGGGCGGATCCCGCGCCGTCCTGTTTCAGCTCCCCGTCCGCCAGGAAGCGGAAGACGTTCGGGTGCTCGGCGACCACCTCTGCGTAGCCGGTGATGGCATGGTTCAGCGCCTCGTGCGGTGTGGTGAGCAGGAAGTTGAACTTGGGCGCCACCAGCTTGTAGACGTCGTGGGTGGTGCGGTCGGCGATCGCCTTGTAGAGGTCGGCCTTGTCTGCGAAGTGCCGGTACAGCCGGGGCTTCGTGGCCCCCGCTTCCTTGGCGATGTCGTTCATGCTCGGGCGTGGGCCGTGCGTGTCGATCACCCGGTAGGCGGCGTCGATGAACTCTTCACGGGCGCGTGCCCGCCGGTCCCACGACCGCGGGGTGTCTGTTTCTGCCACTTCGCCTGGACTCCGAATACTCGTTGGACCGCGTGCCGATACCCAGGGTACGGGACCGTGTTCCGACAACGGCAGTAGTGGTTGACACCGAAGTTCGCCGGTGTGACACTCGACTCGCACAAAACGTAACCGCGGGTAACGCTCATCGTGTCTCGCGGTACCAGCGGCAACGCGGCCGAACGGCAACCCTCGCCCGAAGCCGACTTCGAGGAGATCACTGATGGCACTGCGGAACGGAAAGAAGGTCGACGCGATCGACGTCGACCCCGGTGACGTGACCCTGCAGGCACGCAACGTGAAGTTCGACTGGTCCCGGACCCCGCTGCACTGGATTCCCGGCGAACCGATCGCCTCCCACACGCTCAGCGCGATCAACCTGATCCTCCCCGAGGGGGAGCGGTGGTTCTGCGCCACGTTCACCGAGGCGCTCCCCCTGATCAACGACGACCGGCTCCGCGCCGACGTCCGCGGGTTCATCGGGCAGGAAGCGATGCACGCCGAGACCCACAACGTGGTGCTGTACGAGTTCCTGGACGCACACGACGTGGATCCGCGGCCGTTCGTGCTGCAGTCGGAATTCCTCATGCGGAAGGTGCTGGGCCGCAGGGAGATGGGCAGCGCCCGCGCGCAGCGTCAGCAACTCGTCGAACGGCTCGCGTTCATCGGTGCGATCGAGCACATGACGGCATTCCTGGGTGACTGGATCCTGAACGCGCGCCTCGAGGACTTCGACGCCGACCCGAGCATGACCGACCTGTACCGCTGGCACGGCGCGGAGGAGGTCGAGCATCGCAGTCGCTCACGACGTCGCCATGCACTTCGGGGTGGGGTACTTCCGCCGCAACCTCGCGATGCTGGTGTCGTATCTCGCGTTTCTCGTGGTGATGACGCGCGGGCTGAAGTTCATCGTGCACGCCGACCCGACCATGCGCGACCGCGGCTACTTCTCGCTGTGGATCGGGCTGTTCGCGGCGATGCGCCGGGGTTCCCTGCCCGGGCTGTCGAGCCTGTTCCGGGGTGCGCTCCGATACCTGAACCCCCGGTACTCGCCGCAGGCCGAGGGCGACACGGCGCAGGCGATCGCCTACCTGGCCAAGTCGCCTGCCGCGAGGGCGGCGGCGTAGTGACTCCGACGTATCCGGCACCGACCTCCGTACCGGGTGATCTGTGGGGGAAGCGGCAACGCGACCCGCTGCTGCGTGCCGTCGCCGGTGTCACCACCGCGTACATGCGGTCGTTGCGCTTCCTCTACCGCACCGACCTCACCCCACCGGTCAGCGACGGTAGCCGGCGAATGCTGGTGTGTGAGCGCAGAGTGGTGGCGCACGACGAGAACGTCGTGAGCCTCACGCTGGCCGCGCCCAACGGCGGCGAACTCGACCGGTGGCGGCCGGGCGCGCATCTCGACCTCGAGCTGCCGTCCGGGCGGCGCCGTCAGTACTCCCTGTGCGGCGACCCCGCAGACAGTCGCGCGTACACCATTGCGGTGCGGCGCCTTCCCGACGGCGGCGGAGGCTCACTCGAGGTCCACGACACCCTGCACCCCGGAGCCTCGGTGAAGGTCCGCGGCCCGTACAACGCGTTCCCCCTGGCATTGCCCGGACACGGATCGACTGCCGACGGCCTGCATTTCGTCGCCGGCGGAATCGGGATCACCCCCATCCTCCCGATGGTGCGCCTTGCCCATCGCCTCGACCTCGACTGGTCGATGGCCTACACCGGCCGTAACCGCGAGTCGCTACCCTTCCTGGACCAGCTCGCGGAGTTCGGCGACCGGGTGTCGGTGCGCACCGACGACGACGGCGGAATCCCCACCGCAGCAGAGCTGCTCGGCGCGGTGACCGATACTTCCGCGGTGTACTGCTGCGGACCGATCCCGATGATCGAGGCGATCGACGACGCCCTGCCGCCTGGTGCCGAATTCCACTACGAGCGGTTCTCGCCCCCACCGATCGTCGACGGCCGGCCGTTCGAGGCCGAACTCGCCCGCACCGGTGAGGTGGTCGTCGTTCCCGCCGACCGGACTGCGCTCGACGCGATCTCCGACGTGCGTCCCGGGCTCGCCTTCTCCTGTCGACAGGGGTTCTGCGGCACCTGTGCCGTCCGCGTGGAGCACGAGGGCCGGACCTCCGGCCAGATGCTGCTCTGCGTCGAACGAACCCAGGGCGAGCGCGTCGTCCTGGACATCTGACAGCACCTCCGAGGAGACGGTTCCTTCATGACAGCACTCGACAACAGGCACTTCGGGTTCGGCGACATCCCCGACCAGTGGGGCAGGACTGTCCTCGTCACCGGCGCGAACAACGGACTCGGGCTCCACGCCGCGACGGCGCTCGCCGGTGCGGGCGCGACGGTCCTGCTCGCGTGCCGCAATCCGCAGACCGGCGCCGCCGCGCTCACCCGGATACGCAAGGCGGGCAGCGACGCCGAGCACCACCTGATTCCTCTGGACCTCACCGACCTGGCCTCGGTCCGTGACGCAGCGCAGCACGCCTGCGGGGTCGCACCGCGAATCGACGTGCTGATCAACAACGCGGGACTGATGGCCGTTCCCTTCGGCCGTACGGCGGACGGTTTCGAACTGCAGATCGGCACAAACCATTTCGGCCATTTCGCGCTCACCGGACAGCTCCTCCCGGCACTCCTCGGCGCTCCCGCGCCGCGTGTCGTGACTCTCGCCAGCATCGCGCACCGCCGCGGCCGGATCGTGCTCGACGACCTGAACTTCGACCGCCGCAAGTACACCCGGATGGGCGCGTACAACCAGTCGAAGCTCGCCAACCTTCTGTTCAGTGGCGAATTGGCCAGGCGCAGTGCAGCCGCGGGTCTTCCGCTTCTCTCGGTGGCGACGCACCCCGGCATCGCCGCCACCAATCTCTTCGACTCGATGGCCCCGCCGATCCCGGGGGCTCTCGCCGTGACCCACCTCGGATTGCGGATGGTCGGCAACGACGAGAAGGACGGCGCGCTCGGACAGCTGTACGCGGCGACGATGCCCGACGTCCGCACGGACGACTACCTGGGCCCGAACGAACTGTTCGGGGTTCGGGGACCGGTGGCGCGCTCGCCGCGCACCGGTGGGGCGCGGAACACGAAACTCGCGGCGGCCCTGTGGGAGAAGTCCGTCGAGCTGACCGGGGTGGAGTACACCCAGCTCGTTCGCGCGTAGCAGGGCCCCTCTGCTCCCGCGCGTACCATCGGAGTGGATGTCGGAGAGAATGACACGCCATCCGTCCACCGTGGCCGACTGGAGCAACGATCGCCGCAAGGCGCGTCTGCACGCGACACGGCTCGGTCACCAATGGCAGAAATTCGGTCGCACCCGGCGCTTCCTCGCCGCGGTCGCGCTCGGGACCGTCCCCCTGCTCCTGGCCGGCGGACAGTACTGGGTTCACGACGTGCAACCCGAACGCGAGCGCCTCGCGCTGACCCAGCCACAGATCCACGAGGTGTACGACGCGCAGTCGCCCGCCGACCACGACACCGCCGTCGTCGACCTGGTCGGACTGGGCAACAAGGATGCCACCGACACCGCCCGCACCCTGTCCTCGTACGACCGGATCGGGCGCGTATGGGCGGTCCAATACGACAACGGCGGTATCGACACCAGGGTGATCAGCGAACTGATCGCCACCCACGCGGCCGACGAGGGCATCGACAACATCGTCCTGTCCGGGCACAGCATGGGCGGCGTCGTCGCGCTGGAGGTCGCGCAGCACATCTACGAGGACACGGACGCCAACCTCATCGGGGTGGTGCTCGACTGCACCCCGGTGGACCTGCACGCCGTCCGGGCCGGGAGCCGTGACAGCGGTGAGGACATGCTGCGGTGGATCGGCTGGCTGCCCGGCGCGCGGGAGAGCCGGACGATGCGCCTGCTCGTGGAGACCGCGGCCCGGCAGAGCAGGTTCCTCGACACGAAGTCGGACTGGTATCCGCATGTCGACGTCGACGAGTTCCGCGACGTCGTCGACGAGGTCCTCACCGAGAAGGTCCTGTCGGAGGACGTGGCGAGCAACGGGCTGATCGAATCGCAGTTCAAGACCATCGTCGCGTCCGGTGCGATCGACAACCTGAAGTCGCTGGCGGTGGAGACGGAGGACAAGCCGCGGCCCGGGATCGTCTTCGTGCGTCCCCGAGCGGGGTGGAAGGACGCGGTGGTCGACGTCGATTACACGCAGAAGATCCTCGTCGAGCAGTCCGGCGGGACCGACGGCACGCTGCTGGTGGCGAAGCTCGACGGGACCGGTCACGCGAATCCGAACCAGCAACCGGTCGCGTACAACGAGGCGATCGTCGGTCGCATCCTGCCCTTCCTCCAGCCCATTCTCGACGAGGTGTCGGTCACCAGCGACGTAGCGGGCGGCCGGCGGTGACGGCCCGGCCGGGCCACGCCGTCGTGCGGGACTCCCACGCCCGTGCCAGCAGGATCGCCAGGCCCACGTACGCCCACCCCGCCAGCACGTCCACGACGTAATGCTCACCGCCGTAGACCAACACGAACGCCATGGCGAGCGGGTAGACGACCAGCAGCGTCCGCGACCACACGTTCTTCGCGAACGGCCAGAGAGCGACGGCCACGAGCAGGGCGAACGCCGCGTGCAGGGACGGCAGCGCGGCGACCGGGTTGCTCTGCGCCTCCAGCCACCGAGTACTGACATCCGTGGGGACCACACCGAAACCGAAACCGGCGACGCGGCCCACGCTGCCGGAGATCACGTCCTCCTCGGCGGCCAGCCACGGCGGGACGGACGGCAGCAGGATGTAGGTGACCAGACCGAGATACGACAGCAACAGCACCCGCCGCATGTACTCCGACCACAGGTCGCGCGAGTACACGTAGAAGACGGCGGCGACCACCCACGGAACGATGAAGTGGCTGGTGTAGACGATTCCCGTGAGCAGAGTCCACCACGGCAGCTCGCCCGTCGGGGGTAGGAGGGTGTCCTGCAACCAGACCGTGGGGATCGCGCCGCCGAAGAGCCAGCTCTCCACGGTCACCAGTTCCTCAGCCCGCACCGGCATCCCGAGTTCGTGGGCGACGCCCCGGCTGAGGTCGTACACCACGAGAGCGGCGATGAGTGGCAACCAGTCCCGCACCACGCGCACATGGTCCTGCCACGGCCGATCGATCGTGAAGGCGACGAGGCCGGCGACGATCCACGTCGCCTGGTAGATGCGGTCGGTGGGGAGCCCCAGCGTGTAGATCGTGACGGCCAGCGCGAGCAGGTACGCACACCACACCGCCCACCGGAGGTGCTGCCGCCGCCCGTGAGTACTTATTAACCGCCCGCCGTTAATAAGTACTCACGGGCGCAGCATCCCCATGCCTGCCTGCCCCGGCGGCGAAGCGTGCGGCACCCTCCACCGTTCCGTTGGCCAGAGAGATTGAGCCGTGCCGGAATTCGTTCAGCATGGCCTGATCCTCGGTTAGTCCCGCCTGCTCGAGCAGCGACAACCGATCCTGCCGCAGGCACACCTGGGGCAGGCCGGCGATCTCGGCGGCCAGCCGGCGGGCCGCGGTGAGGGCCTCCCCCGCCGCGACCTTCCGGTTGATCAGCCCGATACTCAGGGCTTCGTCGGCGTCGACGGGCCGCCCTGTGAGGACGAGATCCATCGCGCGACTTTCCCCGATGAGCCGCGGCAGGCGGACGGTTCCGCCGTCGATGAGTGGCACGCCCCAGCGTCGGCAGAACACTCCGAGGACGGCGTCCGCACCGGCTACCCGCAGATCGGCCCACAGCGCCAGTTCGAGCCCGCCTGCCACCGCGTGCCCGTCGATCGCGGCGATCACCGGTTTGGACAACCGCATCCGGGAGATGCCCATGGGTGCGTCACCGTCGGGCGCCACCCGGTTCCCGGTCCCCGAACTGATCGCCTTGAGATCTGCTCCGGCGCAAAATGTTCCGCCCTCGCCGTGGAGTACCGCGACCGACGCGTTCTCGTCCGCGTCGAATGCACGGAAGGCGTCGGCGAGCGCCTCGGCGGTGGGCCGGTCGACGGCATTGCGGACTTCGGGCCGGTTCAGGCTGATCGTCGTGACCGGGCCGTCCTTGCGAACGAGTACCACGTCGGAAGTCATCGAGTGCGCCTTTCCTCGCTGGTGTAGCCGACGCTAGCACCCTTGACGGAAGAACGGAACGGGTGTTCACTCCTTGAATATGGCCTACCGGCGCACACCCGCCGTCCAGGAACGCCTGGACGCTCTCCGCACCACCCTCATCGATTCCGCGATCGGGCTGATCGCCCGCCACGGGTACGCGGGGTGCTCGATCTCCGCGGTCGCGGCCGAGGCGGGCGTCGGCACCGGCACCGTCTACCGGCACTTCGCGAACAAGGGCGAACTGTTCGCGGAAGTCTTCCGCATCGTCTGCAGCCGCGAGGTGAGCGCCGCCGTCGAATCCGGCAACGCCGCCCGCGGCGCCGAAGGTCGGTGCGTCGCCGCGGTATCCGCCTCCGTCGGCACGTTCGCCGAACGCGCGCTGCGCGCACCCACCCTGGCGTACGCGCTGCTCGTCGAACCCGTCGACCCGCAGGTCGACACCGAGCGCCTCCTGTTCCACGAGTCCTTCCGCGACGCCCTCGCGGTCGCGATCGCCGCCGCCGTCGAGGCCGGGGAGATCCCGGAACAGGACGCGTCGGTGACCGCTGCCTGCATCGTCGGCGCCATCGGCGAGGCGCTGATTCTGCCACTCGCCCGCGGTGCCGTCGACGGCGCGATCATCCCCGCCCTGCTCACCTTCACCCTTCGATCCCTCGGGAGCCCGACATGAGTGCCACACACGAGGTCGTCAACCAGGTGCCGCCACTGGTCAACTTCGACGCGGCCGATTACCCACCGATCCTCGAAGCGCTACAACGCGAGGGCGCCCACGACGTGCTCGAGGAACTGCACGACGTCGGACGCCTCGCCGGAAGCGAGGACGCGCAGCGCTGGGGTGATCTCGCCGAGGCGCACCCTCCCGTCCTGCGCACCCACGATCGTTACGGCAACCGCATCGACGAGGTCGAGTACGACCCCGCATATCACCAGCTGATGACCACCGCCGTCGAGATGGGCCTGCACGGCGCACCCTGGGCCGACCCGCACCCGCGCGCCCACCTGGTCCGGGCCGCGAAGATGGCCGTGTGGGGGCAGGTCGACGCCGGACACGGCTGCCCGATCTCCATGACGTATGCCGTCGTCCCCGCCCTGCGCCACAACCGTGAGCTGGCGCAACAGTACGAACCGCCCCTCACCGCCCGGGTCTACGATCCGGCGCTGCACCCTCCGCTGACCAAGGCCGGACTGATCGCCGGGATGTCGATGACGGAGAAGCAGGGCGGCTCCGACGTCCGCGCAGGCACCACCCGCGCGGTGCCGCAGTCCGACGGCAGCTACCTCCTGACCGGCCACAAGTGGTTCACGTCGGCGCCGATGTCCGACGTGTTCCTCGTGCTGGCGCAGGCCCCCGGCGGACTGTCGTGTTTCTTCCTCCCCCGGGTGCTGCCGGACGGCACCCGCAACCGGATGCACCTGCAGCGCCTCAAGGACAAGCTCGGCAACCATTCCAACGCCAGCAGCGAGGTCGAGTACGACGAGGCGGTGGCCTGGCTGGTCGGCGAGGAAGGCCGCGGCGTTCCGACGATCATCGAGATGGTCAACATGACCCGGCTCGACTGCACCATCGGCACCGCCACCGGCATGCGTGTCGGCACCGCGCAGGCCGCGCACCACGCCGTGCACCGCAGCGCATTCGGCGCCCACCTGGTGGATCAGCCGCTGATGCGGAACGTGCTCGCCGACCTCGCCGTCGAGTCGGAGGCGGCCACGACCGTCGCCCTGTGGCTGGCCGCGCTCACCGACCGGGCGACCGCCGGCGACGAGCACGCGAACACCCTGCGTCGCATCTCGCTGGCGGTCAGCAAGTACTTCGTCTGCAAGCGCGGCCCGATCCACGCCGCCGAGGCCCTGGAATGCCTGGGCGGCAACGGGTACGTGGAGGAATCGCGGATGCCGCGGCTGTACCGGGAGGCTCCCCTACTGTCGGTGTGGGAAGGATCCGGCAACGTCGCCGCCCTCGACACTCTGCGTGCGATGGCGAAACAGCCGGAGACGCTTCAGGTCTTCTTCGACGAACTCGATTCCACCGCGGGAGCCGACGCGCGACTCGACGCCGCCGTCGCGGATCTGAAGGCGAGTTTCGGCGATCGCGACACGCTCGAGCACCGGGCCAGGCGGGTCGTCGGCGACATGGCGCTCGCCCTCCAGGGGTCGCTGCTGATCCGCCACGGACACCCGGCGGTGGCCGACGCGTTCTGCGTCAGCCGGCTGTCCGGCGACTGGGGTACCGTGTTCGGGACGCTGCCGACCGGCGTCGACACCGCCGCCATCATCGACCGCGCCACTCCCAAGGTGGGGTCGTGACCGGCCGCGACGACCACGCCGGCACCCGTCCGGCGGCCTGGCGCGACGGCTGGGACGAGGGCGGCGACTCACTGTTCGCGGGCCGTGAACCGGACCGGGCGGACGACGCCGTGGAGTATCGAACCCTCACCTACGAGGTGACCGGGCGCATCGCCCGGATCACGTTCAACCGTCCCGACCACGGCAACGCGATCACCGCCGACACTCCTGTCGAACTCGCCGCCACCGTGGAACGCGCCGACCTCGATCCCCGCGTCCACGTGATCCTGCTGTCGGGGCGCGGGAAGGGATTCTGCGGCGGATACGACCTGGGCATCTTCGCCGAGAACGGCGGCCACGCCGACGAGGGACCGGACCGCACGACGGGCACTGTGCTCGATCCGATCGTTCAGGCGCGCAACCACGATCCGTTCGGCAACTGGGATCCGATGGCCGACTACGCGATGATGAGCCGGTTCAACCGCGGCTTCGCGAGCCTGCTCCACGCGAACAAGCCGACGGTCGCGAAGATCCACGGATTCTGCGTGGGCGGCGGCACCGACATCGCGCTGTACTGCGACCAGATCGTCGCCGCGGACGACACGAAGATCGGCTATCCGCCGACCCGTGTGTGGGGTGTTCCGGCGGCGGGAATGTGGGCGCACCGCCTCGGCGACCAGCGGGCGAAACGACTCCTCCTCACCGGCGACTGCATCACGGGGCGGCAGGCGGCCGAGTGGGGTCTCGCGGTGGAGTCGGCGCCCGTGGAGGAACTCGACCGTCGCACCGAGGACCTCGTCGAGCGGATCGCGAGGATGCCCGTCAATCAGCTGATGATGGTGAAACTCGCACTGAACAGCGCACTGCTGGCGCAGGGCGTCGCCAACTCGACGATGGTGAGCACCGTCTTCGACGGCATGTCCCGGCACACCCGCGAGGGGTACGCGTTCCAATTACGCTCGGCCACCGCCGGATTCCGTGAGGCCGTCCGCGAACGCGACGAGCCGTTCGGCGATCACAAGTCGCAGCAGTCGCAGCCTGGATCCTGATCGACCGCGCGACCACCGACCGGCGCGGGGCAGCAGGTGTCGCCCTTCCACGCGTCGACGCCTTCCCTGACGGCGATGACCGCGATCACCAGGGCGGCGATCGGATCGGCCCACGACCAGCCGAGGGTGCTGTTGAGCAGCAACCCGACGAGCAGCACCGCGGACAGGTAGGTGCACAGCAGTGTCTGCTTGGAATCGGCGACCGCCGACAGGGAGCCGAGTTCACGACCGGCCCGGCGCTGCGCCCAGGACAGGACCGGCATCACGGCCAGACTGGCTGCGGCCAGCGCGATTCCGACCGTCGAGTGCTGCGCTTCGCCGACTCCGAGCAGTGACCGCACCGCGTCGACGCTCACGTACGCGGCGAGCCCGAAGAACGAGAACGCGATGACTCGGAGCGTGACCTTCTCCCGCGACTCGGGATCGCGTCCCGCGAACTGCCAGGCGACCCCGGCCGCCGACGACACCTCGATCACCGAATCCAGGCCGAACCCGATCAATGCCGTCGACGACACCCGCGCACCCTCGGTGAGTGCCACGATCGCTTCGATCACGTTGTAGGAGATCGTCGCGGCGACGAAGAACCTGATCCGGCGGGACAGGACCTGCCTGCGTTCGCCGGACGGTCTGGTGGGCATGCCGAGTTCGGACGCCATCAGCAGCAGCCTTCGGTCTCCGCGTCCGGGCAGCAGGACGGATCGACCGCGAGGACCAGGCCGAGCAGGTCGTCGAGGGCACGTGCGATGCGTGGGTCGGCGAGTTCGTACCGGCTCCGCCGACCCTCCGGCACCGCGACGACCAGACCGCAGCCACGCAGGCACGACAGATGATTCGACAGGATCTGCCGGGACACCCCGAACTTCTCGGCCAACTCCGACGGATACCCGGGCCCGGACCGCAGGCTCAGCAGAATCTGCGTGCGGGTGGTGTCCGACAGCGCGTATCCGAAACGCGCGAGGGCGTCCCGGTGGACCAGTGTCTCCATGATTCTGACAGTACATCGATTTCTGTATTCAGGAAATCGTGAATCGATGGTCGAGACTCAGGGCTCGGCCTGCTCCGCCGCGGCGGCCGCGCGGGCCATGAGGAGGTTCCGTTCACGGCGCGTCGGTGCGGTCGCCGCGGCGTCCTCGAGCGTCCGGGCCGCCTCGCCGTAGCGGCCGAGGCGTTCGAGGACTTCGCCCCGCACGGCGCCGTAGAGGTGCAGGCGCGCCAGCCGAGGGTCGCCCCGCACAGCGTCGAGCGCAGCGAGCGCGGCCTCGGGCCCGTCCGAATGCAGCAACGCCACCGCACGATTGAGTTCCACCACCGGTGACGGCGCCACCTGCGCCAGCGCGTCGTACAGCGCGACGATCGCCTCCCAGTCGGTGTCCTCGAAACGTGGCGCCCTGGCATGACACCCGGCGATCGCGGCCTGCAACGAATAGGGGCCGAGCGGGCGGCCGAGCCCGACAGCCCGTTCCAGCGCGGCAGTGCCGTGCGTCAGAAGGGTTCGGTCCCAACGAGACCGGTCCTGATCCTGCAGCAGGACCGGCTCACCGTCGGCGCCCACCCGGGCGGCGAACCGTGAAGCCTGCAACTCGGTGAGCGCCACCAGTCCGTGCACCTCCGGTTCCCGGGGCAGCAGGCCGGCGAGGACACGGGCGAGCCGCATCGCCTCCGACGCGAGGTCACGCCGAATCCAGTCCTCACCCGACGTGGCGGAGTACCCCTCGTTGAACACCAGATAGACCACCTCGAGCACCGCCGCCAACCGTGCCGGAAGTTCCTCGCGTGCAGGCACTTCGAACGGCACCTTCGCCTCCGACAGCGTCCGCTTGGCCCTGCTGATCCGCTGCCCCATCGTCGCCGAGGGGACGAGGAACGCCCGCGCGATCTCGTCGGTGCGCAGACCCCCGACCAGACGAAGGGTCAACGCCACCCGCGACTCCCGGGGAAGCACGGGATGACACGCCACGAAGACCAGAGCCAGCAGGTCGTCCTCCACGCCGTCGACGGCGTCCGGCGCGGGCATGGCGCTCGGTTGCGCGGACGGGTCGACGGCGATCTCCGTGTACTTCGACTGCCGCGACCGGTCACGGCGAATGCGGTCGATCGCCTTGTGCTTGGCCGTGGCCGTCAGCCACGCACCCGGTTTGTGGGGAACGCCCTGCTCCGGCCACTGTTCGAGCGCGAGCACGAACGCATCCTGAGCGATCTCCTCGGCGATCCCGACGTCATGGCCGAGGCGGGTGAGCGACGCGATGAGGCGCGGTGACTCCATGCGCCACACGGCCTCGACCGTCCGCTGGACGTCCACCGGACTCAGCCGTTCGGGTGCTGCTCACGGATCCGCTCCGCCAGTGCGGCTTCCTTCTCCCGCAGTTCCGGCGTGAACTCGTCCCCGAAATCCTCGGCCTCGAAGATCGGCCGCAGTTCGAGCACCTGACGCAATCCGCTGTCCGGATCGACGGGGCACTTCTTCGCCCACTCGACGGCCTCCTCGAGCGAGCTGACCTCCCACAGCCAGAACCCGGCGATGATCTCCTTCGATTCGGTGAACGGACCGTCGACCACCGACGTCGTCCCGCCCTCGAACACCAGTCGCGCCCCCGCACTGGTCGGCTTGAGACCCTGGCCGTCGAGCATGATGCCCGCGTTCACCAGTTCCTCGTTGTACGCACCCATCGCCGCCAGCATTTCCTCGGTCGGGGCGATCTTGTCTTCGTCGGCACCTGCACCCTCGATCATCACCATGACTCGCATGATTTCCTCCTCGATTGTGGTCGGTCCCGGCCTTCGTGCCGTGGACTCACACAGTACGTCGAACGGGCTACCTCCAATTTCGACATTCGCGCCCCGTGAGTACTTGTTAACCGCCCGGGGGCTGTTTCAAATTTCCGGGTCGGGGTGTCCGCGTGCCGCGGCGCCCCGACCTGATGTTTCTTGGATAATGTGTTGGTGGCCAAGGGATATCGACCGGTGAATCGTGACCAGCAGTTTTTGTTGCCACCGGACATGCGGGAGTGGGTGCCGCCCACGCATCCGGTGTGGACGGTGATCGAGATCGTCGACACCCATCTCGACACCAGCGCCTTTCACGGCTCTCGCCGCACCGGAGGCGCCGGGCGCGCCGGGTACGACCCGGACATGCTGGTGACCCTGCTGATCTGGGCGTGGTCGCGGGGGGTGCGGTCGTCGCGGCAGATCGAGCGGGCCTGCTCGGAGGTGGTGTCCTACCGGGTGATCTGCGCCGGCGACACCCCCGATCACGTGACGATCTCACGGTTCCGCAAGGACAACCACACCGCCTGCGAGGCCCTGTTCACGCAGGTCCTGATCCTGGCCGCACGGTTGGGTCTGGGCCGGCTCGAGACGATCGCGTTGGACGGGGTGAAGATCGCCTCGAACGCATCGAAGGACGCCAACCGCACCGAGGACGGGCTGCGCCGGGCAGCCGAGGCGGAGGCCGCGCGGATCGCCGCGGCCGCGGCGGCCGCGCACGCCGCCACCGATGACGCCGAGGACGACCTCTACGGCGAGGACGATCCGGGCCCGGGGCAGGTGCCGGCGGAGTTGGCCGATCCCACGACCCGCTCGGCCCGGATCGCCGAGGCGTTGGCCCAGCTCGACGCGCAGAAGCAGGCCGAACAGTCCGAGCGGGACGGGAAGGCACAGGACTACCTGGCCCGGCTCGACGCGGGTGAGACGGTGATGGGCCGGGTGCCGGTCGGGGCCGAGGTCGCCGCCGCCGAGCGGCGTCTGGCCGAGGCGGTCGCCGCCCAGCAGGCGGTGATCGAGCGGTTCCGGGGGCGCACCGCGTCAGGGGGCGGGGGCGGGTTCGTTCCGAAACCGGTCGACGAGCACCACCTGGTGCGGCGTCGGCGCACCGAACTCGACACCGCCCTGCGCAAGCAGGGTGAGCGCACCGCTGCCGCCGGGCAGCGGCGCCGCAACATCACCGACCCCGATTCGCGGTTGCAGCCGCTGCGCGGCGGCGGGTGGCTGCAGGGCTACAACTGCCAGGCCTTCACCAGTGCGGACGGGTTGATCCTGGCCACCGGAGTCGGGACCGGCCCGGTCGACTACGACTACTTCCCCGACATGGTCGACAAGGCAGGCAAGGCCGCGCAGCTGATCGACACCTCCCGCCGCGACACGAACCCGGTCGGCGCGGACCCTGCCCGCCCGGCCCCGGCCCCGGCCCCGGAGGAGTTGATCGGGGTGATGCTCTTCGACGCCGGCTACTGCTCCCGCGCCAATCTCACCTCGCCGGGCCCGGACCGGTTGATCGCCACCGGCAAATCCCATCACCTCGAGGCTGCCGCCGCCGCTGATCCGGTCACCGGACCGCCACCGCCGCAAGCGGATCCGATCCAGGCCATGACCCGCCGGCTGCGCACCGAGGCCGGCATCGCCACCTACCGCAAACGCTCACCCATCGCCGAAACCGTGTTCGGGCACGCCAAACACAACCTCGGATTCCGCCGCTTCACCAGCCGCGGCCTCGACCGCGCCCGCAGCGAATGGGCGTTCCACGCCGCAGTGCACAACCTGGGCAAGATCCTCACCCACCTGACCGCAGGCACCCCGCTCCCGGCCACCTCATGACCAGGCGGGGACACCCCCGCCCGCACCGGCACCCGCCAAGTCACGAGAGAACCAAACCACCCTCACTCAATTCCGCAACAGCCCCCGGGACGTTAATAAGTACTCACGGGTGGGGACTGCAACACGATGCAACGCTTGCCGCCCGCCCCACTCCGGAGTGTGCTGTATGTCACATACCAAGCGAAGGAGAGGTACATGACACAGACGGTCCAGCCGGCTGCGGTGCAGACGTCCCTGACACCTCAGGAACGAGTCGACCTGTGGTTGGCGAGCTTCGAATCCGCTCTCGCGGCGCGCGACGTCGACCGCGCCGCGGGCATGTTCGCAGTCGACAGCTTCTGGCGCGACCTGGTGGCGTTCACCTGGAACCTCAAGACGGTCGAGGGACGCGACGCCGTCGCCGCGATGCTGCACGCACGCCTGGACGACACCGACCCCGTCAACTTCCGCACCACCGAGACACCGGACGAGGCCGACGGCGTCACCTCGGCATGGATCGAGTTCGAGACCGCGACGGGCCGGGGCAAGGGACACCTGCGCCTGAAGGGCGACGAGGCGTGGACCTTCCTCACCACCATGCAGGAGTTGAAGGGCCACGAGGAACGCCGCGGACGGAACCGCGTCAAGGGTGCCGTCCACGGCTCCGGCGGCGACACCCTGAGCTGGGCGGAGAAGCGGGAGATCGAGGAGCGGGAACTCGGCTACACCCGCCAGCCGTACGTTCTCGTGATCGGCGGCGGCCAGGGCGGCATCGCGCTCGGTGCGCGGCTGCGCCAACTCGGGGTCCCGGCCATCGTCGTCGACAAGAACGAACGCCCCGGCGACCAGTGGCGCAACCGGTACAAGTCGCTGTGCCTGCACGACCCGGTCTGGTACGACCACCTGCCCTACATGCCGTTCCCGGACAACTGGCCGGTCTTCGCGCCGAAGGACAAGATCGGCGACTGGCTGGAGATGTACACCAAGGTGATGGAGATTCCGTACTGGTCGTCCACCACCTGCACGTCCGCGACGTTCGACGACGAGACCAAGGAGTGGACCGTCGTCCTCGACCGCGACGGCGAGGACGTGGTGCTCCACCCGAAGCAACTGGTGCTCGCCACCGGCATGTCGGGCAAGCCGAACGTTCCGTCGTTCCCGGGCCAGGACGTCTTCCGGGGCGAGCAGCATCATTCGAGCCGGCACCCCGGTCCGGACGCCTACGTGGGCAAGCGAGTCGTCGTCGTCGGTGCCAACAACTCGGCTCACGACATCTGCAAGGCGCTGTTCGAGAACGGCGCCGACGTGACGATGCTGCAACGGTCGTCCACCCACATCGTGAAGTCGGACTCGCTGATGGACCTCGGCCTCGGCGACCTCTACTCGGAGCGCGCGGTCGCGGCGGGCATGACGACGGAGAAGGCCGACCTGACGTTCGCGTCGTTGCCGTACAAGATCATGCACGAGTTCCAGATCCCGATCTATCAGAAGATCGCCGAACGGGACAGGGACTTCTACGACCGACTGGAAAAGGCCGGATTCAAGCTCGATTTCGGTGACGACGGCTCCGGTCTGTTCATGAAGTACCTGCGCCGCGGATCCGGCTACTACATCGACGTCGGCGCGTCCGAACTCGTCGCCGACGGCAGCATCCACCTCGTGTCCGGGCAGGTCGACCACCTCACCGAGGACGCCGTGGTTCTCACCGACGGGACGGAATTGCCGGCCGACCTCGTCGTCTACGCCACCGGCTACGGGTCCATGAACGGGTGGGCCGCCGACCTCATGGGTCAGGAAGTGGCCGACAAGGTCGGAAAGTGCTGGGGCCTCGGCTCCGACACCACCAAGGACCCCGGACCGTGGGAGGGCGAGCAGCGCAACATGTGGAAGCCGACGCAGCAGGAAGCGCTGTGGTTCCACGGCGGCAACCTGCACCAGTCGCGGCACTACTCGCTGTACCTCGCTCTGCAGCTCAAGGCCCGGCACGAGGAGATCCCGACACCGGTGTACGGGCTGCAGGAGGTGCATCACCTCAGCTGATCGGCCCTGATACGCAGCGGCGCCCTCACTCGACGAGTGAGGGCGCTGTTGAAACGTGATACCGCTTACCTCGCTTCGAGGACCCCGGTCATCTGTGTGACGGTTTTGGCCGCGAGCACCTCGAATGCGAGGCGGGCGACGGGGTCGGCGAATCGCGCCAGGCCGGTGAATTCGAGACGGGCGCGGTAGGTGATCGACGTCGAGGCGTCGTCCACCTTCTCGAACGCCAGATCGTCCGACGTGGCTGCGGTGCCGTTGCGACCCTCGAAGACGACGTGATCGGGGTCGTCGCGGGTCATGCGGTAGGTGAGTTCGGTGGTGCGGCCGAAGAACGACGACACGTTGTGCCATTCCGTGCCCACCGCCACCGGACCGAGGGTGGTCTGCTCGCACGTGTCGGTCCCGGGATCCCAGGCCTCGGTGTTCGCGAAGTCGCGCAGGTACGCGACGACTTTCTCGAGCGGTGCGGCGACGGTGAACGTTCTACTGACCTCGGCCACTCGGGCCTCCTATGCGCAGTCGCGGCAAATCAGCTGCCCGCCCTCTTCGGACGCGAGACGCGACCGATGATGGACCAGGAAGCAACTGCTGCAAGTGAATTCGTCGGCCCTCTTCGGAACGACGCGGACCGTGAGTTCCTCACCGGACAGGTCGGCGCCGGGCAGTTCGAAGGACTCCGCCGTGTCGGTCTCCTCGACGTCGACGACGGACGACTGTGAGTCGTTCCTCCGTGTCTTCAATTCTTCGAGCGAGTCCGCGGCGAGTTCGTCGTCGACGGTAACCCGTGGTGCGTCGTAGTCGGTTGCCATGACTTCCTCCCTTTGGCTCATGTTCCCCGTGTCGTGAAATTCCACACTTGCGGGGCACGGTTGCTAGACAACGCACCGATCCCGCGTTTTGTTCCCGGGCGGCCACAGCTCACCCGTGGTTGCGGGATGCCCGTTCCGGGTACCACTCAATCAGCCGATCGGAAGGTGGTCAGTGGATGACGAGTGCCCACGACGAGCTCGGCAATCCCGTGCCGGACCCGGAGCCGGTGCCGCCGGATCCGAGCCCTCCGCCCGTCCCGCCGACGCCGACGCCGCCTCACCCGTTTCCGCCCGAGCCGGGGCCGGAACCTGCACCTCCCGAGCCCGGGCCGCAACCGGCCGCCGGATCCGGGACCTCCGCAGCCCCCGATTCCCGAGCCGACTCCCCCGTTTCCGCCGCAGATGCACGGCCGGGACCCCTCCCCGTAGGTTAGCCTCACCTACAGGGAGGCATGTGGGTGCGAACGCTCGACCGTCGCAAGTTCCTGACCGTGAGCGCCGGGGTCGGCCTGGCCGGCGTAGCCGCAGCATGTTCCTCGGGAACCGCAGCAGACACCGAAGGCGGCACCCGGGCGGCGACGCACAAGAAGGGAACGACCGAAGTCCCGGACAACCCCCGGCGCATCGTCACGGTCGGCTACTCCGACCAGGACACGCTCCTCGCGTTCGGACGTCAGCCGGTCGGCGTCACCGACTGGTACGGCGACTACCCAGACGCCACGTGGCCCTGGGCCCAGGACGCGCTGAGCCGGACGCACCCCGAGGTCTTCAACCGCGGACAGTTCACCGGCGAGGCCAATTTCGCGTACGAGGCCATCGCGAAACTCGATCCCGACCTGATCCTCGCGCTGTACATCGACGTCGACGACGACGCGTATCGACGACTCTCGGCGATCGCGCCCACCGTGACGACATCGCCGGACTACCCCGATTTCGGCATGCCGTGGCAGGACGCAGTCCGGATCGTCGGCACCACCCTCGGTGAGGACGGGAAGGCGAACCACCTCGTCGCCGGTGTGGACGACTTGGTGGCGCAGCAGCGCGCCGCCCACCCCGAATTCGAGGGCAAGTCGGTCGCGGTCGCCGAACTGGGCGACGCAAGCACGTTCTACGTCCGCTCCCCGAACGACCCGCGTTCACGGCTGATGACGTCGCTCGGGTTCGTCGTCCCGGAGCGGATCGCGCAACTCGCAGGCGATCAGGATGCGTTCACCATCCGCAAGGAGCAGTTCGACACCGTCGACGTCGACGTCCTCGTCTGGAACGTGGGCAGCAGTCCCGGCGCCGAAGCGCAGATCACCGCCGACCCCGTCTATCAGTCGCTACCGGTGGCGAAGGCGGGACGGGCCGTGTTCGTCGACGACCCCACCGTCTCCGGCGCGCTCACCTGGGGCACCGTCCTCAGCCTCCCGTACGCCGTCGAGGCACTCGTACCGAAACTGGCCGAGGCCGCCGCCAAATCGGCTTGACGCCGCGCTCACCCGGACTGGTCTTCGAGCCGGGTGAGCGCCACCAGCGTTCGGACCCCGTGAATCATCGCGCGCTCGTCGAGGTTGAAACCCGGCTGGTGAAGCTCCTGCCGGGTGCCGGTCCCGTCCCACACCCCGAGTCTGGCCATCGCGCCCGGAACCTTCTCCAGATACCACGCGAAATCCTCGCCGCCGCTGGACTGATGAGCCTCGGCCAGGTGGTCGAAGCCGACGACCGATTCGATCGCCTCCCGTAGGTCGGCGGTGCAGTCGGGATCGTTGACGACGGGCGGGACGCCCCGCAGGTAGGAGAGTTCGTACCGCACGTTGTACGGTGCGAGCAGGTGGCAGATCGCGTCCGTAACCAGCGGTTCGAGCGACGCCCACGTCTCGCGGGACGCGCTGCGCAGGGTGCCCACCAGTTCACCCGACTCGGGCACGGAGTTCGCGACCTGCCCGGCGGCCACCTTCCCCCAGGTGAGGACGGTCGCGGTGCGGGCGTCGATCCGGCGGTCGAGTACGGACGCCAGTCCGGTCACCAGGACAGCGGTCGCGTGGATCAGATCGCCGGTCAGGTGAGGTCGGGCGGTGTGGCCGCCCGCCGACCACAACCGCACCGTGACGGAGTCGTTGGACGACGTGATCGGCCCCGTCCGGGTGGACAGTTTGCCGACCTCGAGGTGCGGGTCGCAGTGCAGTGCAAAGATTTTCGACACCCCGTCGAGTGCGCCCGCGGCGATCGTGTCGACCGCGCCGCCGGGGGTGGTCTCCTCCGCCGGCTGGAAGACGAGACGGACGCGGGTCGGCGGCGGGTATTTCGTCAGGACGGATGCCGCGCCCATCAGCATCGTCGTGTGGGCGTCGTGACCGCACGCGTGTGACACTCCGGGCACCCTCGACTCGAACGGGAGACCGGTTGTCTCGGCGACCGGCAGCGCGTCGAGGTCGGCCCGCAGCGCGATGCACTCGCCCGTCTCCGGACCGACGTCGCACCACAGGCCGGTTCCGCCGGGCATCAGGACGGGTTCGAGCCCGAGACCGACGAGATGATCGCGCACCACTCCGGTGGTCCGGCGTTCCTCGAACGACAGTTCCGGATGCGCGTGCAGGTCGCGGCGCCACTCGACGAGCTTCTTCTCGTCGAGCTCCGTCGACTCCGTCCAGGTCATGTCGGCGGTGTCGCCGCGGTCCCAGAACCTCGCGCTCCAATATCTCCGGGTCCGGCCCGCCCCGGTCGACTTCGGGCCGGGTTCGCGCGGCGGCGGCACTTCCACGTCGGGGAGATGCTCGGTGCGGCCCGCCGTCTCCGCCAGCAGCAGATCCACCACGTCGGTGAGCCGGCCTCGGCGACCGAGCGCCTGACGTTGCCGGGCGGCGGAACTCCCGTGGGCGGTCGCCTCGGCGGACAACTCCACCACGCGGTCCCAGTCACCGGTCTCCTCGAGCTGGGGGCGCAGCGAATTCACGAAGTCGCCGACGAGTTCCGACGCAGGACGTGCCTGCGGAACCGTCACGTCGACAAGTTCCTCCTCCAACCCCGACCGGGCCGCCCGCCACAGCGCCGCTCTCGTCAGGGTCGGGAGTACCTCGACGCCCTTCCTCCCGGCGCGCAATCCCTCCACCTCGCGTTCCACGAGCGCACGGAACAGGGCGGCGACGAGCAGGACCGTGTCCAGTCGCGGGCAGCTGTCGCACACCCGCAACTCCAGGGTCGGAAGCTTCACCGACGGCCGGACGTCGAAATACGCCATGCCGGGATCGCTGATCACCCCGCTGGCGACCAGGTCGTCGATCAGGGCGCCGTATTCGGCTGCCGAGGAGACGGGTGCGGCCGGACCCGTGCTGGGCCAGCGCAGCCACAGTAGTGTGCGCGCGCTGGCATAGCCGGTGTCCGCGCCGTCGGACCGGAACGGGGAACTCGCGCTGAGCGCGAGGAGGACGGGCATGTGCGGAGCAACGCGGTGCGCGACCTGCACGGCCTCGTCACGATCGGGCAGGTCGACGTGAACCTGCGTGCCGCAGATCAACTGCTCGCGGGCGAGCACCTGATAGTCGGCGAGCATGCGCCCGTAGCGCTGCGTTCCCGTCACGTGCATCTCGGCGGGCAACGCCAGCGGCACCGAGCCCGCGGCCGCCACGCCGATGCCGAGATCTTCGGCCGCGTCGACGAGCAGCCTGCGGTGTCGCTCCAGATCGCTCCGCAGGCCGTCGAGGTCGGCATACACACCACTGTTGACCTCGACGACGCACTGCTGGAGTTCGTCGACGTACACGTCGTCGGGAAGTCGTGCCAGCAACTCCGGCGCGCGGGTGGTCAGGCGCCGGGTCTTCAGATCGATGAGGTGGAATTCCTCCTCGACGCCCACTTTCCGTGGGTCGCTGGCGAGCACGATGTGCCTCTATTTCTATTCTATTTCTCCGTGGCACCCTCGGTGTCGTCGAAGAACGCCCAGGTGCCGTCCTCGTCGACTTCCATCCGCCATCCGAGTTCGGAATTGTCCGCGCGAACGTCGACGAACCACGCGTGCGCGTCACCGGCGCTCGGAATCTCCTTCGTTTCGACGACACTGCCCTGGGGATCGATCACTCGGTATTTCGCCATGGTCGTCGGGTTCCCCGCCCACCCGGGTCTGAATCATCGGACGGAATATCCCGTCCACCCACGCAGTTACACCACCTAATTGATGATTCAACTATCTAGAGCGAGGGTGTGCGATGGAACTCGGGTTGACGACGTTCGCGGAGGTCGGTTCCGGCGGGTCCGGGGTGGTGTCGCCGCGGCAGCGTCTGAAGGATCTGCTCGAAGAGGTCGTCCTGGCCGAGCAGGTCGGCCTCGACGTGTACGGCGTCGGTGAGCACCACCGCGCGGACTTCGCCGCGTCGGCACCCGCGGTCGTGCTGTCGGCCGCTGCCGCCCGGACGTCCCGCATCGCATTGACCAGTGCGGTCACCGTCCTGAGCTCCGACGACCCGGTACGGGTGTTCGAGGAATTCGCCACCCTCGACCTGATCTCCGACGGGCGCGCCGAGGTGATGGCCGGTCGCGGCTCGTTCACCGAATCGTTCCCGCTCTTCGGTTACGACCTGGCCGACTACGACGAGTTGTTCGTCGAGAAACTCGGCCTGCTACTCGCCCTCCGCGACTCGGAGACCGTGAACTGGTCGGGACGGCACCGGGCGGCGCTGACAGACCAGTCCGTCTACCCACGGCCCGAACGTCCCCTTCCCATCTGGGTCGGGGTGGGTGGCAATCCCGAGTCGGTGGCTCGCACCGGACTGCTCGGCCTGCCGATGGCGTTCGCGATCATCGGCGGACAACCCGCCCGATTCGCACCGCTGGCCGACCTGCACCGCCGTGCGGTGTCGGAGGGTGGGCACGAACCGCAGCCCATCGCCGTCCACGCGCACGGTTACGTCGCGGACACCGAGGACCGGGCGGTATCGGAGTTCTACCCGTCGTACGCCGCGGCCATGACCGGCCTCGGACGCGAACGCGGGTGGGCACCGATGAACCCGCAGGCATTCGACGGTCTGCGCGGACCCGGCGGTTCGCTCGTGCTCGGCAACCCCGAACAGGTGGCCGAGAAGATCGTCGGCATGCGCGACACCCTGGGCATCGAACGGTTCATGCTGCACCCCAGCGTCGGGCCGCTGCCCCACGACAAGGTGATGCGCGCGATCGAACTGCTCGGCACCAAGGTGGCCCCGCTCGTCGAACAGGCGTAATTCCTGCGGTGGCGGTGCGTTAACCCGTACCGTCACCCATCACCGCGCCCTCCCGTCGTGGGTCCGCGCCGCCGACCCACCCCGAGTCCTGACGCTGCAGCGCACTGAGCCCACTGGACTGCGGTGCGACCGACACCTGGTGACCCATCGCCCGCAACTGCACGATCAACGGGTCGTCGGCGCCGTCGTTGACCGCGTTGATGTTCGGATGCTCCCCGCCGACGCCGGTGACCGGGGTGTTGGCGGCCCCGAAGTCGACCGCCGACACCGCCTGCTGCGGGTTCAGACCCCAATCCAGCATTCCCACGAGCGTTTTCACGACGAACTGGATGATCACCGAACCGCCCGGCGACCCCGTCACGTACTGGACGTCCCCCAGCGACCCGTCGCTGCTGCGGTCGAAGACGAGCGTCGGCGCCATCGAACTGCGGGGCCGCTTACCCGGTTCGACGCGGTTGGCGAGCGGCGTCCCGTCCGGCCCGACGGGCTGGGCCGAGAAGTCGGTGAGCTGATTGTTGAGAACGAAGCCGTCCGTCATGTGGAACGAGCCGAAAGCCGATTCCACCGTCGTCGTCATCGACGCGACGTTGCCGTACTGGTCGGCGATCGAGATGTGGCTGGTGCCGTGTTCCTTGTCCTGCGGCTGCACACCGAGCGGGACCGGACCGAAGTTTCCGGGTTGCGCGGTGCCCATGCTCTTGCCGGGGTCGATGAGGTCGGCCCGCTGCTTCAGGTAGTCCTCGTTCAGCAGCGTGTCGAGGGAATTGCCCGGCAGCGGAACGAAATCGGAGTCCGCGACGTACTTGTCCCGGTCGGCGTACGCCAGTCGTTCCGCCTCGGAGATGAGATGCACGGCCTCCGCCGTCGGCTTCCCGCCGTTGTCGTCGAGGTTCGTGGGCCCGTACTCCGACAGGTCGAAGTTCTCCAGGATGCCGAGCGTCGCCGCGACCGCCGTCCCGCCGGACGACGGGTTGGGCATGCCGCAGATCTCGTGGTCCCGATACGGCGTGCACAGCGCCGTGCGCTTCTTCGCCTGGTAGTTCGCGAGGTCGTCGAGCGTCATCTGTCCGGGGGTGCGCCCGCCCGACGCCGTCGCCGTCGCATCGACGATGCCCTGGGCGATGGCCCCGGTGTAGAAGGCGTCGGCACCGCCCGCCGCGATCGCACCGAGCGTCTTGGCCATGGCCGGGTTCGTCAGCTTCGTGCCCGCCGGCTTGGGGCTGCCGTCCGGGTTGAGGAAATACGCCTTCGACGGCTCGTCGAGCGCCAGATCGGGTGCGGACTCGGCGATCTGCCCGGCCATCCGCGGGCTGATCTCGAGTCCCTGGTCCGCGAGCGAGATGGCCGGGTCGAACAGTTCCCGCCACTCGTCCCGGCCGTGTTCGCGGTGCGCCAGCTCGAGCATCCGCACCACCCCGGGAACGCCGATGGACCGCCCGCTCGCCCGGGCGTCGGGCTTGGGCTCGGTGCGGTCGGTGTCGCTGATCCAGCGCAGGTAATTCTCCGTCGCCGCCATCGGCGCGACCTCGCGGCCGTCGTACGCCTCGACGCTCTTCTGCCCGGCGTCGTAGTAGAGCAGGAACGCCCCGCCCCCGATTCCGGAGGACTGCGGTTCGACGAGCCCGAGAACGGTCTGGGCCACGATCAGCGCGTCGGCGGCCGTGCCCCCGTCCCGCAACACCTCGCAGGCGGCCTGCGTCGACACGGGATTGGCGGTGGAGACCGCGTACGACGCCGTGTTCACCGGCACCATCCCGGAGCGGTACACCGTGGCGATCTCGGGGTTGGTCGCGAGGTTCTGGGTGGTCGGCGCCGGGCCCGGGGGCGGCGGCGCCTTGGCGATCGGGGTGCCGTTGGGAACGTCCGCACACGTGGCCGCCGGATCGCTCTGCGGTTCCTCGTCCGACGCGCACGCGGCCAGCATGCCGACGCAGAGAGCCGCGGCCAACGAGGCCCGAATTGCCGTTCCGATTCCCGTCACAGGACCCATCACCGAACCCTAACAGCGGGGATCCGGTGCCGACCGGCTAAAGACGAGGTCCGAAGTGCCGGGTGAGAATTCGGTAGCCGAGCTCGTGGAGGTGGTGGTGCTCGGGCCACCGGTCGCGGGTCCACGCCGGGTCGGTGTGGGCGGCGGTGATCGCGGCGGTGGTGGAACTGTGCAGATCGAACTCGAGATCCCGGCAGAGTTCCGCGACGGCGGCCGGTTCCCGCGCATCGCCGAGCCGCCCGATCGTCCCGGCCACCTGGACGTCCGCGTCGCGCAGGATCCGCCGGTACGAACCCGGAAGCACGGTCCACAGCACGAGGAGCGCCACCGCCACGCCGAGAACGGTCTCGAGAAGCCGGTCCCGGGTGACCGCGACGAGGTCCACGTGCGTTCCGAGACCGCCGAGAACCAACGCGAGTGGGGTGATGAACACCATCGCCAGGCCGTAATTGCGGACGAGGAAGGCTTCCGTCCCCGCCATCAGGAGCGCCACGACGAGTACCAGCGCGGCCGGCGACAGGTCGAGCGTCGCCAGCGCTGCGAACAGGGCGAGTCCGAGCACCGTTCCGAAGAACCGGTGCAGCCCGCGGTACGTCCCCAGCACCCGGTCCGGGCCCTGGTGCAGGATCATCGCCGCGGTGATCACCGCCCAGTCGGGGCGGGCGACACCGAGACCCAGCGCCAGGAGACCGGCAGCGGGGCACGCGACCAGCAGTCGCGCGACGATCGTCCAGGACCGGCCCCGGAGATGGGCCGCCCGCGCGAGCCGGTAGCGGATCGACGGCCTGGGCAGCGGGACCTGCGGCCGCAGGTCGTCTTCGTCGGAGGCGTGGTTCGCGTCGTGGCCGTCGACCACGGCGGCGCACCGCAGGTGAGCCGCACGCAACGTGCGGGTGAGCGGATGATCGCGGCCGACGAGGGCGGCGTCGTGGAGGCACTGCCAGGCGGCGTGCAGCGACCGCACCGCGTCCCGGCGGGCATTCGGTGCGGGCGAGTCGGCGAGTGCGGCGTCGACCGCGGCGACCGCGGTCGCGACCGCGGCCCGCTCGGGGGTGCGTGGACGCGCGAGCAGCCCCGACATCGACACGAGCAACGCCGACGCCGCACCGGCCGCCGCCCAGGACGTCACCTCCGAAACGGAGACACCGAGGGCGGGCAGCGCGGACGAGATCTCCACCGTGAGCAGTGGAAGGAAGGCACCGGGCGCCCCGAGCCGCAACCCGTCGACGACGAAGGCGCAGACGGCAACCACGACGGTCATCGAGAGGACGAGCGCCATCCCCCACAGCGGGGAACCGCCCGCCGCGGTCGCGCCGTGAACGAGCGCGCCGACCGCGGCGCCGACACCGGCGAGGAGCACCATCACGGCGGCGGCGATCGAGACCACCCGCCACCGCACCCGGTACGCCCTGCCCTCGCCGTAGACGACGGCGAAGGCTCCCACAGTCGCCGTCGCGGCAACCGCAGAGTGTCCGAGCGCTACCCCCGCCAGCGCGGGCAGACACGCCGCCACGCCGGCGCGGACCACTCCCGGCCAGCGCCGACCCTGCCCCGGCACCCCCAGAAGCAACGAGCGTGCCGGGGCCGGCGCAGGGATCGGCACACCGTGATCCCGCGATCCGGTTCCCTGATCCTGCGCTCCTGGCGACACGACCACACAGACTACGAGCGGTCGAGTCGCCCGAAACAGTCGATGAGGTGCATCTCACGTGGGGCCGCGGTACCGATCAGCCGTGCGGGTGACGGAGCGGGCGCCCGTACTCCGCGGCGAGCAGGCCGAGAGCGACGGCACCGGCGAGCAACCCGAAGTCGCGCAGTGCGACGTCGTAGTACCCGGACAGCGTGACCAGGTTGACGATGATTCCGGCCAGCCAGGCCGCGACGACCCAGGCGCCGATCCGCGGCGCGACGGCGACGAGGATTCCTGCGACCACTTCGATCACGCCGACGGCGTACATGCCCTGCTGCGCGGTTCCCGGCAGGATGCCGTCGATCCACGGCGCCAGGTAGGCGGGCCAGTCGGTGAGCCAGTTCGTGAACTTGTCCAGGCCGAACAGGATGGGCGCCACGGTGAAGACTGTGCGCAGCACGAGGAAGGCCTGATAGCCGGGGTCGGCCAGGGTGTGCGAACCGTGGCTGACCTCGTGGGGTGTGTTGGTAGCCATGACGACTCCTTCTAAAAACTATATATATTGACTATAGAATTCTCGACACAATTAAGTCAACGTCTCCCGGTTTTACAATGGGCCCATGGACGACACTCCACGCTCGGACGTCTCGGCCGTCTCCTCCCTCGACGAGCCGGTGCGCAGGCGGGTGTACGACCACGTGCGCGCGCAGGCGACGCCGGTCAGCCGCGACGACGTCGCCGAGGCGCTGGGACTCGCCCGCTCGACGTCCGCGTTCCATCTCGAGAAGCTGGCCGACGAGGGGCTGCTGGCGGTCGAGTTCGCTCGGCGTGGGGGGCGCTCGGGTCCGGGCGCGGGGCGGCCCGCCAAGCTCTACCGACGGTCCGACCGTGAGTTCTCGGTACACCTGCCCGAGCGTGCGTACGCGCTCGCCGGCGAGTTGTTCGCCCAGGCTATCGAGGACGCGGACGCCACCGGCGCATCACCGCGGGCGGCCCTCTCCGCGCGTGCCCACGACTTCGGGCGCGGCCTCGGCGCCGACACGGGCTGCACGGACGACGACCTGCTCGCGGCGCTCGCGACGTGCGGTTACGAGCCGCGCCGTAGCGACGGCACCCTCGTCCTGGTCAACTGCCCGTTCCACGCGCTCGCCCGGCAGCACACGGACATGGTGTGCGGAATGAACCTCGCGCTGCTGTCCGGACTGCTCGACGGCGCGGGATGCGAGGATCGCCGCGCCACACTGGCACCCGCCGACGGGTACTGCTGCGTGCGGATCGAAAGTGAGCAGCCACCCGCACGTGAGTGACAAAGCGTGCCCCGGGACGCTTCGGCACTCACCTGGGGTTGGCGCCGACGACGACGGTGGCGTCCATCTCGTCCGACGTCTCGACTCGGGTGATCAACCCGGCGTCCGCGAACGCCTCCGCGGTGAGCGGGGCCTGACCCGCACTGGTCTCGATCAGGAGATGACCGCCCGGTGCGAGCCAGTCGCGCGCCCCGAGGGTCATTCGCCGCTGGATGTCGAGCCCGTCCGCGCCGCCGTCGAGCGAGACCCGCGGCTCGTGGAACCGGGCCTCCGGCGGCATCAACCGGATCGCGTCGGTGGGCACGTACGGGGCGTTGGCCACCAGGACGTCGATGCCTCCCCTCAGCGCGGTGGGCAACGGCTCGTACAGGTCGCCCTCGAATACCCGGCCGGGGTCCGGGACGTTGCGTCGCGCGCAGCGGACGGCGGCGGGGTCGATGTCCACCGCATACAACTCGATGCCGTCGCCCGTCTCGGCGAGCGCCGCACCTACCGCGCCCGAACCACAGCACAGGTCGGCCACGACAGCATGCGGGCCCGCGAGGGCGGCGGCCTGCTCGACGAGGAACGCGGTACGACGACGTGGCACGAACACCCGCGGATCGACCGCGATCCTGAGCCCGCAGAACTCGGCCCAGCCGAGGACGTGTTCGAGGGGGACGCCTGCGACGCGGCGGTCCAGCATCGACGCGAGTTCGTCGGACGTGCGGGCCGCGGAGACGATCAAACGGGCCTCGTCCTCGGCGAACACACAGCCGGCGGCGCGAAGCCTCGTGACGAGAACGAATTCGAGGGACGGTGAGAGAGACACTGACATGGGAGAGCCTTCCGGAATGCCGATGGGCGCTCTCCCGGCCACCTTACGTCGGTACGACCGCGCGGTCGCGGAGTGAGAGCATCCGAACTGAACGAACGGACACAGGTCTCACCTCCTCGATACGGATCCTGCTCGGAGTCGCCACATTACCTCCATCCGCGGTCGCCGGGCATCCGAATAACCGGAAGTGGTGTGGACCGGAGCAGCGGCGGGTATCCCATGTGACCTGCCCGAATTGACCAGGCAGATCGATCGAAGGTGATGCTCGGACCGCTGCCTCCGCATGGTGGTGGCGGATACAATCGAGGTCTCCGCGCAACCAATGGCGGATCTCGGATAGGACCGCGATATGGCCGATCAGGCGAAGCTCCTCGACTATCTGAAGCGAGTCACCGCGGAGCTCTACCAAGCGCGGGAAAAGCTGCGCGAGGTCGAGGGTGTGAGCCGCGAACCGATCGCCGTCATCGGGATGGGCTGCCGGTTCCCCGGCGGGGTGCGATCGCCGCGGGATCTGTGGCGCCTGGTGGAGTCCGGCACCGACACCGTCGCGGGGTTCCCCGAGGACCGGGGCTGGGGCCTGGCGGACCTCTACGATCCGACGGCCGAGCAGGCCGGCAAGACATACACGGTGCAGGGCAGCTTCCTCGACGACCCGGCGGGGTTCGACCCCGAGGTCTTCGGCATCTCGCCGCGCGAGGCGCTGGCGATGGACCCGCAGCAGCGACTCCTGCTGGAGACGAGCTGGGAGACGTTCGAGCACGCCGGCATCGATCCGCGGTCGGTGCACGGCCGCCAGGTGGGCGTGTTCACCGGGCTGTCCGGCATCGACTACGCGGCGCGGGCGGGCGGCATGCCGCCCGAAGACCTCGAGGGGTACTTCATCACCGGCAACGCCATGAGCGTCGCGTCCGGCCGTGTGGCCTACAGCTTCGGCCTGAACGGTCCCGCGATCACGGTGGACACCGCGTGTTCGTCGTCGCTGGTCTCGATCCACCTCGCCATGCAGGCGCTGCGCAGCGGCGAGTGCGAGCTGGCGCTGGCGGGCGGGGCGACCGTCATGGCGACCCCCGCGGTGTTCGTGGAGTTCAGCCGCCAGCGCGGGCTGGCTCGGGACGGCCGGTGCAAGGCATTCTCCGCCGCCGCGGACGGCACGGCGTGGGGCGAGGGCGCGGGGATGGTCGCGTTGGAACGCCTGTCCGACGCAGAGCGCAAGGGTCGCCGGATACTGGCCGTCATCCGCGGCAGCGCCGTGAACCAGGACGGCGCCAGCAACGGTCTGACCGCCCCTAACCGGCAGGCTCAGGAGCGGGTGATCGCGCAGGCGCTGGCCAATGCGGGACTCGGCCCGGGCGACGTCGACGTGGTCGAGGCGCACGGCACCGGCACGAAACTGGGCGATCCGATCGAGGCGTCCGCTCTGCTGGCCGGTTACGGCCGCGACCGCCCCGCCGACCGGCCGCTGTGGCTCGGCTCGGTGAAGTCGAACCTCGGGCACACCCAGGCGGCTGCCGGCGTCGCCGGGGTGATCAAGATGATCATGGCGATGCGGCACGGCGTCCTGCCCCAGACTCTGCACGTCGACCGGCCGACCCCGCACGTCGACTGGTCCGCCGGTTCGGTGTCGTTGCTCACCGAGAACCGGGAGTGGCCGGCATCCGATCGGCCCCGGCGGGCGGCGGTCTCGTCGTTCGGCATCAGCGGCACCAACGCCCACGTCGTCCTGGAGGAGTCCCCACCGGTCGAGCCGCCGGCGTCTGAATCAGACTCTCCCCCGGACGAAGTCGTGGCCTGGTTCGTGTCGGCCCACACCGAGCCGGCGCTGCGCGCCCAGGCCGAGCGGTTGCTCGACTACGTCACCGAGCACCCCGGCCTGACGCCCGCCGCCGTGGCATGCGCACTGCTGGGGTCGCGTGCCACGTTCGACCACCGCGCCGCCGTGATCGGCGCGCGGCCTCAAGGCCTGCTGAACGGCCTCGACGCACTCAGCCGAGGCGCGCCCAGCGCCGACGTCGTCACCGGCGTGGCGTTGGAAGCGGGCGACCGGCCGGTGTTCGTCTTCCCCGGCCAGGGTTCGCAGTGGGTGGGCATGGCCACCGAACTCCTGGACACGTCGCCGGTGTTCGCCGACACCGTGCGGGAGTGCGCCGACGCGCTGGCCCCGTACACCAACTTCTCGCTGCTGGACGTGCTGCGCGACCGCGATCCCGCGGCGCTGGACCGGGTCGACGTGGTGCAACCGGCGCTGTTCGCGATGATGGTCGGTCTCGCGGAACTGTGGCGTTCCCACGGCGTCGAACCGGCGGCCGTCGTCGGACATTCGCAGGGCGAGATCGCGGCCGCCTATGTCGCGGGCGCGCTGAGCCTTTCGGACGCAGCGCTCGTCGTGGCCGCGCGCAGCAGGGTGATCGGCGCGTCGGCCCGGCGGGGCGGCGGGATGGCCTCGGTGGCACTGCCGGCGGACACCGTGCGGGAAAAGATTCAGCCCTGGGCCGGCGCCGTCGAGGTCGCGGCGATGAACGGGCCGTCCGCGACGGTGATCTCGGGCCCCGTCGACGCCCTCGACGCCCTGATCGGGCAGTTGCAGGGCGACGGCGTCCAGGCCAGGCGGATTGCAGTGGAATACGCGTCGCACTGCGCGGACGTCTCCGTCCTGCGGGAACCCATTCTCGACGTCCTCGCGTCGATCACTCCCCGCCGGTCGCGAATTCCGTTCTACTCGTCGGTGACCGGTGGCGTGCTGGACGGCACCGCACTCGACGCGGACTACTGGTACCGCAATCTGCGACGGACGGTCCGCTTCGAGCAGGCGACGAGATCGCTGGCCGCGGACGGGTACCGACTGTTCGTCGAGTCGTGCAGCCACCCCGTCCTGTCCGTGCCGTTGCAGGAAACCCTCGACGCTGCGGGCGTCGCAGGCCGAGCCGTCGGCACCATCCGGCGCGACCGTGCGGGCCTGCGCCAGTTCACCGCCGCACTCGCCGAGGCGCAGGTGTACGGACTGCACGTCGAGTGGGACCGGGTGAGCTGGGCTCGGCACGACGATCGGCAGCAGTGGGTGGACCTCCCTACGTACGCCTTCCAGCACCGCCGCTACTGGCTGGAAAGTCCGGTGCCGCAGGGCGATTTCGCGTCGACGGGCATGGAAGCGGGTGGGCATCCGATGCTCGCCGCGTCGGTGGAGCTCGGGGACGGCCGGGGCGCGGTGTTCACGGGTCTGCTGTCGCCACAACGCCTTCCGTGGCTGAGCGATCACGGCGTCAGCGGCACGGTCATTCTGCCGGGCACAGCTTTCGTGGAACTCGCCCTGCACGCGGGGAACCGCGTGGGGTGCGGCCGGCTCGAAGAACTCGCCATCGAAGCACCCCTGGTGATTCCCGCCGAGGGTGAGGCGGCACTGCAGGTGAGCGTGCTGGCCGACGGCGAATCGGGTCGATCCACGGTGTCGGTGCACTCCCGGCCTGCCGATGCCGCGCAGGACACCCCGTGGACCCGGCACGCCACCGGCACGCTCACGGCGGCCGTGGACACCGCCGACTCCCCCGAACAGCAATGGCCGCCCGCCGATTCGACGCCGATCGACGTCCGAGGTCTGTACGACGTACTCGACGAGGCCGGCTACGAGTACGGCCCGGCCTTCCGTGGTCTCCGCGCGGCGTGGCGGCGCGGCGACGACCTGTACGGCGAGGTGCGGCTGAGCGGAGAGGACCCGGCTGCGGCGGTCGCGGGATACGGAATCCATCCGGCGGTGCTCGACGCGGCGCTGCACGTGATTGCGCTCGGGGCCGCCGACACCGGTGTCCGGCTGCCGTTCGCCTGGGACAAGGTGCAGCTGCACGCCGTGGGCGCCACCGCCCTGCGCGTGCACGTCACCACTATCGGACCCGAGCGCTACCGGGTCTCCGCGTACGACGCGGCAGGCGGACCGGTGCTGACCGCCGATTCGCTGGCACTGCGGCCGCTCGGGGAAGCGGGCGTGCCCGCCGCCGGGGTCCGAGACAGCCTCTACCGCGTGGAATGGATGCCGGTGGGTGCGTCCAGCACGGCTCCAGCAGAGCTGATGCCGCTCGAGGAGGCGCTTGCCGGCGGTGATCCGGAAGGTCGCGTGCTGTGGCTCGACCGCGAACCGGGCGACGAACCGGACACGCCGGCCCGCGCGCACGCCGCCGCGGAGGCGACGTTGCGGGCGGTCCAGTCCTGGCTTCGCGAGGATCGCCTGGCCGAGACCCGGTTGCTGGTCACGACGAGGCTCGCGGTGGCGGTCCGCGACGACGATCCGGTCGACGACGTGTCTGCCGCCCCATCGTGGGGACTGATCGGCGCGGTGCAGAACGAGCACCCGGACCGCATCACGCTGGTGGACCTGGACGTACACGCCGGTGACCCTTCGCTGATCGCCATGGCTCTGGCCTGCAACGAGCCTCAGCTGGCCATCCGGGACGGTGTACTGCTGGCGCCCATGCTCGCCGCGGTGACGCCCGCCGCATCGGCACCCGAACCGGGACCGGCACTCTTCGGTCCGGACGGCACGGTCCTGATCACCGGCGGCACGGGAACCATCGGCAGACTGATCGCCCGCCACCTCGTCGCGCGGCACGGGGTGCGCCGTCTGGTGCTGACAGGCCGGCACGCACTCGATGCCGAGAGCGCGGCCGAACTGCGTGCCGAGTTCGCCGAGTCGGAGGCGGAGGTCAGCGCTGTCGCCTGCGACGTGGCCGACCGCGCCGCGGTCGCCGCTCTCCTTGCCGGCATTCCCGACCTGTCCGGCGTGATCCACGCCGCCGGGGTGCTCGAGGACGCCACCGCCGCCACCCTGACCGAGGACCAGTTGCACGCCGTCCTTCGTCCCAAGGTGGACGGCGCCTGGCATCTGCACGAACTCACCCGGGACCGCGACGTGTCGGCGTTCGTGCTGTTCTCCTCGGCGGCGGGGGTGCTCGGCGGCGCAGGCCAGGCGAACTATGCGGCGGCGAACGTCTTCCTCGACGCACTCGCGCAGCACCGCCGTGCCCGCGGGCTGCCCGCGACGTCGATGGCCTGGGGACTGTGGGACCGGCCCAGCGGCATGACGTCCCATCTGAATGCGGCCGACCTCGATCGGTTGCAGCGCAGCGGCATCGACACCATCAGCCCGGAGTCGGGTCTGGCCCTGTTCGACGCTGCTCTCGCCGTGAACCGTCCGTTGATCGTGCCGATACGGCTCTCGACGAGGGCCTCTCGATCCGAGGGCGAGTCGCTGCCGCCGATCCTGCGCCGGGTGCTCGGCGTCCGTCGTCGCCGTGCCGCGGCGGCCGATTCCCCGACCGGCCTGGCCGAGGAGTTGCGGGCGCTGGATCCCGGGGAGCGGCACAACCGGGTGCTCGACATCGTCACCACCCACGTGGCGGCTGTGCTGGGTCACGAAGGCAAGGAGGCGATCGACCCGGAACGTGCCTTCAAACAACTCGGTTTCGACTCGCTGACCGCCGTGCAACTGCGCAATCAGCTGGCGACCGCCACCGGCGTGCGACTGGCCGCGACGGTGGTGTTCGACCACCCCACCGCGGACGCGCTGACCCAGGAGCTGGTGGCGCGCCTGCTCGGGGACGATGCGGCTCCGCAGCCGGCCGGACCGACACGTGCCCGCAGGGACGACGACCCGATCGTGATCGTGGGAATGGCCTGCCGTTACCCGGGCAAGGTGTACTGCCCGGAGGACCTGTGGCGGCTCGTCCACGACGGCCGCAACGCCGTGGGCGCGTACCCCCACAACCGGGGCTGGAATCTCGACGAGGTGTACGACCCCGACCCGAACCGGGCCGGCACCACGTACATGAAGGAGGGCGGGTTCCTCTACGACGCAGACGAATTCGATGCCGCCTTCTTCGGGATCAGCCCGCGCGAGGCGATCGCGATGGACCCGCAGCACCGGCTGCTCCTCGAGAGCGCCTGGGAAGCCTTGGAACAGGCCGGAATCCGGCCGACCGCGCCCGGCCTCACCGACACCGGCGTGTACGTCGGGCTGATGGGCGGCGACTACGGCTTCCACCTGATGACTCAGCGCAACGTCGACGCCGAGGGCTATCTGATGACCGGGACGAGTAACAGTGTGGCGTCCGGCCGAATCTCCTACTCCCTCGGCTTCACCGGTCCCGCGGTCACCGTGGACACGGCCTGCTCGTCGTCGCTGGTGGCCATGCATCTGGCGGCGCGGGCTCTCCGCGACGGGGAATGCGCGCTGGCGCTGGCCGGCGGGGCGACGGTGATGGCCACACCCGGTGTGCTGATCGAGTTCAGCCGCCAGCGAGGCCTCGCCTCGGACGGACGCTGCAAGCCGTTCTCCGACCGGGCCGACGGCACCGGGCTCAGCGAGGGCGCGGGAATGGTGGTGCTGGAGCGGCTAAGCGACGCCCGGCGCAACGGCCACCGGGTGCTGGCGATCATCCGTGGATCGGCGGTCAACCAGGACGGGGCCTCCAACGGACTGACCGCCCCGAACGGGCCGTCCCAGGAACGGGTCATCCGCCAGGCGCTGGCCGACGCCTCGCTCGGCCCCACAGACATCGACGCCGTGGAGGCGCACGGCACCGGCACCACGCTCGGCGACCCGATCGAGGCGCAGGCACTGCTGGCGGCGTACGGGCAGGGCCGGGACGGCCGGCCGCTGTGGCTCGGTTCCGTCAAGTCGAACATCGGCCACTCCCAGGCGGCGGCGGGCGTCGCAGGCGTGATCAAGATGGTGATGGCGATGCGGCACGGGATCCTGCCCCCGAGCCTGCACGGCGACGTCCCCACCCGGCACGTCGACTGGACCGCGGGCGAGGTCTCACTGCTCGCCGAATCGGTTGCCTGGCCGGAGACCGGACGGCCCCGGCGGGCGGCCGTCTCGTCGTTCGGTATCAGCGGCACCAACTCGCACATGATCCTCGAACAACCGCCGGAGGACGCGGCGCCGGAGGTCTCTCCGTCGACGTCGCCGCTGGTCTGGGTGATCTCCGGAAAGACCGGGGACGCGCTGCGGGCGCAGGCCACCCGGCTGGCGGAGTTCCTCGACACGGACGAGTCCGAACTCCCGGATCCGGCCGACCTCGCCTACTCGCTGGCCACCACCCGATCCGGTTTCACCCACCGCGCCGCGGTGATCGGAGGAACATTCGCCGACCTGCGCGACGGCCTCGCCCGCATCGTCACGGGGCGCCCCGGCGGCAACGTCGTCACCGGGACGAGCGCCCGCGGCAAGACGGCCTTCATGTTCACCGGCCAGGGTGCGCAACGCATCGGGATGGGCCGCGGCCTCTACGAGGCCTACCCGGTGTTCGCACGGGCACTGGACGAGGTCTGCTCCGCACTCGACGAACACGTGGAAACCCCGGTACGGCAGGTCATCTGGGACGAGTCCGACGGTGGCGGCGCGACGCTCGACAGCACCGAGTACACCCAGCCGGCACTGTTCGCCGTCGAGGTCGCGCTCTATCGGCTGCTGCGGGACTGGGGCATCACCCCCGACTACCTGATCGGCCATTCGATCGGCGAGATCACCGCGGCCCACGTCGCGGGGGTGTTCAGCCTGCCCGATGCCGCCGCCCTGGTGGGTGACCGTGGACGGTTGATGCAGTCGACCAAACCGGGGCTGATGATCGCCGTACGGGCACGCGAGGAGGACATCCTGCCGCGGATCGACGGCCGCGTCGATCTCGCGGCCGTCAACGGCGCCGAATCCGTCGTCCTCGCCGGCAGCGAACGCGACGTGCACGCCGTCGCGTCCGAACTGTCCGCCGCCGGACTGAAGACCACGAGCCTGCGGGTCGAGCGGGCCTTCCATTCGACCCTGATGGACCCCATCCTCGACCAGTTCGCCGCCGTGGTGGCGAGGCTGACGGCGCAGCCGCCGAAGATTCCGGTCGTCTCCAATGTCACCGGACGCGTCGCCACCGCCGACGACCTCATGTCCCCGGAGTACTGGACCCGGCACATCCGGCACGCGGTGCGTTTCCACGACGGCGTCTGCGCCCTCGACGAACTCGGCGTCACCCGCCTCGTCGAAGTCGGCCCGGGCGCGGCGCTGGCGGCACTGGCCGCCGAGGTCGTCCCGAACACGATCGCCACGCTGCCCGGGCGCGGAGACGAAACACACGGGATCATCGAGGCGGTCGCCGCCGCCTACGTGCAGGGCGCAACGATCGACTGGGATCGGGTACTGCCCGGTCGCCGCCGCGTGGCCTTGCCCACCTATGCATTCCAGCGCCGTTCCTACTGGCCGACGGCGGCCACCCGCCACACCGGCGATCCGACCGAGCTGGGTCTGACCCCGGCCGACCATCCGCTGCTCGGTGCCGCGGTGACCCTCGACGACGACGCGACCCTGTTCACCGGACAGCTGTCGCTGCACCGGGATCCATGGCTCGTGCCACCGACGATCGACGACGGCGACCAGCCGGCGGCCGGCGCAGCGAAGACGCTGCTGCCGGCGGTGCCGGTCGAACTCGCCCTGCACGCGGCCCACCACGTCGGTCTCGACCACATCGACGAACTGACGCTGGACCATCCGCTCGTCCTCCCGCCGTCGGGACTGGCCTCGATTCGAGTACTGGTGTCGCCGCCCGGCACCGACGGCGCTCGCACCGTCACGATCTCGTCGAAGTCGGGTGACCTCGACGGCCCGGACAGCTGGGTTCGGAACGCTTCGGCGACGATCGACGACGTCGTCGGCCCCGTCGCCGCTGTGCCGCAGCAGGACCCGGGCGACACCGAGACCGAGGTGCGTCTCGACGACGGCACCGACACGACTGGATTCGGCATTCATCCGGAACTGCTGCAGGCGGCGATCGAGCCCCTCCTCGGGTGGGACGGCTGGCCGGTGACCTGGTCGGGGATCCGTCTGCACACCGTCGGCGCGGAGGCGATGACCGCCCGGTTCACCCCCGGCCCGGACGGGCGGTACCGCGTTGCCGCCGTCGACCCCGCGGGTGAGCCGGTGCTGACCGTCGATGCGCTGCGGGTGGCGCAGAGGGCGGTCGACGGGCAGGACGCAGGCCGGTCGCCGTCCCTGCGACTGCACCGGGCGGCCTGGATCCCGGTGGAGGTGGCCTCGTCCGAACGGCCCCTCGGACCGGCGGTCGTCCTCGACGCCGAGGGGTTCGGCGACCCGGGTGTCGGTTCGACGTTCCCGGGTTACCCCGACCTCGAGACGTTGCGGACCGCGATGCAGTCCCGGCCGGACGACGACGATCTGCGTCCGTGGACGGTGCTGGTCGGCTGTGCAACCGAGGGCGACCACGGTCCGGACGCGGCCCACGACCTGTGCGCTCGGGTACTGCGGCTGCTCCAGGAGTGGCTCGACGACGAGGCCGTCGCCGACAGCCCGCTCGTGATCGTGACGCGCAACGCCATGGTCACCGACGACGGGCAGGACCACGACACCCGTCCCGACCTCGCGGCCGCGGCCGTGTGGGGTCTCGTCGGCTCCGCACAGAACGAGAACCCGGACCGGTTCGTGCTGATCGACCTCGACGACGAATCCGACGCCGAGACCGCGGTCACGTCGGCGCTGGCGAGCGGGGAACCGCAATTGGCGGTCCGGAACGGCACCTTGCGCGCACCGCGGTTGCGGCGCATGCCCGCCGTCGACGAACCGACACCGTTCGATCCGGGCGGCACCGTCCTCGTCACCGGCGGCACCGGCACGGTGGGATCTCTCGTAGCCCGGCACCTCGTGACCGAGCACGGAGCACGGCACGTGCTGCTGACCAGCCGGCGCGGACCCGACGCCGAGGGCAGCGACCGGCTGCGCAGCGAACTGAGCGGTCTGGGCGCCGAGGTGAGCATCGTTGCCTGCGATATGTCGGACGCGTCGGCGGTCGCCGCGCTGCTGGCCGGGGTACCGTCCGAACACCCACTCACGGCGGTGATCCACGCAGCCGGCGTGATCGACGACGGCACCCTCGCGTCACTCACCCCCGAGCGGCTCGACGCGGTCCTACGCCCGAAGGTCGACGCGGCCTGGAACCTGCACCTGCTGACCGCGAACAGCGACGTGCGTGCGTTCGTCATGTTCTCGTCGCTCGCCGGCATCCTCGGGGCCCCCGGGCAGGCGAACTACGCGGCCGCGAACATGTTCCTCGACGCCCTCGCCCATCACCGCCACGCCCTCGGGCTGCCCGGGCTCTCGATCGCGTGGGGCATGTGGGCGACACCGAGCGCCATGACCGACAACCTCGGCGCGATCGACCTCGCCCGCGCCCGCCTCAGCGGAATGATTCCCATGCCCGCGGCCGACGGCCTGGCCCTCCTCGACAGCGCGCTGGCCGCCGGTGCACCCACGGTCGCGGCCGCACGGTTCGACCACTCCGGTTCGGCCGCACCGTACGTTCCCGCCCCGCTGCGCGGCCTGATCCGGGAATCGCGCCCGCACGCCGCGGGGTCGGACGCGGTCGTGACCGGAGCGAGCGGGTCCGGGCCGTCGGATTGGGCGCAGCGCCTCGCCGACCGGTCGATCCCCGAACAGCGGCACCTGATGCTCGATCTGGTGCGCGGCGGGGCGGCCACGGTGCTCGGCTACGACGCGTCGGACTCGGTGGACCCCGACCAGGCGTTCAAGGAACTCGGCTTCGATTCGCTGGCGGCCGTTGCGCTCCGCAATCATCTCGGCGCCGCCACGGGTCTGCGGTTGCCGCCGACCATGGTGTTCGACCACCCGAGTCCGCGTGCCGTCGCCGAGTTCCTGCGCTCCGAACTCGTCCCGGACCCGATGTCCGTCGCTCTGGCCGACGTCGACCGGCTTCGTGCGACCATCGCCGAACTCGGCGAGGACAGCGAGGCGCGGTCCGCCATCGCACAGCGTCTAGGAAGCCTGTTGGCCGAGGTCGGCACGTCCGACGATGCGCATGCGGCCGCGGTCGACAAGATTCACGCCGCGACGAGTGAGGAGATCCTCGATCTCATCGATCGCGGACTCTGACCCGAAACAGTGCGGGTGATCGCCGCCGGGAACACCGGCCCCGCAGGCGATACGATCGTCGCCGTCACAGGCCTCGAAAGGAATCACACGCCCCATGCGCCGCACCCTTGCTCTGACCGCCCTCACCGTCTGCTCCGCGGCAATCCTCACCGCCTGCGGTGGCGACAGCGACACCGCCGCCTCCGAGACGACGTCCGCCTCGGCTTCCGTGGCGGCGAGGACGACCGCCGCCACCGCCCCTGGCAGCCGCGTGTTCTCGGTCGCCGACGACCCGCAGACGGCCGCCGATTACCTGGCCTACCTGCGCGCGAACAATCAGACCGTCACCGACGACGACCTGGCGGTCCATCAGGCCGGGGAGATCTGCACCGCCCTCGACGCGGGCAAGCCCCTCGATCAGGTGCGTGAGGAGTGGACGCCGATGCTCACCAACGACGGCGTCTACCCGTACATCATCGGTGCGATCACGCGGTACTGCCCCGATCACGAGAACGTCCTCAACTGATATGTAGAGGAGTCTGTCAAGAGGGCAGAGTGAGGCGCCTCCGGGGAGCGACCCTGGAGGCGCCTCTGCACTTCATCGACAGGTCCCAGTGGTGAGCGTGTCGATATGCGACGCGCGGTCAGACTGATATACGCGGGTTGGGTACCGCAGGACGGTTTTTCGGCTGGATCGCATCCGCGTGTCTAGGGTCGAGCGTCGGCCTCGACGGCCTGCTCATAGTTGTGTCGCGGGTCGATCCACGCGCCGTCACCGCTGGAGGTCGTCGGCGAAGCAGATCAGGGGGTTGACCGTCAGCAGTCCATCACCGCCAGAGACCAGCACCAGCCCGCCAGTTCCCGCGCAATGGCCACGTTCGCTGTCACGGGTCGTTTGCTGCGTTCGAGAAACCCCACCCACCTCTGGTGCAGGCGACGGTTGCCGTCGTCGCCTCGGGTGCGGGCCGCGGCCGGTGCCTGCTCCCACCGGGACCGCATCACTGCCCCGATGTGATAGCGCGGCCGGTGATGCCAGGCAGCTTCCACCAAGAGCCGTCGGGCGTGGGTGTTGCCGGTCTTGGTGATCGATCCCTGCACCCGGGACGAACCGGACGAGTACTCCGAGGGCACCAATCCGACGAATGAGCCGATGGTGTTGCCGGTGAACCGATTCCAGTCACCGATTTCCACCGCCAACGCGAAACCGGTCAAGGTGCTGACCCCGCGCAGGCAACACATCCGGCGGACAATCGGGGTGAACTCACTCGCCGCGGCCATCTCCTCGATCGCGGCATCGAGTCGCCGACGTCGGGCCTGCATCGTGAGCACATGGTCGTAGTCGGCGTCGAACGCCATCCGTGTCGCAGGCAAGATCAACTGCGGCGCCGCTTCGGTGCGCAACCACCGGTCATGCGCTCCGGTCCATGCTCGGCCGCCGTAGTAGACGATGCCGTGCCGAAGCAGCAGCTTCGACAGGCGGTGACGCGCCCGCATCAGATCCCCGCGGCAATCCTCCCGGGCCCGCACCAGATCCCGGGCCGCTTCCTGATCGACGCTGGGGATCGCTACCGAGGTGACCTCGTCCAGGCGCAGCAACCGGGCCAGGTGCAGAGCGTCGCGGGCGTCGGTCTTGACCCGGTCCCCGGATGGTTTCTGCAGCTTGGACGGCGCGACAACCTCACACCGGACGCCGGCGGCGGCCAGATCCCGATGCAGTCCGAAACCGGTCGGGCCGGCCTCGTACGCAACTGCTACCGGCCCCGGCAGGCTCGATATCCAGGATCGGATGTGCTCATAGGACGGGGTCAATCGTCCCTGGACCACCTGACCGGTGAGACTGTCGATGGCCGCTGCCGCGACCGAACGTGCGTGCACGTCCAGTCCAATGCTCGTACGCTCGGTAAACACCGGGGCCTCCCACAATTGTCGGATAGGCCGGGCAGGCAGGTTCGTCTGCTCGGTAACCCACGAATCTTGTGCGTGAGGCCTCGGCCCGCAAGAGCGCTCTACCGGCTCCTTTCGGGGGGGCGTCCCTCGGTTACTGCTGACCCGCCCGGCGCAGGCCGGCGATGTCAACGTGGAGCACGCGCAGCGCAGCGAGCATGAACGACGTTGAGATCGTCCCCCGCGCCGGGCGCACCCTTTCATCGGACCGAGGGGACGTCCCGCCGCAACGGGAGCGAGCTCACGACAAGTCGTGCGTCACTCCATATCGTCTAGTAGTAGGCGCTTCGCGCCCGTGCGCGGTTAACGAGTCTCTGCACTCGTCAACCGCGCACGGGCGGCGGAGCCGCTGCCTGGGGAATACCTGGACGCAGCCGGTGTTACACACCATGAAGTAGTTGAACAATCAATTACCTGAGTACGAGGAGACACCCCATGCCTGCCGTGACGGTCGACAACATCCTTGCCCTGCCGCGTATCGACGCACCCGCTCCCGGCGCCGTCGACCGCCCGGTCCGCTCGCTCACCACCGCACCCGTCGGATACGAGGGCGAAGGCTTCCCGGTGCGCCGCGCGTTCGCGGGCATCGACCTGCCCGCCCTCGACCCGTTCATCCACATGGACCAGATGGGTGAGGTCGACTACGCACCCGGTGAACCCAAGGGCACACCGTGGCATCCGCACCGCGGCTTCGAGACCGTCACCTACATGATCGACGGCATCATGGAGCACCAGGATTCCAACGGCGGCGGCGGGACCATCGGCGGCGGCGACACCCAGTGGATGACCGCGGGTGGCGGCATCCTGCACATCGAGACCCCGCCCGAGCACCTGGTGATGAGCGGTGGCCTGTTCCACGGCGTCCAGTTGTGGGTGAACCTGCCGCGCGACAACAAGATGGCCGCACCCCGATACCAGGACATCACCGGCCAGAAGGTGGCCCTGCTGTCCTCGCCGGACGGCGGCGCGCTCGTTCGCGTGATCGCCGGTGACGTGGACGGACACCACGGTCCCGGTTCCACGTACACGCCGATCAGTCTCGTCCACGCGACGATCGCACCGGGTGCGAGCCTGACGCTGCCGTGGAACCCCGAGTTCAACGCGCTCGCCTACGTCCTCGCGGGTGAGGGGCTCGTCGGTTCGGAGCGTCGTCCGATCCACATGGGGCAGACGGCTGTCTACGGCCGCGGTGACACGCTGACGATCGCCGCGGCCGACACCCAGGATTCGCGGACCAAGGCGTTCGAGGTGTTCCTCCTCGGCGGCAAGCCGATCCGCGAGCCGGTCGCGATGGCCGGACCGTTCGTCATGAACACCAAGGCCGAGGTGCTGCAGGCGTTCGAGGACTTCCAGGCCGGCCGCCTGGGTTCCGTTCCCGCGGCGCACGAAACGCTCGACTGACCCCACGTGAGTGGCAAAGCGTGCCCGGGCACACAATGCCACTCACGTGCGGAAGACAGTGCGCGACAGACGGTCCGGCGTCCCACTCAGGGGCGCCGGATCTTCGCGTCGATGCGGTGGATACGCAGGTCGTCCTGCGGGATCCGGAACGTCTCGACCACCCGGACCGTCACGAGGGTGCGGCCGAACAGTCCGGCGTCGAGGAGGTAGTCGACGGTGACGTCGTCGCCGTCGACCGTCCACACACAGTCGCGGATCGCCCGGATCACCCGGTACTGAGGGCCGCCGGACAGGCTTCGGCGCAGGTGATTTCCGGAGAACGCCGTCTTCAGCCCCACCTCGTAGCGCACGGCGCGCGGCTCGATCGGCACCGAGTTGCCGTCGTGGCTGAGCAACGCGTCCAAGTAGGCCCGGGCGACATCGACCTGTGTGTTCATGTCAGTAGTCGAACATTTCGGCCGCAGCGAGCACCAGCGTTTCCGCGTCGTCGCAGCTAGGCGCGGACGCCGCCACGGACGCCGTCAGTCGATTCGTGCGTTTGTCCCGTTCGCTCACCGGACTCGACGGCAGGTTCGTGTCGAACACCGCACCCGGGTAGAAGTAGTAGTGGCATTCGCGTGTGTCCCGGAAGTACGTGAACGTCTTGCCGTCGAGTTCGACCGCTTCGGGGCCGCCGGTCTGCGACGGTTCGGGCGACAGGGCCAGTTGCACGGACGCCGCGTCGCCGCCGCGGAGAGTGAGGAGACACTCGTAGGGACGGCTGCCCGGGGTGAACGTCTCGACGCCCCGTCCGGACATCTTCTCGACCACCCGGCACGGATCCTGCTGCGCGAGAGGGATTTCCGAGCGCAACGGCACCGGGGTGCGCAGCCTGCCGGTGATCGATCCGAGCACGATACGGGCCTCCGCGCAGTCGTCGCCGGCGGCGGAGTCACCCGTTCCGCCCGCCCCATCGAGGTACGAGACGTGCCCCCATCGCCCCGGAGCGGTGGCGTCGTCCGCCGGCACTCCCGCAACCGGGGGCAGCGAGAAGTAGAGGGTGCACGTGCCCGGGAGTGCTCCGACCGCGGGACGCACCTCGATTCCCGCCGTCGCCTCGCCCGCACCGGTTTCTTCCGTGGGTTCGCGCTCGCCCACCGTCACCTCGACCCAGACGGGGTTGGCGGGCGTGCCGCGGGGAGGCACCAACTCGGCGTGGCACGTCGAGAGATCGCCGACGGGACCGAACGCGGTGACTTGCCCGAGCGAGGCGACCAGATTTTCGTCGAGCAGTGAGCACGGGGCGATGTCGCGGGCCGCGGCGGCGGCGGCCAACTCGACGCGGCTGTGGTCGCTGACCGGCAGGCCGTAGATCGGCTCGCCGACCCCCGCCACGCTCGGCGCCCCCTCGACTACCCCGGCACACGACGCGAGCAGTACCGCAAAAAGTGCGGCCACCAGCGGTGATACCACCGTCGTGCTGCGGCCCACCGCTGTCTCCTCACTCGGACTTCGAACCCCGGCACGCGAACGATGGTGCCCGGAGTACAGTGCTGAGTATGCAGCGCGCACTCCTCCTTGGTTGCCGCGACGGGGTCTGATCCAGACTGGCTTCCCGTCGCGGGGTTTCTCGTGCGCCGGTCGACACAGCCGTTGGACTCAGAAAGTCCACATCGAATCTGGAGATCAATCCCATGTCCCCCGCTGACGCCTTTACCTCCGGAACGCGCACCATCACGCCGCCTTCCAAGCCTGCTCCCTCCGATCAGCCGGAGTGGAACACGCAGAAGAATTCGTCGATGCCGACGTTCCGCTACCGCTCCTTCTCCGAGGAAGTGGAGCCGGTGTCGCTGCCGGACCGCTCGTGGCCCGACAAGGTCATCGACCGCGCGCCGCAGTGGTGCGCGGTCGACCTCCGTGACGGCAACCAGGCGCTGATCGACCCGATGAGCCCCGCCCGCAAGCGCCGCATGTTCGAACTGCTGGTGCGGATGGGCTACAAGGAGATCGAGGTCGGCTTCCCGTCGGCGAGCCAGACGGACTTCGACTTCGTCCGCGAGATCATCGAAGACGGCGCGATTCCGGACGACGTCACCATCCAGGTACTCACGCAGTCCCGGCCGGAACTGATCAAGCGCACGTTCGAGGCCTGTGAGGGCGCGAACAAGGTGATCGTCCACTTCTACAACTCGACGTCCATCCTGCAGCGCCGGGTGGTGTTCAAGGCCGAGCGTGACGTGATCAAGAAGATCGCGACCGACGCGGCGACCCTGGCCCTCGAAGAGGCGAAGCAGTACCCCGACACGCAGTGGCGCTGGGAGTACTCCCCCGAGTCGTACACCGGCACGGAACTCGAGTACGCCAAGGAGGTGTGCGACGCCGTCACCGAGGTGCTGCAGCCGACGCCGGAGAACCCGGTGATCCTGAACCTGCCCGCCACCGTCGAGATGGCGACGCCCAACGTGTACGCCGACTCCATCGAGTGGATGCACCGCAACCTGGCCCGCCGCGACTCGGTGATCCTGTCGCTGCACCCCCACAACGACCGCGGCACCGGCGTGGCCGCCGCCGAGCTGGGCTACCAGGCCGGCGCCGACCGCATCGAGGGCTGCCTGTTCGGCAACGGTGAGCGCACCGGCAACGTCTGCCTGGTCACGCTCGGGCTCAACATGTTCACCAGGGGCGTCGACCCGCAGATCGACTTCTCGAACATCGACGAGATCCGCCGCACCGTCGAGTACTGCAACCAGCTGCCCGTCCACGAGCGTCACCCGTACGGCGGCGACCTCGTGTACACCGCGTTCTCCGGCAGCCACCAGGACGCGATCAACAAGGGTCTCGACGCCATGAAGTTCGACGCCGACTCACAGGACGCGGACGTCGACGACATCCTGTGGGCGGTTCCCTACCTGCCGATCGACCCCAAGGACGTGGGCCGCACGTACGAGGCCGTGATCCGCGTCAACTCGCAGTCCGGCAAGGGCGGCGTCGCGTACATCATGAAGGCCGATCACGGGCTGGTGCTGCCGCGTCGCCTGCAGATCGAGTTCTCGCAGGCCGTCCAGCGGATCACCGACGGTGAGGGCGGCGAGGTGTCGCCCAAGGAGATGTGGGACGTCTTCCACGAGGAGTACCTGGCTCCGATCACGCCGCTCGAGCGGATGAAGCAGAAGGTCACGGCGTCCGAGGAGGACGGCGGCACCGACTCCATCACCGCGACCGTGAAGGTCGACGGCAAGGAGCACGAGATCTCGGGTTCGGGCAACGGCCCGCTCGCCGCGTTCGTCGACGCGCTCGCCACGATCGACTTCGACGTGCGGGTTCTCGACTACTCCGAGCACGCCATGTCGGCCGGTGACGACGCCCAGGCGGCCGCGTACGTCGAGTGCGCGGTGACCGCTCCCGACGGACGGAACACCGTGGTCTGGGGTGTCGGCATCGCGACGTCGATCACCACCGCGTCGCTGCGCGCCGTCGTGTCGGCGGTCAACCGCGCGCACTGACCGCTTCCCTACCCTCGCTGCCGCAGGCGCGCACCACGCGCACCTGCGGCAGCGTCGTTTCCGGCCCCGGAAAGCGACTCCCTCCGGCCGTCGGGTGACTACCCTGGTAACGGAGTCCACACCGGACCCGAACCGCCTCGGACCCTTCGGGGGGCGTCGTGAATCTGGCATTTCAACAGCATCGTCCGGTCCGTCCGTTTCCGGCCCGGCATCGCCCCAAGGGCAGCTTCTTCTACAAGATGATCACGACGACGGATCCCAAGGACCTGGGGATTCTGTACTTGATCACGTCGTTCGTCTTCTTCATGGCCGGCGGTCTGATGGCCCTGCTGATCCGCGGCGAGCTCGCCGTTCCGGGTCTGCAGTTCCTGTCGAACGAGCAGTACAACCAGCTGTTCACGATGCACGGCACGATCATGCTGCTGCTGTACGCGACGCCGATCGTGTTCGGGTTCGCCAACTACATCCTGCCGCTGCAGATCGGCGCCCCCGACGTCGCGTTTCCTCGTCTCAACGCGTTCAGTTACTGGGCGTTCCTGTTCGGCGGCACCATCGCGATCGCGGGTTTCGTCACCCCCGGCGGTGCCGCGGACTTCGGCTGGACGGCGTACTCGCCGCTGACGAGCGCGCTGCATGCGCCGGGTGTCGGCGCCGATCTGTGGATCATGGGGCTTGCGTTGTCCGGTCTCGGCACCATCCTCGGCGGGGTCAACATGATCACCACCGTCATCTGCCTGCGAGCCCCGGGCATGATCATGTTCCGGATGCCGATCTTCACGTGGAACATCTTCATCACCAGCATCCTGATCCTGGTGGCGTTCCCGATCCTCACCGCAGCGCTGATGGGGCTGTTCGTCGACCGCCACCTGGGCGGGAATCTGTACGACCCGGCCACCGGCGGCGTGCTGCTGTGGCAGCACCTGTTCTGGTTCTTCGGCCATCCGGAGGTGTACATCGTCGCGCTGCCGTTCTTCGGCATCGTGTCGGAGATCTTCCCGGTCTTCAGCCGCAAGCCGCTCTTCGGGTACAGCGGGCTCGTCTACGCGACGATCGCCATCGCGGCCCTGTCGATCGCCGTGTGGGCGCACCACATGTACGCGACGGGCGCGGTGCTGTTGCCGTTCTTCTCGTTCATGACGTTCCTCATCGCGGTGCCCACCGGGGTGAAGATCTTCAACTGGATCGGCACCATGTGGAAAGGGCAGCTGACGTTCGAGACCCCCATGCTGTTCTCGCTCGGCTTCCTCATCACGTTCATCTTCGGCGGTCTCACCGGCGTCATCCTCGCGAGCCCGCCGCTGGACTTCCACGTCACCGACAGCTACTTCGTGATCGCCCACTTCCACTACGTGCTGTTCGGGACGATCGTGTTCGCCACGTACGCCGGCATCTACTTCTGGTTCCCGAAGATGACCGGACGCATGCTCGACGAGCGTCTCGGCAAATGGCATTTCTGGACCACGTTCACCGGTTTCCACGGCACGTTCCTCGTCCAGCACTGGCTCGGCGCCGAGGGGATGCCGCGCCGCTACGCCGACTACCTGCCCTCGGACGGCTTCACCGTCCTCAACTCGGTCTCCACGGTGTTCGCGTTCGTCCTGGGCGCGTCGACCGTGCCGTTCGTCTGGAACGTCTTCAAGAGCTACCGGTACGGCGAGGTGGTCACTGTGGACGATCCGTGGGGGTTCGGCAACTCCCTGGAGTGGGCGACGACGTGCCCGCCGCCGCGGCACAACTTCACCGAACTGCCGCGCATCCGCTCCGAGCGTCCCGCGTTCGAACTGCACTATCCGCACATGGTCGACCGGATGCACCGCGAGGCACATGTCGGCGTGCGGGGCGCGGTGGCGCACGCGACCGAACCCGCAGGCGCCGACCCGAAGGTGAACCGCCAGTAACTTCCGCGTGAAAGTTCCCTTCCCCGAGAGCTTCTCGAGGAACGGGACGAAAACGACTCTGTGACAACGGGTTGCAGATACCTCTCCGGAGGACGCCCAGTTCGGCGAAATTCCGGCCTCATTACTCCGCCGTAGGGTCGACACGCAAGTCATTGAACGCTTGACAAGCAGATCGGGGCCACGCAGAAGTTACGCGCGGGTACATATTTTCGACGTTATGCTCGCATTCCCCGAGCATCGGTCCCGCAATGGCGCAGGTCCGACGATCGCGTTCGGGGCGCCCCTGGAGGTAGTCAAGTGGGTTGTGCAGGGGTGCACGTGTCCGCGAAGGCGGCACCCAGTCCTCGGCGGACATGGCCTTGGCCATCGAAACACTCTGCGGATCAATGAGTTTTACGGAAACGGAGCGATAACAGATGTTCAAGCGAATAGCGATAGTCAACCGCGGCGAGGCGGCAGTCCGCCTGATTCGTGCGGTGCGCGAACTGAACGCCGAGCACAACTACGGCATCCGCACGATCGCACTGCACACCGAGGCGGAACGCCGCGCGATGTTCGTTCGGCAGGCCGACGAGGGTGTGTGCTTGCGCACAGTCAAGACCGGCACCGCCTACCTCGATCACGCCGAACTGGCCCGCGCGCTGCGCGAGAGCAAGGCCGACGCCGTGTGGGTCGGCTGGGGCTTCGTCGCCGAGGATCCCGCGTTCGTCGAGGTCTGCGAGCAGCTCGGCATCACGTTCATCGGCCCGCCCGCCGAATCGATGCGCCTGCTGGGCGACAAGGTGGAGGCCAAGCTCCTCGCCGAGAAGGTGGAGGTCCCGGTCGCGCCGTGGAGCGGCGGCCCCGTCGCCACCCGCGCCGACGCCCGCCGTCACGCCCAGGCCATCGGCTACCCGCTCATCATCAAGGCCCGCTCCGGTGGCGGTGGCCGCGGTATCCGCAAGGTGTGGTCGGAGGACGAACTCGAACTCGCGCTCGAGCGCACCCAGGGTGAGGCCCAGCGGTCCTTCGGCGACCCCGTCGTGTTCATCGAACGACTGGTTACCGACGCACGCCACGTCGAGGTACAGGTGATTGCCGACAACTTCGGCAACGTCTGGGCTCCCGGTGTGCGCGACTGCTCCATCCAGCGCAAGAACCAGAAGGTCATCGAGGAGTCCAGCTCGCCGCTCCTCACCACCGAGCAGGCGAACCATCTGCGCACCGTCTCCGCCGAGCTCGTGCGCGCCGCCGGCTACCGCGGCGCCGGCACGGTCGAGTACCTGTACCAGCCCGAGCAGAAGACGTTCACGTTCCTCGAGGTCAACACCCGCCTGCAGGTCGAGCACCCCATCACCGAGGCCACCACGGGCATCGACCTGGTGAAGCTGCAGATCCTCGTCGCCAGCGGTGAGCCGCTGGTCGGCGACTGCCCGCCCGAGTTCGGTCACGCCGTCGAGGCCCGCCTCAACGCGGAGGACGCCGCCAACGGCTTCGCTCCCGCGCCCGGCGCCGTGCAGCTGCTCAAGTTCCCGCTCGGCAGCGGTCTCCGCGTCGACACCGGCATCGCCCAGGGCGACGTCATCCCGCCCGACTACGACTCGATGGTCGCCAAGGTCATCGCCTGGGGTCGCGACCGCTCCGAGGCGCTGGCGCGTCTGCGCACCGCGCTCCGCGAGACCACGGTCGTGCTGCAGGGCGGCACCACCACCAAGTCGTTCCTGCTGGACCTGCTGGACCGCGAAGAGGTCATCTCCGCGTCCGCCGACACCGGCTGGCTGGACCGCACCGACGCAGGCACCTCCAACGTCCCGTCCCGGACCGCGGACGTCGCCCTGATCGCCGCCGCCATCGACGTCTACGACGCCGAGGAGAAGCTCGAGCGTGAGGCGTTCCTGTCGTCCGCTCGCGGTGGACGCCCCCGCGCCGGCCACGCCATCGGCCGCAAGGTGGAGCTCAGCTACCAGGGCCAGGCCTACGGACTCACCGTCACGCAGGTCGGCGCCCACAGCTACCGCGTCGACGGGGACGCCCCCGAGACCGAGGTCGAGGTCGACCGCCTCAGCGAGTTCGAGAGCCGCCTGGTGATCGGCGACCGCCGCCACCACGTCGTCTCGGTCGCAGGCCGCGCCCAGTACCTCGTCGAGGTCGACGGCATCAGCCACCAGATCAGCCAGGACGAGGCCGGCGTCGTCCGCGCACCGGCTCCCGCAGTCGTGGTCGCGGTGCCCGTGTCCGTCGGCGACGAGGTCGAGGTCGGCGCCACGCTGGTCGTCCTCGAGAGCATGAAGATGGAGACCGCGGTCCGCGCCCCCGTCGCAGGCCGGGTGCGGGAAGTTCTCGCCATGGTCAACTCCCAGGTCGACGCCGGAACGGCACTGCTGCGCGTCGAGGAGAGCTCCGAGGAGTCCACCGCTCCGAAGTCGCCGCGCGTCGAGTTCGATCTCGGTGCTCCCGCTTCGCACGGGAACACCCGGGCCGACGCCCTCGAGCAGATCGACGCACTCGCCGCACTGCTCACCGGTTACGACGTCAGCGCGAAGCGGGCCGGTGTGCTCCTCGCCGAGTACGAGAAGCTGCGCGCCGAGATCGCCGGCGACCCGGATCTCGTGCAGGCGGAGCTCGCCCTGCTGAACACGTTCGCGGACATCTGCGAGATCGGACGTAACCGTCCGACCGCCGACGAGGAGGACGGTGACGAGCGCGTCCACAGCCCGCGCGAGCACTTCCACACCTACCTCCACACCCTCGACGTCGAGCTCGAAGGCCTGCCCGAGTCGTTCACGACCCGGCTGTCGCGGGCGCTGCGTCACTACGACGTCACCGACCTCGAGCGCACCGCCGAGCTGGAGGAGGCGGTCTACCGCCTGTTCCTCGCGCAGCAGCGCATGGACAACCAGGTTCCCGTCATCGCCGCCCTGCTCGATCGGTGGCTGAACGAAAAGAACGCTCCCGGCCGCGCACCCAGCGGACTCGGTGAGGTCCTGGACCGGCTGATCATCGCAACCCAGGTCCGTTACCCGGTGATCGGCAACGTCGCCCGCAACGTGCGGTTCCGGTTCTTCGACGAGCCGCAGATCCGCAAGGCCCGCGAGCAGGTCTACGACGGTGTCCGCGGCAGCCTCGAATACCTCGCCGAGCGTCCCGACGCCGTCGACTACCAGGAACGTCTCGAGGCCCTGGTCGCCACCCCGCAGTCGCTGACCGAACTCCTCGGGCAGCGGATCGCACGCAAGAGCACGACCGTCGGGCCGCTGCTCGAGGTCGTCACCCGTCGCTACTACGACATCCGCACGCTCGAGGACGTCACGTCCTTCGACCGCAACGGACGGCGTTTCGTCACCGGCAACTTCGATCTGCTCGGCGAGCGCCTCAACCTGGTGTCGGCCGTCGCCGAGTACGCCGAACTGCCCGGTGCGCTCGACGAGATCGGTGCCGTCGCCTCGGAGAACCCCGAGAACCTCGTCCTCGACCTCTACCTGTCGTGGACCGCACCGCCCGCCGACCCGAACACCATGTCCGAGGACCTGCGGAAGGCGCTGGCGGCGCTGCCGCTGGCCGCGACCTGCCGCCGGGTCACGGTGTCCGTCTTCGGCGGAACCGACGTGGACGTCCGCAAGTTCACGTACCGCCCGGACGCAGGTGTCCTCGCGGAAGAGAAGCTGATCCGGGACATGCACCCGCTCACCGGCCAGCGACTCGACCTGTGGCGCCTGAAGAACTTCGACGGCACCCGCCTCCCCGCGGTCGCCGACACGTTCCTGTTCAACCTGGTCTCGCGCGACAACCCCACCGACGAACGCCTCATCGCGCTCGCCGAGATCCGCGACATCACGCCGGTCCGCAACGAGGACGGCCAGGTCATCGGTGTTCCCGCCGCGGAACGCGTCCTGCAGTCGTGCCTCGACGGCATCCGCCGGGCGCAGGCCACGCGCGGCAGCAAGCGCAAGCTCGACGCCAACCGCGTCGTGCTGTACGTGTGGCCGAAGATCGACGTTCCGGTCGAGGACCTCGAGGCGTTCGCCCGGGTCGCGGCACCGCTCACCGCGGGCGCCGGACTCGAGGAGATCACCGTGATCGCCCGGCTCCAGGGCGAGCCCGGCACGGAGTCGCGGGAGAAGGCTCTGCGCTTCTCCTACCGCACCGGTGCAGGCGTGGTCGTCAAGGTCACCGAACCGCCGACCGAGCCGCTGCAGCCGCTCGACGCGTACACGCAGAAGGTCCGCAGCTCACGTGCCCGCGGCACCGTCTACCCGTACGAGCTGATCCCGCTGCTCACCGGCCGCGACGGCAGCTTCGTCGAGCACGACCTGGACGAGTCGGGCCAGTTGGTTCCCGTCGAGCGTCCGTACGGTCAGAACAAGGCCGGCCTCGTCGTCGGTCTGGTCACCGCCCGCACCGACCGGCATCCCGAGGGAATGACCCGTGTCGCGCTCTTCGGTGACCCGACGAAGGCCCTCGGCACCGTCGCGGAAGCCGAATGCGCCCGCCTCGTCGCCGGTGTGGACCTGGCCGAGAAGCTGGGTGTCCCGGTCGAGTGGTTCGCGCTGTCGTCCGGCGCGACGATCTCCATGGACAGCGGCACCGAGAACATGGACTGGGTGTCCCGCGGCCTGCGCCGCCTCATCACGTTCACGCAGAACGGTGGCGAGGTCAACGTGATCGTGGCCGGCATCAACGTCGGTGCGCAGCCGTACTGGAACGCCGAAGCCACGATGCTGATGCACACCAAGGGCATCCTCGTCATGACGCCGGACAGCGCCATGGTGCTCACCGGTAAGAACTCGCTCGACTACTCGGGTGGCGTCTCGGCCGAGGACAACTTCGGCATCGGTGGTTACGACCGCGTGATGGGCCCGAACGGTGAGGCGCAGTACTGGGCGCCGAACCTGCCCGCCGCGTGCGAGATCCTGTTCGCGCACTACGACCACGCGTACGTCGTTGCCGGAGAACGCTTCCCGCGCCGGGCGCAGACCAGCGACCCGATCGGGCGCGACGTGCGGTCCTTCCCGCACATCCACCCGTCCAGCGACTTCACCACGGTCGGCGACATCTTCTCCGCGGAGACGAACCCGGAACGCAAGAAGCCGTTCGACATTCGCACGGTGATGCGTTCGCTCGTCGACCAGGACCACGCGGTGCTGGAGCGGTGGGCCGACATGGCGGACGCCGACACGTCCGTCGTGTTCGACGCGCACCTCGGCGGTTACCCGGTGAGCGTCATCGGCATCGAGTCGCGGGCCATCGCCCGTAAGGGATGGTCGCCGGCCAACGGTCCCGACCAGTGGACTGCGGGAACACTGTTCCCGCAGTCGTCGAAGAAGACGGCCCGGGCGATCAACGCCGCCAGCGGCAGCCGTCCGCTCGTGGTGCTGGCCAACCTGTCCGGCTTCGACGGTTCCCCGGACTCGCTGCGGCACATTCAGCTCGAGTACGGCGCCGAGATCGGCCGCGCCATCGTCAACTTCGACGGCCCGATCGTGTTCTGCGTCGTCTCCCGCTACCACGGTGGCGCGTTCGTGGTGTTCTCCGGAGCACTGAACGACAACATGGAGGTGCTGGCGGTCGAGGGTTCGTTCGCGTCGGTCCTCGGTGGCGCCCCCGCCGCGGCCGTGGTGTTCACCCGCGAGGTCAACTCGCGCGTGGCCGCCGACCCGTCGATCCGGGAGCTCGAGGCCAACCTGGCGGGCGCCCAGAACGACGCCCAGCAGGCTCACCTGCGGGTGGAGCTGGCGGCCCAGCAGGCTGCGGTGCGCAACGAGAAGCTCGGTGAGGTCGCGGCCGAGTTCGAGGCCGTGCACAACATCCAGCGGGCACAGCGAGTCGGCTCCGTCGACGCCGTCATCCCGGCCGTCGAGCTGCGTCCGTACATCATCGGCGCGGTCGAGCGCGGCATGCGCCGGGCTGTCGAAGCAGGCAAGTAGTCCCACCCGAACGGCCGCGGCACCTACCGGTGTCGCGGCCGTTCGGCGTTTCCGCCACCGCGGGTGGGGAGTCTGCACCGGCCGCATTTCACCTGTTTCGGATGACGCGGGTGCCCCGGCCCGGTGCGATAGTCAGCGCAGAGTGAATTCGACTGTGAATGGAGCGCTGCAATGGACTCTTTCTGGGACTTTCTCTGGGTGATCATCGTCACCTTCGGCTTCGTGGCCTACCTGATCCTGTTGTTCTCCATCATCACCGACCTGTTCCGCGACCATAAGACGTCGGGCTGGGCGAAGGCCATCTGGATCATCTTCCTGTTCTTCGTCCCCCTGTTGACTGCGCTGGTGTACCTCATCGTCAAGAGCGACGGCATGGCCCAGCGGTCGATGGCGGCCGCGCAGGAGGTGAAGCAGGCCCAGGACAGCTACATCCGTTCCGTGGCAGGCAAGTCCTCGGCCGAGCAGATCGCGGACGCGAAGGCCCTACTCGATGCAGGCACCATCACTCAGCAGGAGTACGAGACGCTGAAGGCGAAGGCGCTGAGCAGCTGAGTTCCCGATCCACGGGAAGGCCCGCCCACCCGGCGGGCCTTCGTCCGTTTCCGGCCCGTTCAGTCCGCGATCCGCGCCGCGACGTCCCGGAACGCCTGCAGCACCGTCGCCACCGCGGGAACGTCGTCGGCGGCCGGCCGCCTGGCCAGCTCGTAGATGCGGGCCGCCCGCACCCCCGCGAGCGGCAACTGGACCACCGAGCGGTTCGTCACCGCATGGCGGGCCAGCAGGGCAACGCCGTGACCGCCGGCGACGAGTTCCTCGATGACACGGAAGTCGTTGATGCGCATCACCACATGCGGCTGCACACCGGTCGCGGCTGCCACCGACATCAGCACGTCGTCGACGGGGAACCCGCCGCGCACACTGATCCACCGCTCGTCCGCCAACTGGTCCGGGCGGACCGCATCCTGGCTGGCGAGCGGATGGCCCGGCGGCAGGATGAGGTCGATGGGTTCGCGCATCAGCCGTTCGGCCGTCACCCGCGGCGAGGACGTGTCCGGGGCCCGCTCGTCGCGATGGGTGAGGACCACGTCGTAATCGGCGAGCAGGGTGGGCACCGCGGCGGCGGGCAGGTCCTCGTCGCGCGCCTGCAGATCCACCCCACTGCCCGCGAGCGCGTCCAGCAGTCCGGGCAGCAGCAGCGCGGCACCGGACGGGAACAGCGCCACCCGCACCCGCCCGCGCGGCGAACCGCGGTAGGCGCTCATCTCCGCCGCCGCACGGTCCAGGGCGGCCACGACGTCGTCGGCGCGGACGACGAGTGCCTGACCGGCATCCGTGAGCCGCAGCCGGCGTCCGGCGGGTTCGAGCAGGGTCACCCCGGCCTCCCGCGAGAGGATCTTGAGCTGCTGCGACACCGCCGACGGCGTCATCGACAACGCCTGCGCGGTCGCCGCCACCGTCCCACGGTCCGCCAGTTCGCGCAGCACGCGCAACCGGGTCGCATCCATGTAGCAAAACTACATCGATGATGCACTTTAATGCGCTTGTCCTGATCATTTCCGGACCTCACGATGGAATGCATGACCTCCCGCGACCGGCTGCTCGGACTCACCGTCGTCGTCCTGTGGGGGCTCAACTTCCTCGCCATTCGCGCGGGCCTCGATCACTTCCCGCCGTTCTTCTTCGCCGCGCTGCGATTCTTCGTCATCGCGATCCCGGTGATCCTGTTCGTTCCCCGGCCCCAGGTCCCGCTGAAGTGGCTGCTGGTGTACGGCCTCGGGTTCGGCGTCGGCCAGTTCGCCTTCCTGTTCTGGGCCATGCACGTCGGCATGCCCACCGGGCTGGCGTCGCTGGTCCTGCAGTCGTCCGCACCGTTCACCGTGGTCCTCGGCGCGGTCCTGCTGCGGGAGCGCCTGCGGCCGGCACAGGTGTGCGGACTGCTGGTGGCGATGGCCGGAATGGCCCTCATCGGCTGGGACCGCGCCCAGCACGCCGCGCTGCTGCCGGTGGCCCTGACGCTGCTCGCGGGACTGTCGTGGGCGGTGGGCAACATCGGCAACCGCAAGGCCGCGTCGGACCAGCCGATGCGCCTGATGCTGTGGATGTGCGTCATTCCGCCCCTGCCGATGCTGGCGCTGTCGTTCGGCGTGGAGGGCCCGTCCGCGGGCTGGAACTCCCTGACGTCGTCGCTGGAGGGCACCGGCCCGCTCGCGCTCGCGGGCCTCGCCTACATCGTGATTCTCGGCACGGTCGCGGGCTCGGGTCTGTGGACAGCGCTGCTCAGCCGCTACCCCGCCGGGATGGTCGCACCGTTCTCCCTGCTGGTTCCGATCGTCGGGATCGGGGCATCCTGGCTGGTGCTGCACGAGGAGCCGAGCATGCTGTCGCTGATGGGCGGGGTCGTCGTCATCGCCGGTGCCGCCGCCACCCAGGTGAGTGGCAGAGTGCGTCCGAGCACACTTTCGCACTCACCTGCTCCCGCGCGAGTCGGCGTCTGACCGGACCCTGTGCAAAACTCGCGGAGTGAGTACTGGAACTGGGATCACGACGCGGGGCAAGCTCGCCCTGCGCGCAGCGGCAGCGGCCTCGTGGGCGTCACAGAAGGCGGGCCGGGGCAAGGGCTCGATGATCGGCGGACTGATCGCCCTGAAGATCGACCCGACACTGATGGAGCAGCTCGGCGCAGGCCGGCGCACCGCGGTGATCACCGGCACCAACGGCAAGTCCACCACCACCCGGATGACCGCGGCGGCGCTCTCCACCCTCGGTGAGGTCGCGACACAGGCAGACGGCGCCAACATGGACGCCGGCATCGTCGCGGCGCTCAGCACCCGCGTCCACGCGCCCCTCGCCGCCCTCGAGGTCGACGAACTCCACGTCCCGCACGTCTCCGACGCCGTCAACCCCGAAGCCCTGGTGCTGCTCAACCTCAGCCGCGACCAGCTCGACCGGGTCGGCGAGATCAACATGATCGAACGCAAACTCCGCGCCTGCGTCGCCGCACACCCGGAGGCCGTCGTGATCGCCAACTGCGACGACGTCCTCGTCACCTCGGTGGCCTACGACGCGAAGAACGTCGTCTGGGTCGCCGCAGGCGGCGGATGGGCCAGCGACGCCGCCAGCTGTCCGCGCACCGGCGAACCCATCGTCTGGGAGGGCTCCCACTGGCGCAGCACCGGTTCCGACTTCGCACGCCCGACCCCCGACTGGTGGCTGGACGACGAAAACCTGTACGGGCCCGACGGTTTGAAGATCCCGATGACCCTCGCCCTCCCCGGGCGCGCCAACCGCGGCAACGCCGCGCAGGCCGTCGCCGCGGCGGTCGCGATGGGCGCGAAGGCGGAGGACGCCGTCGCCGCGGCAGCCACCGTCCAGGAGGTCGCGGGCCGCTACAGCACCGTCGAGGTCGGGTCGCACTCCGTGCACATGCTGCTCGCCAAGAACCCCGCCGGCTGGCAGGAGGCGCTGTCGATGATCGACCCCACCGTCGACGGACTCGTGATCGCCGTCAACGGGCAGGTTCCCGACGGCGAGGACCTGTCCTGGCTGTGGGACGTGCGGTTCGAGCACTTCGAGGGCGTCAAGGTGGTGGCCGCCGGCGAACGCGGCACCGACCTCGCCGTCCGCCTCACGTACGCCGGCGTCGAGCACACGCTCGACCCGAACCCGTTGCGGGCCATCGCGTCCTGCCCACCCGGACGCGTCGAGGTGCTCGCCAACTACACCGCCTTCCGCGACCTGAACACCGCCATCGCGAAGGAGGCGCGCAATGCCTGACTCGACCGTACGCATCGGCCTGGTGCTCCCCGACGTGATGGGCACCTACGGCGACGGCGGAAACGCCCTGATCCTCCGGCAGCGACTGCGCATGCGCGGATACGACGCGGAGATCGTCGAGATCACTCTGAACGACCCGGTCCCGGAATCCCTCGACGTGTACACGCTCGGCGGGGCCGAGGACTCGGCGCAGCGCCTCGCCACCCGGCACCTCGCCAAGTACCCCGGACTGCAGAAGGCCGCCGAACGCGGCGCCCCCGTCCTGGCGATCTGCGCCGCGATCCAGGTGCTCGGCAACTGGTACGAGACGTCGAGCGGCGAACGCGTCGACGGTGTCTCGATGCTCGACGTCACCACGTCCCCGCAGGCGACCCGTTCCATCGGTGAAGTGATCACGACACCACGGATGGATGGGTTGACGCAGCCGCTCACGGGGTTCGAAAACCACCGCGGCGGTACCACACTCGGCGCCGACGCCCGCGGTCTCGCCCAGGTCACGCACGGCGTCGGCAACGGCGTCGGGGACGGACTCGAAGGCGTCGTCCAGGGTTCCGTGATCGGCACGTACATGCACGGACCCGCGCTCGCCCGCAACCCGGAACTCGCCGACCTGCTCCTGAAGCGGGCGCTGGGCGTCGACGAACTCGCGCCGCTCGACCTGCCGGAGGTCGCGCAGCTGCGCCGGGAGCGCCTGCGCGTCTAGGCACGTGAGTGGCACAGCGTCGTCACCCGTAGACCAGCCGTGGACGGTCGGCCAGCTCCGCCGCGTTGTCGCGCCGACGGTCACGGAAGCGGGACTGTTGCGCGCTGTGATACTGCTGCCCGTCGAGCCGGACGATCAGCGGCACACCCGTGGGGCTGTAATCGACGTCCCCGTGCAGAATCGGGCCGTCCACGACGTGCGGCATCTGACGTTTCCCGCCCGGCAGCCCGCACTGACGCCGTGCGCCCGGAGCTGTGCCGTGGTGACGACGCCGTCCTGGGCGTCGAGAAGGGCCTGCCATGAGTCGTGTTCCATGCCCGGAACGGTGTCGGCCCGCCCCGACAGGAACCGCCCCTTCCCACCATTTTTTCCACAGCCTGTGGATAACCCCTGTGAGTGCAGATGCGCATCCGGGTACACATCGGCACTCACGCGCCGAGCGCAACCAGAGGGTTGCAGAAAGACGAAAAGAGTGCAACCATGGAGTTGCACATCAACCGTCGTCGAAAAGGTGAACCACCATGGACGCATCGAGCAGCATCACCCGGACCGTCGTCGTGAACGCCCCGAGATCGGCGGTGTGGGCGGCGATCACGGATCCCGACAAGATCAGCCAGTGGTTCGGGCAGCGCACGTCGCTCGACCTCAGCGTGGGCGGCAAGGCCGCCTTCACCTGGGACGAGCACGGCACCGCCCGCGCCGTCGTCACGGAGGTCGACGAACCGAACACCTTCGGCTTCCGCTGGGCCGCCGACATGGACGCCGACCCGGTGATCGGCAACTCCACCCTGGTGCGGTTCACGCTGTCCGAGCACGCGTCCGGCACCGAACTGACCGTCGTCGAGACCGGATTCGACACCCTCGACCGTGACGTGGCCGACCAGAAGCGGGCCCGCGAGGGCAACGTCCAGGGCTGGCACGCCGAACTCGACGAACTGGTCGCGTACCTGCACGGCGTGAAGGCATGACAGTGGGCACGTACGCCGAACTGGCCTCGGTGTTCGCGGCGCTGTCCGACGAGACCCGCTGGGAGATCCTCACCGAACTCGGGCGGGCCGACCAGTCGGCGTCGTCGCTCGCCACCCGGCTTCCGGTGTCGCGGCAGGCCATCGCGAAGCATCTGAATGCGCTGCAGGCCTGCGGACTGGTGGAGTCGGTGAAGGTGGGCCGCGAGATCCGCTACCGCGCGCTGGGCGCGGAACTCAACAAGACGGCGCGGACGCTGGAACGGATCGGCGCCGAGTGGGACCGCCGACTAGCCGCCATCAAGCAGATCGCGGAATCGATGGAGGAGTAAAGACCCCAGACAGGGGTTCGGCCGGGAATGCTTCTGCATTCTCGGCCGGATCTCTGCTTCTCGAGTTTTCTCTGCTCACAGGTACATTTCCTCGATCCGCATCACTGACGATACACGCGAGTGATCTACGTCACAAGAGGCTCGATCGGACTTTTCTTCATCCGATCGTGCCCCGGCAGGGCCAGGGAAACTGCAAACACCAGCACCGCCAGCACCGCGCATACCCCGTAGGCGATCGAGAATCCGGCGGCCGAGGCGACACCGCCCACCATGCTCGCCGCCAGGACCGTCGCCACCACCGCGCTGCACATGGTGGTCCCCGTCGTCCGCAGCAGCACGTTGACGCCGTTGGCCGCGGCCATCTGCGTGGACGGCACGGCCCGCACGATCAGCATCGGCAGCGTGCTGTACACCAGCGCGGTGCCGACGGCCGCGACCCCGAGCGCGGCGATCACCATCCACAACTCCTTGTGCGGCACCGTGTGCAGCGCGTAGCCGAGGACGAGACAGATCGCGCCCGACAGGATCGTCACCTTCGACCCGTAGCGTTCGGACACCCGGGCCCCGACCTGCGCGAAGACGATCATCGACAGACTCGTCGGCAGCTGACACACTGCGGCCTGGAGAATCGTCAGGCCGTAGCCGGAGTCCCCGCGGGGCGCCTGAAGCAGCTGGGTGGTGATGAGGGCGTTTCCGTAGAACGCGAACCCGACGAGCAGCGCCGTGACATGCGGCAGCAGCACCGACCGTCGCGCCGACACCCGCAGGTCCACGAGCGGGTTCCGGTTGCGCAGCTGCTGATGCCCCCACAGCGCGAACAGGAACACCGCGGACGCGAACATGCCCAGCACCGCGGGACTGCCCCAGCCCCACGAGCTGCCTTGGGTGATCGGGACGAGCAGGCAGACGAGGGCCGCGGTGAGACCGACGGCGCCGACGCCGTCGAACCGCCCACCCGACCGCACCTCGGACTCGCGGATGAACAGCACCGCGGCCGTGGTGACGGCGAGTCCGATTCCTGCGATGACCCAGAAGAGGACGTGCCAGTTGGAGTACTCGGCGACGGAGGCCGCGAACGGCAATCCGAGCGCGGTGCCGATCCCGAGGGTCGAGCTCATCATGGCGATGGCGCCGTTGACCTTCTCCCGCGGCAATTCGTCGCGGAGGATCGAGATTCCGACCGGGATGACGGCGGCGCCTGCCCCCTGCAGTCCCCGCGCGAAGATCAGGAACGCGATGTCGGACGTCACGGCGCAGATCAACGCTCCGAGCGTCATGAAGACGAAGGCGACGAGAAGCATCCGCTTCTTGCCGAACATGTCGGCGAGCCTGCCGAAGATGGGGGTGACGACCGCGCCGACCAGGAGGGTGGTGGTGATCAGCCAGGACACGGACGTCTGACTCGCGCCGGTGAACGTCGGCATGCTGGGCAGGAGGGGCACCATGACCGTCTGCAAGACGGCCTGGAACACGCCCGCGAACGCGAGAATCGGGAAGAGGTAACGCGATCCGCCGGCAGAGTCCGGCGGTGCGACCGGCTGATCCGCAAGCGCCGACAGTGGGCGCGGCAACGAGATCGTCAAGCGTCACCCCTTGCACAGCTGGTAAATGGTTGTTCACCACATTAGGTGAACAACCATTTACCCCGCAAGCCGGACAATCCGCCCTCAGCCGTCGAGCAACTCCTGCACCAGCGGGGCGTAGTGCGCCACCACCTCTTCCGGGGTGCCCGTCGCGTGCTCCTGCATCATCTTGCGACGCATGACGGCGAGACCCGTCAGCATCGACATCACCAGTTCGGCGCGCAACCGGGCATCCCGCCCGGGCAGTCGTTCGGCCAGCGCGTCGATCATCTGCGCCGAATAGTTGGCGCGAAGCTTGCGACTGCTCTCCTCGCTCGGCCCGCTCATGAACAGGATGTTCAGCGACAGCGGCTTATACGGCTCGAGTGGCCGCGCGAACATCGACACCATCCGCTCACCGAGACCGTCCAGCGGACCGCTGAACACGATCTCCGCGGCGGCACGGAAATCGACGAGCGCGTCGAACAGCTGCTCCTTCGACCCGAAGTACTTGATGATCAGCGGCGCGCTGACCCCGGCGTCCTCGGCGATGTCCTTGAGCGTGATCTCCCGGTACGGACGCGTCGCGAACGCCCGGCCCGCAGCGTCGACGATCAGCGACCGCGACTGCTCGGCCGTCCGCTTCACCGGCGCGGCAGTGCCCGGATCCGACGTCACAGCGTGCGTCTCCCCGACAACGCCCTGCCCAGCGTGAGCTCGTCGGCGAACTCGAGGTCGCCGCCCATCGGCAGACCCGACGCGAGCCGGCTGACCGTCAGCCCGGGGAAGTCCCGCAGCATCCGCACCAGATACGTCGCGGTGGCCTCCCCCTCGGTGTTGGGGTCGGTCGCGATGATCACCTCGGAGACGTCGACGCCGTCCTCCTGATTGCCGATGCGCGCGAGCAACTCCCGGATACGGAGCTGATCGGGGCCCACCCCGGACAGCGGATCCAGCGCACCGCCCAGAACGTGATAGCGGCCCTTGAACTCGCGGGTGCGCTCGACGGCCTGGACGTCCTTCGGCTCCTCGACCACACAGATCACCGTGCGGTCACGGCGCGGGTCGGCGCAGATGCGGCAGTGCTCCTTGTCGGAGACCGTGCCGCACACCACGCAGAACTGGACGCCGTCGCGCACCCGCTGCAGCGCATTCTTGAGCCGGTCGATCTCCGGCGGCTCGACGCTGAGCAGGTGGAACGCGATGCGCTGTGCGCTCTTCGGCCCGACGCCGGGCAGCTTGCCGAGCTCGTCGATCAGATCCTGAACCGGACCTTCGTACACGCCGCGCCTCTAGAAACCGGGGAGACCGGGCAGGCCTCCCCCACCGAATCCGCCCGCGAGCGGACCGAGCTTCTGCGCCGCGATCTCCTGCGCCTTGTTCGACGCGTCCTCGATCGCACCGATCACGAGGTCCTGCAGAGTTTCCACGTCGTCGGGATCGACGACCTTCGGATCGATCTTCAGACCGACCACTTCACCTGTCCCCTTGACCGTCGCGGTCACGAGTCCGCCACCGGCCTGCCCGGTGACCTCGGCCTCGGCCATCTCCTGCTGGGCGGCCATCAGCTGCTGCTGCATCTGCTGTGCCTGCGCGAGGAGCGCCGACATGTCGGGTTGTCCACCTGGTTGCACTGACGTGGTCCTTTCTGCTGTTTCCCCTGCCAGAGTAGACCGTGACCGTCAGTGCGGTCCGGCGCCGACGCCGTCGTGGGACTCACGCCGACGGCGCCGGAGCGAACCGGCGTCGCGTCAGGCGAGTTCGCGCTCGAGGTTCGCCAGCACCTGCCCCTGAATCTTCTTCAGACCCAGCGGCGCGAACGTCTTCTCGAAGAAGCCCCCGATGCCGCCCGCGCCCTTCCACTCGGTGGTCGTGGTGACCGTGGAACCGCTGCCGCTCGGGGCGACGACCCAGGTGGTGACGAGCGACGAGTTCGCGTCCGTCTCCGTGATCGTGTTGCCCGCCACGGTGACCGTGGCCTTGATGTCGCGGGACCGCTTCTCGGTGGCCTTCAACGTCCACTGCGCGACGGTGCCGCCGCCCTGCCCACCCTCGAGGACGCGGTAGTCCAGGTACTGCTCCGAGAGGATGCGCGGACGCACCGTCTCGTAGTCCGTCAAAGCCGCGAGCGCCTTCTCCGGTGTGGCTGCGACGGTGATCGAACTGCTCGCGCTGACCTGGCCCACTGTTCTGACTCCTCTTGTACGATTTGTACGAAACTGCTTCCTCCTCTCATCCTGCCTTCCGTCGGCGAGTCCGGGCGATGACGTGGCAATCTATTGTGAGGTAGCTCACTTCGACGTGGTCACGACCCGCACGTTGATGAGACATTTGTGTGAATCTTCGCTCGACCGCGCCGATATGCGTGGCCTGAACCCGCGGAGAGGGATAGCGTCAAGGTGTGGCTGCCTCTTCGGTTGAACTACTGAAAAGCATGCGGGAGGGTGGACGCCCCTTCCGTGCGCATCGCACTCTGCCCGTCACCGGGATCGACGCTCACCGCGCCGGCGTCGAACGGCTTCTCGCGTCCTACCGCGCGATTCCCACGGACGCCACCGTGCGACTCGCGAAGAAGACGTCCAACCTGTTCCGGGCACGGGCCCAGACCAGCGCGCCCGGCCTCGACGTCTCCGGTCTCGGCGGAGTCATCTCGGTGGACGAGCAGGCCCGCACCGCGGATGTCGCCGGAATGTGCACATACGAAGACCTGGTGGACGCCACCCTGCCGTACGGGCTGGCGCCGCTGGTGGTTCCACAACTCAAGACCATCACACTCGGCGGCGCGGTCACCGGCCTCGGCATCGAGTCGACGTCGTTCCGCAGCGGGCTCCCCCACGAATCGGTCCTCGAGATCGACGTCCTGACCGGCAACGGCGACATCGTCACCGCGACACCGGAAGGCGAGAACTCCGACCTGTTCTGGGGATTCCCCAACTCCTACGGAACCCTCGGCTACTCCACACGGCTGCGCATCCAACTCGAGCCCGTCAAAAGGTATGTGGCACTGCGGCATCTGCGTTTCGATTCCCTGGACGAACTGCAGTCGACGATGGATCGCATCGTCACCGAGCGCATCCACGACGGCATCCCCGTCGACTACCTGGACGGCGTCGTGTTCACCGCATCCGAGAGTTACCTGACGCTGGGCCATCAGACCGACGAGGGCGGCCCCGTCAGCGACTACACCGGGCAGAACATCTTCTACCGGTCCATTCAGCACAGTTCCGTGAACCACCCCAAAACGGACAAACTCACCATCCGAGACTACCTGTGGCGCTGGGACACCGACTGGTTCTGGTGCTCGCGCGCCTTCGGCGCCCAGAACCCCACCATCCGCCGGCTGTGGCCGAAGAGCCTCCTCCGCAGCAGCTTCTACTGGAAGCTCATCGCCCTCGACCACAAGTACGACATCGGCGACCGACTCGAGAAGCGCAAGGGCAACCCGCCGCGCGAACGCGTCGTGCAGGACGTCGAAGTGCCCATCGACCGCACCGTGGACTTCGTCCGATGGTTCCTCGACGAGATCCCGATCGAACCGCTGTGGCTGTGCCCGTTGCGGTTGCGGGAACCCGCCCCCGCCGGCGCGTCCTCGCAACGCCCCTGGCCCCTGTACCCCCTCGAACCGAAACGCACATACGTGAACATCGGATTCTGGTCGTCGGTGCCCATCGTTCCGGGCCGACCCGAGGGGGCGGCGAATCGGCTGATCGAAGACAAGGTCAGCGACTTCGACGGACACAAGTCCCTCTACTCCGATTCGTACTATTCACGGGAAGACTTCGAACGCCTCTACTACGGCGGCAATCGATACACGGAACTGAAAAAACGCTACGACCCGAAATCACGATTACTGGACCTTTTCTCCAAGGCGGTGCAACGTCGATGACAACTCTGAAAGCTTCACGCTCCCAAGATCACAAGCTGACCATCGCAGAGATACTCGAAACTCTGTCCGACGGTATGCTCCCCCTGCGGTTCTCCGCCTACGACGGCAGCGCCGCCGGCCCGGAGGACGCCCCCTACGGTCTCCACCTCAAGACGACCCGGGGCACCACCTACCTGGCGACCGCCCCCGGCGACCTCGGCATGGCCCGGGCCTACGTGTCCGGCGACCTCGAGGCCCGTGGCGTCCACCCCGGTGACCCCTACGAGATCCTCCGTGTCATGGGCGACGAGCTGCACTTCCGTCGCCCGTCCGCGCTCACGCTCGCCGCGATCACGCGCTCGCTCGGCTGGGATCTGCTGCGCCCCATCGCCCCTCCCCCGCAGGAGCATCTCCCGCGGTGGCGTCGAGTCGCGGAAGGGTTGCGGCACTCCAAGTCCCGCGACGCCGAGGTCATCCACCACCACTACGACGTCTCGAACACCTTCTACGAGTACGTCCTCGGCCCGTCCATGACCTACACGTGTGCGTGCTATGAGAACACCGAGCAGACCCTCGAAGAAGCACAGGAGAACAAGTACCGCCTCGTCTTCGAGAAGCTCGGTCTCCAGCCCGGCGACCGACTGCTCGACATCGGTTGCGGCTGGGGATCGATGGTCCGGTACGCCGCCCGCCGCGGCGTCAAGGTGATCGGCGCCACCCTGTCCCGCGAACAGGCCGAATGGGCGCAGAAGGCCATCGCCGAAGAAGGACTGTCCGACCTCGCCGAGGTCCGGTTCTCCGACTACCGCGACGTCCCCGAGACCGGATTCGACGCCATCTCCTCGATCGGCCTGACCGAGCACATCGGTGTCGGCAACTACCCCGCCTACTTCGGACTGCTGCAGAGCAAACTCCGCGAGGGCGGCCGGCTGCTGAACCACTGCATCACCCGACCCGACAACCAGAGTCAGGCGCGCGCAGGCGGATTCATCGACCGGTACGTCTTCCCCGACGGCGAACTCACCGGCTCCGGACGCATCATCACCGAGATCCAGAACGTCGGACTCGAGGTGCGGCACGAGGAGAACCTGCGCGAACACTACGCACTCACCCTCGCCGGATGGTGCCAGAACCTCGTCGACAACTGGGACGCCTGCGTCGCCGAAGTCGGCGAAGGCACCGCACGCGTCTGGGGCCTCTACATGGCCGGGTCGCGGCTGGGCTTCGAACGCAACGTCGTTCAGCTGCACCAGGTCCTCGCCGTCAAGCTCGGCCCCAAGGGCGAGGCGCACGTCCCGCTGCGTCCGTGGTGGAAGTAATAGGCGGCTCCGCCGCCCGTGAGTGGTTAAGGAGTCTCTGCACTCCTTGACCACTCACAGGCCCGGCAGGGGTTGTCGCCGGGCCTCACCCACCCCTCCCGCACCAGCACGGTCTCCACTTCGCGGGCCACCACACACGGGTTCTTCGTCACCTCGTCGAATCCGTAGACCAGTCGAGGCCGCCCCTGCAGTTCCGCGGCATTGTCGCGTCGGCGGTCCCGGAACGCGACCTCCGCCATGGCGTGCGCGCGGCGTCCGTCGAGTCGCACGATGAGCGGCACACCGTGGTCGGAGTAGTCGCAGTCCTCGAAGAGGGTGCGCCCGTCCACGACCACGGGTGACTGCCGCCGCGCCCGCGGAAGCCCGTGCGCGTCCTCGACGTCGGTGGCGTAGCGGTACTCGAGCACCGACTGGACGCCGTCGGCGAGCAGTCGCACCGCATCCTCTAGCACCTTGCCGTACCGACGCGGTCGTCGCTCCTCCATGCGTCGCCGGATGTCCCGCAGCGGGATCCGCGCATTGGTCACGAGGGCGATGAGCCGGGTGTACGCGTCCCGGGCCGTGGGCTCGGCGACAGCTACATCCAGAGCCGTATCCGCCCTTGCCGTCCGGGGTTGGTCCGTGTCGACGGCAATGTAATCATGGGCCCTCGACCGGTGCACGACAACTCCCGGATGCACGACAACTCCCGGATGCACGACAGTTCCTTCCCGGTGGCACAAACTGACCGAAGCGAGGCCCGCACCGACAACGGTCGGAGGCTGGGTGATGGCCGATCGTCCATAAGGAACGGTGATGTGCACGGGGTGTGCGGGATCGACGCGAATCATCTGCCATTCCTCAGCGGCCGTGTGGTGGCTGAGGACTGCGCCCTTGCCCCCGAAAAGCAGCGCGGCTTCCAGCGACATCTCGCGTGTGATCGGTCCGTTGCTCACCGAATAGACACCGTGGAGCACTGCTTGCCACCGACCGGATTCGACGCGGTGCCGAACCCTGCTGCGGGGAAACCCGAGGGCGTGAAGTTGCGTGTGGCTGATCAGGCCGAACTGCGCGTCGGCGACGTCTTTCAGGGCGGCGAATTGCGTAGAGGTCATACCGGGCACGGTCACCGAGACCCCCGACGGGTCTCGGTGTCGCACCTGGGGAAATGAATTGCCCTGTGGATAACCCACAGGTTGGGGATAACTCAGCCCGTGCGTGGTTAACGAGTCCAGAGACTCCTTAACCACGCACGGGCGGCGGAGCCGCCTACTTCAGCGAGGCCGGCGGGGTGAAGCGCTCACCGTACTTGGCGGCGAGTTCTTCAGCGCGCTTGACGAAGCCGGCCTGGCCGCCTTCGTAGCCCTGGATGTACTGCGACACACCGCCGGTCCAGGCGGGGAAGCCGATACCCATAATGGAGCCGATGTTGGCGTCGGCGGTGGTGAGGAGCACGCCTTCGTCGAAGCATTTCTGCGTTTCGATGGCCTCGATGAACAGCATGCGCTCGATGAGGTCCTGGAACGGGACCTCGAGTTCCTTGGAACCGAAGTTCTCCCGCAGCCCGGGCCACAGGCCGGTGCGCTTGCCGTCGGCGTAGTCGTAGAAACCGGCGCCGCCGAGTTTGCCCTTGCGGTCGAACTTGTCGACCATCGTGTTGATGACGTCGCCTGCCGGATCGGCGGGCAGTTCCTTGCCTTCGGCCTTCGCAGCTTCCGCGGTTTCCTTGCGGATCTTCTGCATCAGCGTGAGGTTCAGTTCGTCGGACAGCTGCAGCGGTGCCGCCGGGTAGCCGGCCTGCATGCCCGCCTGCTCGATGGTGGCGGGCTCGATGCCCTCCGCCAGCATGGCGATGGCCTCGTTGATGAAGGTGCCGATGACGCGGGAGGTGAAGAAGCCGCGCGAGTCGTTGACGACGATCGGTGTCTTGCGGATGGCCTGCACGTAGTCGAAGACGCGCGCGAGGGCTTCGTCGGACGTCTTCTCGCCGCGGATGATCTCGACGAGCGGCATCTTGTCGACGGGCGAGAAGAAGTGGATTCCGATGAAGTCCTCTTGACGCTTCACACCCGTCGCCAGCCCGGTGATCGGCAGGGTCGACGTGTTCGAGCCGAGCAGGGCCGTCGGCTCGACGATGTCCTCGATCTCCTGGAACACCTTGTGCTTCAGGTCCTGCGACTCGAACACGGCCTCGATGACGAAGTCGACACCGGCGAAGTCGGCGGGGTCGGCGGTCGGCGTGATGCGGTCGAGCAGCGTCTTCGACTTCTCCTCGGTGGTCTTGCCACGCGAGAGGGCCTTGGCCTCGATGCCCTCGGAGTACGCCTTGCCCTTGTTGGCTGCCTCGATGGTGACGTCCTTGAGGACGACGTCGAAGCCGGCCTTCGCGGACACGTAGGCGATGCCCGCGCCCATCATTCCGGCACCGAGCACACCGACCTTGGTGATCGGGGTCTTCTCGATGCCCTCGGGGCGGGAGGCCCCGGAGTTGATGGCCTGCAGGTCGAAAAAGAACGCCTGGATCATGTTCTTCGCGACCTGGCCGGTGACCAGCGACGTGAAGTAGCGGGCCTCGATGAGGAGCGCGTTGTCGATATCGACCTGCGAACCTTCGACGGCGGCGGCCATGATGGCCCGCGGTGCCGGCATGGGAGCACCCTTGAGCTGCTTGCGCAGGTTCGCGGGGAACGCGGGCAGGTTGGCTGCGAATGCCGGGGTGGACGGGGTGCCGCCGGGGATCCGGTAGCCCTTCTTGTCCCACGGCTGGACGCCGCCCTCGGGGTTGGCCTTGATCCACGCCTTCGCGGCGGGAACCAGCTCCTCGACCGAGGACACGACCTCGTCGATCAGTCCGACCTCCTTGGCCTGCACCGGTCCACGCTGCTGACCCTGGAGCAGCACCTGCATGAGCGCGTTCTGCAGGCCGAGCATGCGGACGGTGCGCACGACGCCGCCGCCACCGGGCAGCAGGCCGAGGGTGACCTCGGGCAGGCCGATCTTGACGCCCTTCACGTCCGCGGCGACGCGGTGATGCGTGGCCAGGGCGATCTCGAGTCCGCCACCGAGCGCGGCACCGTTGATGGCGGCAACGACGGGCTTGCCGAGCGTCTCGAGGCGGCGCAGGTCCGACTTGATCGCGACGCTGTGGCTGTAGATCTCGTCGGCGTTCTCCGGTCCGACCTTGATCATGTTCTTCAGGTCGCCGCCGGCGAAGAACGTCTTCTTGCCGGACGTGATGACGACACCGGTGATGGAGTCCTTCTCGTCGACGAGGCGGTCGACGGTCGCCTTCATCGAGGAGATGTAGGCGTCGTTCATGGTGTTCGCGCCCTGGTTGGGATCGTCGATGGTGAGCACGACGATGCCGTCGGCGTCCTGCTCCCAGTTGATGATGTTCTGCTCGCTCACTGCTTCAAGTCTCCTGATGGTCCGGGCGGTCAGACGCGCTCGATGATGGTGGCGACGCCCATACCGCCGCCGATGCACAGGGTGATGAGGGCGTACCGGGCGTTACGGCGCTCGAGCTCGTCGATCATGGTGCCGGTGATCATGGCGCCGGTCGCTCCGAGCGGGTGTCCCATCGCGATGGCACCGCCGTTGACGTTGAGCTTCTCGTCCGGGATGTTCAGGTCCTTCTGGAACTTGAGCACCACGGACGCGAACGCCTCGTTGATCTCGAACAGGTCGATGTCGTCGACGGTCAGACCGGCGGCGGCGAGGACCTTCTTCGAGGCCGGGGTCGGGCCGGTGAGCATGATCGTGGAGTCGGCACCGCTGGTGGCCGTCGCGACGACGCGGGCGCGCGGGGTCAGGCTCATGTCCTTGCCCGCCTGCTCGGATCCGACGAGGACCAGTGCGGCGCCGTCGACGATGCCGGAGCTGTTGCCGCCGTGGTGGACGTGGTTGATCTTCTCGACCCAGTGGTACTTCTGCAGCGACACGGCGTCGAAGCCGCCCATCTCACCGACGCCGGCGAACGACGGGTTGAGGCCCGCGAGGTTCTCGAGGGTGGTGCCGGGACGCATGTGCTCGTCCTGATCGAGGACGGTGAGGCCGTTGATGTCCTTGACCGGGACGACGGACTTGGCGAAGTAGCCGCCGGTCCACGCCTTCGCGGCGAGGTCCTGCGAGCGGACGGCGTACGCGTCGACGTCCTCGCGGGAGAAGCCCTCGATCGTGGCGATCAGGTCGGCGCCCACACCCTGGGGAACGAAGTAGTTGTCGTAGTTGGTGGCCGGGTCGAGCGCCCACGGTCCACCGTCGGAGCCCATCGGCACGCGGGACATCGACTCGACGCCGCCGGCGATGACCAGTTCGTCCCAGCCGGAGCGCACCTTCTGCGCGGCGGTGTTGACGGCTTCGAGGCCGGACGCGCAGAACCGGTTCAGCTGGACGCCGCCGACGGTGTCGGGCAGTCCGGCGTCGTTGACCGCGACGCGGGCGATGTCCATGCCCTGGTCGCCGACGGGGGTGACGACGCCGAGGATCAGGTCCGAGATGCGATCCTCGTCGAGGTCGGGGAAGCGGGCGCGGAGCTCGTCGATCAGGCCGGTGACCAGCGAGATCGGCTTGACCGAGTGCAGCGAACCGGTCTTCTTTCCGCGGCCGCGCGGGGTGCGGATGGCTTCATAAATGAATGCCTCTGTGGTCACTGTGGAGTGTTCCTTCCTTATCTGCGTCGACGCCGACCGTGCACACGGCGCTCTGCACGGGGCATACCCCGGCACGTCCACCTTAGAACGTGTTGCAAAACGGAAGGAAGGACCGAAGCGATCCTGGATCGTGACCCAGGCGATCACGATCGGCCTGTCTGCGCCCTGCCCGGCCCGCCTTTTCGTACTGTAATGACGCGGCGCTCGACCCGACACCGAGCGGAGGAGAACACGCTGTGACCACCGACTGTCCCGCCGGCAACTGTTCGGCGCCGAGGTCGTGGGTGCGGTGACCGTCCGCTGGCCGCCGGGGGTGGGTCACGCGCGCTGTCCGGCACGCGCATCGGGTTGCCGCGGGGTGTCGCCGACGACCTGCCCGGCCCGATAGAGACCTTGTTCGCCAGCTTCCTCGACCTCGTCCGCGCACTGGGCGGCGACATCGTCGACGTGACCGAGCCCGACGTCCCGAAGGCGGTTGCTGAGCGGCGACTATGCCGAGTTCGGCTCGTATCACCGGCAGTGCGCGGACCGGCTCCCGGCGTACGGCCCGGAGTCGGCGCTCGCCGCCACCGCGGCGATGGCGAGCCTTGCCCTGCCCGTCGCGGACTACTTCGCTCTCGAACGCGCACGGCTGCCCTTCCAGCACGACTTACAACCGGATGTTCGCCGAGCACCGGCTGGATGCCGCGAGGTCAGGCGTCGAGGCCGAGACCCGCGTCCCGTGCCCGGACGATCGCGGCGGGACGGTCGGGCACACCGAGTTTGGCCAGCACGTTGGACACGTGGTTGCGCACGGTCTTCGGGCTCAGCACGAGTCGGCGCGAGATGCTCGCGTTGTCGTAGCCGCGGGCGACGAGGTCGAGGACCTCACGCTCCCGGTCGGTCAGCTCGGGAAACACCGTGGGGCCCACCCTGCGCGAGGCGGCCATGAAGCTCATCGCGCGGGCCGCGACCGCGGCGCCGAGGATCACCTCACCGTTGGCGACCGCCCGGACCGCCCGTTCCACCTCCCCCGGGTCGGCCCCCTTCACCAGGTAGCCGCGAGCCCCGGCACGCACCGACGCGACCAGCGATTCATCGTCCTCGTGCATGGTCACCACGAGCACCCGCAGTGCGGGGTGCCGCTCGACGAGCCGCCGGGTGGCGTCCACCCCCGAACCGTCCCCGAGTTCGAGGTCCATCAGCACAACGTCGACGTCACCGTCGACGACGTCGAGCGCCTCCGCGACGGAGCTGGCCTGGGCGGCCACCTCCATGCCGTCCAGGGTCGACAGCAACGCAACCATGCCCAGCCGGAACACCGGGTGGTCGTCGACGACGGCGACCCGGATGGACGAGGTGGTGGAATTCGCAGCGGCGCTCATGATGCGGTCAACGGTAGCCGGGCCGTGACCACCGTGCCTGTCGGACGGCCGGATTCGATGTGGAGCGTGCCGCCGAGTTCGTGGGCCCGCTCGCGCATCGACCGGGTCCCGACGCCGCCGCCCCGGGCCGGATCGAACCCGCACCCGTCGTCGTGGATGACGACGGTGAGCATCTCCCGCGCGAACGTGGCGTCGACCCGGCAGCCGTCGGCGCCACTGTGCCTGCGCGCATTGGTGACGGCCTCGACGACGATCCCGTACACCGCGGCGCTGATCTCCGCGCCCAGCCTCGGCGGCGGATCGGCCTGCACCCTCAGCTGGAATCCGCTGCGCGACTGGTTGGCCGCCAGTTCGTGCAGGGCCGGGACCAAGCCGAGCTCGTCGAGCACCGGCGGGAACATGCTGCGGGACAGCTGCCGGACGCCCTCCACCTGATGGTCGAGTTGCTCCTGCAGTGCGTCGATGAGTTCCGCGGCAGCGACCGGATCCGACCCGAGCAGGTTCCGGGCGCCCTGCAGGCCGAGTCGGATACCCGCCAGCGACGGACCCAGTCCGTCGTGCAGTTCGCGGCGAATCGTCTGCCGCTCCTCCAGTCGCACGGACGCCAGCCGGCGTCGCGCCTCCTGCAGGTTCTCCGCCGACTGCAGCACGACGAGACCGGCCGTCACCACCGCCGACAGTTCGGTGAGCGACCGGCGGGTGCGCGCCCCCAGCGACTCCCCCGGCGGCGCCGTCACGACCATCGTCCCCAGCACCGCACCGCGGTGGACCAACTCCACCGACTCGGCGTGCCCCGTCGCCGAACCCCACACCGCGGCAACCCCGCTGGTGCGCCGCACGGATACGGATTCGAGCCGCAACGCGACGCCCACCCCGGCCGCGAGACCCTCCAGGAGTTGTTCCGGGGTCTCGGCACTGCCGAACTGCCGGCCCAGGGTCCGGACGGCCCGCGCCGGATCCGCGCCCTCGCCGTAGACGAGGTGGTGCACCCGCCGCTGCAGCCACAACCGGACCGGCTGCACCGCGACGGCGACGACACCCGCCGCAACCACCTGCGCCCCCACCGAATCGCCTTCGGGCAGCAGCGCCGCCACGGCCGTGGCCACCACCACGTAGAGCACCAGCAGCAGGACGGTGAGGGTGCCGGCCACCGTTGCGCGGCTGACGGCGAGGTTCAGCCCCCACATGCGCTGGCGCAGGATGCACACCAGGATCGCGACCGGATAGAACGCCTGAACAGCCAAGTGCACCAACGGGTTGAGCACCCACAGTCCCGGCAGCGACGCGGGCAGCGCCAACGGAACGTATGCGGCCGTCATCAGCGCCGTGCCGAGGCACATCCATCCGAGCCCGACACGCTCGTCGGGTGGGCCGTGCCGCCACCGCCACCCGCAGTCCGCCGCCGCCGCGGAGCCGACGACGAGAACGGGCGCGATCACCCACACTGCGGGGATCTCCGTGAACGTGCGGGACCAGAAGTACCAGGCCGTCGCCGCGATGCCCGCGAGGACGCCGAGTTTCGCGCCGACGCCGAGCGGGTGGTCGCGGATCAGCCACGGCACGATGAGGAACAGGCTGAGCGTCCCCGGAATCCACGCGGTGTTCTGCAGCGGCGACAGCACGTCGACCCACGGCAACCCGGGACGCACGAGCGCGAGTTGCGAATAGCTGTAGCTCAGCGCGGCGACACCCACGCCGATCGCGGTGAGCCCCATGATGATCGGCACCGGGTGTACCCGCCGCGTGAGGACGATCCCCGCCACGGTCCCGTAGACCGCCGCCCCGACGACGTCCACCAGGAAGAACAGTTGGTTCGAATCGATGCCCGGATCGGCCCGGACGAACGCCACCACGGACAGGACGACCAGAATCCACGCGGACACCGCCATGACAGCAGCGGGTAGGGGCGCACCGCCCGTACCTGCCGACCCCTCGGTCATTCGAGTGTCCTTCTGCTTCACCATGATGCGAACGAGTATCGCCTCTACTCGCGCACGGTGTCGGCGAAAGCGAATCCGATCGCGCTCACCAGCACCCACAGCGGTCCGGTGAACCCGGCGAGGTACTGCAGCGGCGAGACGCCGATGACGGCCGTCACCAGGCCCAGGACCAGGCTGACCCAGCCGATCCACCGCGGGCCCGCCTGTCTGCGCAGCAGCGCGACGGCCACCGCCAGCGCACTGACCCCGGCGCCCGCCCACAGCCACGGGATGGTGCCCATCCAGTGGCCACCGACCACCGCGAACTCCGGCACCAACTGGTCCGTGTCACCGAGACCGAACACCAGCTCGGTGGTCAGGCCGGTTCCCAGCAGGCACGCCGCCGACGTCAGGACCAGACCGAACGCCGCGACCGACGGCAGGATGCTCTCGGCGGGCAACGCTGCCCGCAGCCGCTGGGACAGCCCGGCGGCGAAGACGAGGATCAGCAGCGCCGTGGTCATGATCGACACGTGCATGACGAGGATCCCGGTGCGCTGTTCGGCGAGGCCGTTCATGATGGCGACCGCGTCGCCGGCCGACGCCTCCGCGTAGACGGCGTCGATCGACATGCTCGCCTGGATGCCCACGATTCCGGCCACGCCGGCGAGGACCCCGACGTAGGCCCACCATCGGCTGCCACTTCGCGGTCGTGCGGTCGCAGGGACCTCGTTCTGCACGCCGTCTGGAACGTTCACTGTGCTCATGGGACGAGAATCGGCCACCCGGCGTCCCGGGCACCAGGGGCGGTTGTCCCGATGTGGCGGGACCGCCTTGACGGCCCCGTCGGGTCAGCCCTCGAGCTTCTTGGCCCCGAGCATGTCCTTGAGCAGTTCGAACGCCACGTCTTCCGGGTCGCGGCGCGTCGTGGGATCGACGGGTTCCGCCGCCTCCGCGAACATCTCTTCCTCGTCCTCGGGTGTGGAGACGGGTGGCGTGGTCGCCGAAGCCTCGTAGTCGATCGGCCCGGGATCATCCGGATAGTCGGGTGCCTCCGGCGGCGGGATGTCGTCGTCCGGTTCGGACGACGGACGTGCCTGTCCCGCAGCCGGACCCGCCGAATCGGAGCGCTGCGTGTCGGACTGCTGCTGCGGCGGGCGCTGTGCGGTCCGCTCCTGGCTGGGCCGGGAGAACCGCGGTGCGCCTGCCGGTTTCGTCGGCGCTGCGGCGGCCTTCGCGACCGGCGGCGGCGGCGCCGTCGGAGCGCCGGCCTGGTACTCCACTTCCCAGGTGCCGCCGAACATCTCGGCGAGCACCTCGGTGATCACCTGGGCGTTGTGCGGGGACGCGATGCGAGCGCCCAGGTTGGGAACGGGGTGCGCCAGGATCAGGCGGTAGCCCTGAACGTCGTGCACCGTCGCGGCCGACAACATGGCAGGCAGGATCTTGTTCCGCTGACTCACCTTTTCGCGCAGCGAATTCCAGGCTTCCCGCAGCGCGGCAGCATCCGGGCCGGCGGATGCGGCGGGCTCCGCCTCCACCTCGGGGGCGATCGGCGGCTCCGGCTCGGGTTCGGGAGTCGGCTCCGGTGCAGGGGTCGGCTCGGGCACAGGAGTCGGTTCCGGCACAGGGGTCTGCTCGGGTTCCGGCACAGGAGCGGGCGCCGGTGCGGGAGTCGGCGCGGGCTCGGGGTCGGGCGCGGGCGTCGGTTCGGGAACCGGCGTCGGTTCGGGCTGCGGCTCCGGTTCGGGAACGGGCGTCGGCGCGGGCTCCGGAACCGGCCGCGGCATCGGTTCGGGTTCCGGCTCGGGCGGCGGGGGCACGGTGGCCGCCGCGGCCTGGCGCATCGACGGTCGCTGGAACTTCGGTTCCGGCTCCGGCTCGGCGGGTTGTTGCGGCGCACGCGCAGGAGCCGCCGCGGGCCGCTCTGCGGCGTCGACGGCCGGCGCCGACCCGGCGGGCGGAAGTCCGCGTTCGACCCGTTCGAGTCGTTGCAGCACGGCGGACTCCGCATCGGACGCCGCGGGCAGCAGCATCCGGGCGCACATCACTTCGAGCAGGAGGCGGGGGGCGGTGGCGCCGCGCATCTCACCGAGACCTGCGTGCATCACCTCGGCGTAGCGGGTGAGCGTGGCGGGACCGATCCGCTGGACCTGGGCGCGCATGTGCTCGAGCACGTCGCCGGGCGCGTCGACCAGGCCACGTTCGGCGGCGTCGGGCACCGCCTGCATCAGGATGAGGTCGCGCAGACGCTCGAGCAGGTCGACGGCGAACCGGCGCGGATCGTGTCCGGCGTCCATCACGCGGTCGACCGTTCCGAACAGCGCTGCACCGTCGCCGGTGGCGAGCGCATCCACGGCGTCGTCGATCAGCGCGACGTCGGTGACGCCGAGCAGCGCGAGAGCGCGCGGATAGGTGACACCCTCGTCGCCCGCGCCGGCGAGCAGCTGATCGAGGATGCTCAGCGAGTCACGCGGCGAACCGCCACCCGCACGGATGACCAGCGGATACACCGGGTCCGCGACCGGCACACTCTCCTGCTGGCAGATCTTCTCCAGCAACCCGCGCATCGTCGCCGGTGCGAGCAACCGGAACGGGTAGTGATGGGTGCGCGAACGGATGGTCGGCAGCACCTTCTCGGGTTCGGTGGTGGCGAAGATGAAGATGAGGTGCTCCGGCGGCTCCTCGACGATCTTGAGGAGCGCGTTGAAACCGGCCGTGGTGACCATGTGGGCCTCGTCCACGATGAACACCCGGTACCGGGACTCGGCGGGCGCGTAGAACGCGCGGTCGCGCAGCTCACGGGTGTCGTCGACACCACCGTGGCTGGCCGCGTCGAGTTCGGTGACGTCGAGGTTGCCCGAACCGCCGGGGCCGAGCGCCACGCACGAGGGGCACTGGCCGCACGGCGTCGAGGTGGGACCCTCGACGCAGTTCAGGGATCGGGCCAGGATGCGGGCAGACGACGTCTTGCCACAGCCGCGGGGACCGGAGAACAGATACGCGTGGTTGATCCGTCCGGCGTCTAGAGCGGTGCTCAGTGGTTCGGTGACGTGCTCCTGCCCCACCACCTCAGAGAAGGATGCGGGTCGGTACTTCCGGTACAGGGCCACGCGGAAAGACTACCGGCGGTCCCCGACAGTCCGGGCCGGGTGGTCGAAGCGCCCGCTCGGCACTCGCTCGGGGCGCTACTCACAGGCGCAAGTCCGAACCTGACCGCATTGCGTAACACGTTCGCAACGCAGCGGCAGCACAGTCGAAACCGCTCGCGGTCATCGTGACTTTCCGCGCCGGGTTTCGTCCCGGGGTGTGAGGAGAATGTCGTGCCTGCAATCGACGCCGGAGCAACCGCCTGGCTTCTGATCAGTACCGCGCTGGTCCTTCTGATGACGCCGGGGCTCGCCCTGTTCTACGGCGGAATGGTCCGTTCCACCGGCGTACTGAACATGATCATGATGAGCTTCGTGTCGATCGCGCTGGTCACGGTCGCGTGGCTGGTGGCCGGGTACTCCCTCATCTTCGGTGACGACATCGGCGGCGGACTGATCGGCGGGCTGGAGCACCTGGGGATGGTGGGCATCGACCCCACCACCGTCCACGGGCAGGTGCCCGAGATCCTGTTCGCCACGTTCCAGCTGACGTTCGCGATCATCACCGCCGCACTGATCAGCGGTGCGATCGCCGATCGGGCCAAGTTCTCGGCCTGGATGATCTTCGTGCCCGTCTGGGCCCTCGTCGTCTACGCACCCGTCGCGCACTGGGTGTGGAACCCGCAGGGCTGGATCGCGCAGTTCGGTGCCCTCGACTACGCGGGCGGACTGGTCGTCGAGATCGTGTCCGGAGCGTCGGGCCTGGCGTTGGCGCTGGTCCTGGGCCCGCGTCTCGGTTTCCGGTCCGAGTCGATGCGTCCCCACAACCTTCCGCTGGTGTTGCTGGGCGTCGGCCTGCTGTGGTTCGGCTGGTTCGGTTTCAACGCCGGCTCCGCGCTCGCCGCCGACGGCACCGCCGCCGCGATCTTCCTGAACACCCTCGTCGCCGGGTGCACCGGTCTGCTCGGCTGGCTGCTCGTCGAACAGAAGCGGGACGGTCACCCCACCACGTTCGGTGCGGCGTCCGGCGTCGTCGCCGGCCTGGTCGCGATCACCCCGTCCTGCGGCACCGTGAGCATGGTCGGGGCACTCGTCGTCGGCGCCGTCGCCGGTGTGGTCTGCTCGTTCGCCGTCGGCTGGAAGTTCCGTGTCGGGTACGACGACTCGCTCGATGTCGTGGGAGTCCACCTGATGGGCGGCATCGTCGGCACCCTCCTGATCGGACTGCTGGCCACCGAGGTCATGACCAGCGGACCGGAAGGCCTCTTCTACGGGGGCGGGTTCGCGCAACTCGGTAAGCAGGTGCTCGCCGTGGTGGTCGTCGCCTTGTACGCGTTCGGCGTGACGTACGCGCTGGGCAAACTGATCGACCGGATCTTCGGGTTCCGGGTGAGCGCGGAGGACGAGTCGTCCGGCATCGACCTCGCGTTGCACGCCGAATCGGCGTACGAACACGGTGTGCTCGGGCACGGTCCGGGCGGCGGTGGTCAGGGCAACAGTGTCTTCCCGTGGATGCACGAGGCCGAACGCCGGCGGCACCTGGACGCCGAACGGAAGCAGAACCCCTCCGATTCCGAGTAGGGCTACTTCTTCTTCGCCGCCGCAGCCTTCTTCGCCTCGGCCTTCGCGGCCTTCTTGAACTCGCGGACCTCGTGGAGACTCGTGTCGTCCACGACGTCCGCGATCGAACGCCGTGAGCCCTCGGTGCCGTAGTCCCCTGCGGCCTCCCGCCAGCCCTTCGGCTCCACACCGATCTGCTTGCCGAGCAGCGCCAGGAAGATGCGGGCTTTCTGATCGCCGTACCCCGGCAGCGCCTTCAGCCGCTTCAGGACCTCTTTGCCGTCGGGGTCGCCGCTCGTCCACAACGCCTCGACGCTGCCGTCGTAGTTCTCGACGAGGAACGCGCACAGCGACTGGATGCGGGTGGCCATCGATCCGGGAAACCGGTGGACCGCCGGGGTCTGCGAGCAGACGGCCGCGAACTCCTCCGGATCCATCTCCGCGATGCGATGCACCTCGAGGCCGCCGAGCCGGTCGTCCAGCTTCTTCGGACCCGCGAACGCCGTCTCCATCGGCACCTGCTGATCGAGCAACATCCCGATGAGCAACGCCAGCGGATCACTCGCCAGGAGTGCGTCGGCGTCCGGATCCCCTACCAGATTCAGCGTGCGTGCCATGGTCCGATCCTGCCATCCCACGATCGGGCGGGTGCGCCCTTCACCTCGACCCGCGGTTTATTCACAGAGTTATCCACATCACTGCATTACCGGTCGGTACGCTCCAGCATCGCGGCCACGCCGGCGATCAGACCGTCGCGCCAGTGCAGGACGTCGTGGCCCCCGCAGAACTCGCGGTACCGCACGTCGTGGCCGGCGCCGGCCAACAGGTCGCGCACCTCGCGGTTGGGTTCGACGAGCATCCATTCGAGGGTCCCGACCTCCACACTGAACCGACTGGTCGACGGGGCCGCGGCGCGGACGCGGTCCTGGAAAGGGACTCCCGGTCCCGAGCCGGGCCACCAGAACGATCCGGACAGGCTGACGGCGCAGCCGAACACGTGCGGGGCCGTCAGCGCGAGGTGGCACGCCGCCAGTCCGCCCAGGCTGCAACCGGCCACGATCGTCGACGCGGGGTCGTCGGTGGCACCCCATTCCCGCCGCAGCCAGGGAAGCAGTTCGCCGGCGAGACCGGCGGCGAACGCGGGACTGCAGCCGAGCTCTTGGGATCGCAGTTCGGGTCCGACACTGTCGACCATCACGACGAGCGGAACCCGGTGCCCGGCACGTCCGAGTGCGTCGACGGCGCCCGCGATCGGCAGGTCGACCGCCCACGTCCGGCCGTCCAGCAACACCACGACCGGACGATTCCGAGCAGCGAGTCCGGGCGGTTCGCAGACCCACACCGACCGTCGCGTACCCGACAGCGTGAACGTCGTCTCGTGAAGCGCGCCGCGGCCCGGCCGGTCCGTCCACCAGAGCTGCGCGGGCGCTGCCGGCATCACCGCCTCGGAGCTGTCGCCGGTCTGCACCACCCGCGTCGGCAGTGGGTTGAACGGGTCGGGTTGCGCGTCGGCGAGCACGCTCCGCCACCACTGCCAGCCCGGGGTGTCGCCGGGAACTGTCAGTGGTTCCGTCCGGGGAATGAAACGGTAAGCGCCCCGCCACTTCTCGGGGACCTCGATCGAGAGCGACCACAGGTCGGTGCCGGGTAGCCGCGACAGCCCGGCCTGTTCCAGGCGGGAGCGGTCGGTGATTCCGTTGGCGTCGAGGTAGACGTGCCGCGTGCGTGACGTGCGCTCGTCGCCGTCCGGATCCCGCCAGCAGAACGTGGCGATCACACAGCCGGGGTCGCCCCCATCCCGCTCGATGAGGGGACTGCCCACGGCGGTGAGACGGTCCCAGAACGCGGGGACGCCGTCACGCGTCAGGTCGTCGATCGACCGTGCGCGCACGACGCGACGCTCGGGTCCCGGCACTCGTTGCAGCATCCAACTCCCCATTCGAATGTAGGTAACGCTAACCTAAATCAGCTTCCTTACCCGTGCGAAAGAGAGTCCTACCGTGAAACTTCGTCGCTCACTGGCAGCCGTCGCTGTCCTCGCCGTCGGGATCGGCGCTGCCGCGTGCTCGTCCGATCCCGATTCCGACGCCGCGACCACCGGCACCACCGCCGCGTCCGACCAGAACTGGCCGCGCACCGTCACCGACGAGACCGGCAGCGTCACGATCGAACAGAAGCCCGAGCGGATCGTGTCCACCAGCGTCACCCTCACCGGCTCACTACTCGCCCTCGACGCCCCCCTGATCGGTACCGGCGCGCAGAGAGCCAGCGACGTCACCGACGAGAACGGTCTGTTCACGCAGTGGGCGGACATCGCCGCCGAGCGCGGCGTCGAGACGCTGTACCAGGGCGAACCCAACGTCGAGAAGATCACCGCCGCCGATCCGGACCTCATCTTCGTGTCCGCCACCGGCGGCGACTCGGCGCTCGATCAGGTGGACACGTTGAAGCAGATCGCGCCCGTCGTGGTGCTGCGATACGACGACAAGTCGTGGCAGGCCCTCAGCGGACAGATCGCCGCGGCCATCGGGGCCGAGGAGCAGGCCGACGCCGTCGTCGCGAAGTTCGACCAGCAACTCGACGACGCCAAGTCGGCGCTGGGCGACAGGGTCGCTGCGGCGAACCCGGTGAATGTGCTCGCATACAACTCGCCGGAGGAGTCGCGGATCTTCACCGCCGACTCGGCGCAGGGCATCCTGCTGGAACGCCTCGGATTCTCGCTTGCCGAGCTGCCGTCCGACCTCACCGCCGCCGACAAGGGCATCATGGCCGGCCGCAAGGACGTCGTGCCTGCCGGGCAGGAGAACCTGCCGCGTGCGGTGCCCGGCAACACCACGTTCATCGTGATCGGTGAAGCAGCGGACGCCGACAGGTTCCTCGCCGATCCGACGCTGCGGGAGACGCCGTCCGTGGAGAAGAAGCAGGTGATCGGGCTCGGGAAGGACAGCTTCCGCCTCGACTACTACAGCGCGTCCAACCTGATCGACCGGGTCACGAACACAGTGCGATAACGCTCACCCCGTGTCGGCGCGGCCCATACCGGGTACCTCTACGTGAAAGGGACTCCGGTCCGTTCACACAACCCGAAGGACACCCGATGGCCCAGAACGAAACGAACCGAGCCAACGGGATGAGCCGCGCCGTCGACAGGGCAACCGACAGCAACACTTTCGAACGGGTCGCGCGCGCCGGCCACGTGATGAGCGGTTTCGTCCACCTGCTGATCGCGTACATCATCGTCCAGCTGGCGTTCGGCACCGGCGGCAACGCCGATCAGTCCGGGGCCCTCGGCGCCCTGGCCGCCAAACCCGGTGGCCGGTTCGTGCTGTGGGTGGCGATGGTCGCGTTCATCGCGATGGCGCTGTGGCGGCTCGCCGAGACCGTTCTCGGACCCCATGCCACCGAGAATTCCGGGGGCGACGGCGAAAAGACGTCCCTGCTGGACCGCGCGAAGGCGTTCGGCCTGGCCGTCGTCTACTTCGCGTTCGCCTTCTCGGCTTACCAGTTCGCGAGCGGCGGCGGGAAATCGAGCGGTCAGCAGAACGCCGGAATGAGTGCACGCCTTATGGAGTCCGGGGGAGGCAAGATCCTTCTCGTGGTGGTGGGTCTCGGCGCAATCGCGATCGGCGGCTACCACATCTACAAGGGGGCGTCGAAGAACTTCCTGGACGACCTGAAGGGCACCCCGTCGAAGCTCGTCGAGCCCCTCGGAGTGGTCGGCTACGTAGCCAAGGGCCTCGTCATCGCGGGCGCGGGCGTGCTGGTGATCGTGGCGGTCTTCAACGCCGACCCGTCCAAGGCCACGGGCCTCGACGGCGCGGTCAAGACCCTGGGTTCGGCGCCGTTCGGGCAGTTCCTCCTCGTCCTCGCCGGACTGGGCATCGCCGCGTACGGGCTGTACAGCTTCGTGATGGCGCGCTACGCCAGGATGTAGAGACACGTCCGGCCGCTCACCCGCCAAGGGTGAGCGGCCGGACGTCGTCTACTAGGACTTCGGCAGGTCCAGGCGTGATTCGGTGGCCGCGAGCAGCACGCACGTCGCGACACCGTTCATCGACTTGTCCAGATCCTCCATCGAGGGGAAGCTCGGCGCGAGCCGGATGTTCTTGTCCTCGGGGTCGACACCGTACGGGAACGCCGATCCGGCGGCGGTGAGCGCGATCCCCGCGTCCTTCGCCAGAGCGATGACGCGCTTCGCGGTGCCCTCGACGACGTCCAGGCTGATGAAATATCCGCCCTTCGGCTCCGTCCACGACGCCACCTTCGACGCCCCGAGACGATCCTCGAGAATCTTCAGGACGAGCGCGAACTTCGGCGCCAGGATCTCGCGGTGCTTCTCCATGTGGGCGCGCACGCCCTCGGCGTCACCGAAGAACCGCAGGTGCCGCAGCTGGTTCAGCTTGTCGGGACCGATGCTCTTCTTACCGAGGTACTTCTGGTACCAGGCCAGGTTCGCGGTCGAGGAACCGAAGAAGCTGACGCCGGCACCGGCGAACGTGATCTTCGACGTCGACGCGAACACGAGCGGCCGGTTCGGGTTACCCGCCTCTGCGGCCATCCCGAGGATGTCCAGCGACGGCGCCGTCTCGCCGACGAGCGGGTGGACGGCATAGGCGTTGTCCCAGAACAGCCGGAAGTCGGGGGCGGCGGTCGGCATCGACGCCAACGTCCGCGTGACCTCTTCCGAGTACACCGCGCCCGTGGGATTGGAGTAGTTGGGGACGGCCCACAGACCCTTGATCTGCGGATCGTTCGCCACCAGCTCGGAGATGACGCCCACGTCGGGGCCGTCCGGGCGCATCGGCACCGGGATCATCTCGATGCCGTAGGTCTCGGTGATCCCGAAGTGGCGGTCGTAACCGGGTGCCGGGCACAGAAACTTGACCTTCTCCTCCTGCGACCAGGGGCGCGGGGAGTCGGGGGTGCCGTGCAGCAGGGCGAACACGACGTTGTCGTGCATGATCTCGAGGCTGGCGTTGTTGCCGGCGAGCAGGTTCTCGACGGGGATGCCGAGCAGTTCACCGAAGATGGCGCGCAGCTCCGGCAGACCGGTCAGCCCACCGTAGTTGCGGGTGTCGGTGCCGTTGCCGTCGCGGAAGTCGCCGTCACCGGGCAGTGTCAGCAGCGCCGCAGACAGATCCAGCTGCTCGGGCGAGGGCTTGCCGCGAGTGAGGTCGAGCGTGAGCTTCTCCGTCTTCAGCTGCGCGTAACTCGCAGTCTGGCGCTCGTGCTCCGAAAGTAGTTCCTCATGGCTCATCAACCCGATCTGGGTCTGGTTGGTCATCAGGAGCGGCCTCTCACCGACGTCGTGGGTCGGGTATGCGAAAGATAGGGGACCCCGCGCACCCGGCAGAGCCCGTTGACCCTTGCTGCCTTCCGGCCCTGGGGGAGTTCACAGGATGCGCGCCGCGCGGGATCCACCACAGAGTGTAGACGGCCCCGAGACGTGGTCGGGATCCACCCCGGCCCGGGCCCGACGCCGCACCTCTGACCACGGCCAGTGCTACCGTCGCCCCCGCATTCGGCCACCTTCGGCAAAGGATCGGGATGAAACTCAGAAGGACAGCACACGCGGTGACACTCGCCGCCGTCGTGGCAGCACTGTCGGCGTGCGGCGGAGGCAGCGACGACGCAGCCACGTCGGACGCGGTGAGCTGGGACGCGGCCGAGCCGTGCACGCTCGCCGACGATGCGACGCTCGCACCGCTTCTCACGGCAGGCGCCGGCGAGGGCACCGCCACCGACAGTCCCGAACGTCGCGCCTGCACGTGGGGCAAGCCCGAGGCACTGAACACCGTGACGATCACCACTACGAGCGCGCCGGAACCGGTCGACCCGCTGCGCACGATCGACGTCGGCGGACTCGAGGGGCGCGCACTCGCCGAGAGCAAGTACCAGTGCATCCTCGAGGTCACCACCGATGCGGGCACCCTGTCGATCGAGACGAAATTCGGTCTCGACGCCACCGCGAACCCGGACACGTCCTGCGACCGGTCCGTCCCCCTCGCCGAGCACGCCCTCACCCAGCTGAAGTGGGCCTAGAACGGGCGGCTACCTGGCCGTTTAACGGTGAGCCGCCGTCGTTGGGTATGCTCCTCCACGGAGGATTCGCCTAGTGGCCTATGGCGCTCGCCTGGAACGCGGGTTGGGTTAACGCCCTCAGGGGTTCAAATCCCCTATCCTCCGCCACAGGAACCCCTGTGAACTGCTGAGAAGCGGTTCGCAGGGGTTCCTTTTTCGGTCCTCAGAGCGACGACCGACCGGCTGCCGGAGCCGAAAGTCCTGGCCACAACGGGCGCAACCCGTTATCTTCCTGTTATCGTCGGCGGTGCAGCGTTCGCTGTGCTGTGTGTCGATTCGAGATAAAAGGACATTCGTATGGCGATTCGTCGCACCCGCGCACTGATCGTGGGTTTGGTCGCAGTGTTGGCATCGGGCCTCGTGTCCGTATTGGCCGGAACCGGCGTCGCGCACGCCGACTCGGCCCTGATCTCGGTGTATTCACCGTCGATGGACAAGGACATTCCCGTCAAGGTGCTCAAGGCCGCGGGCGGCGGCCCCGCGCCGACCCTGTACCTGCTCGACGGTCTGCGGGCACCGGACGACAACAACGGCTGGCTGATCGAGACCGACGTGGAGAGTTTCTTCGCCGGCAAGCACGTCAACGTGGTCATCCCGTTCGGCGGCGGCGGAACCTTCTACTCCGACTGGCAGCGCGACGACCCGAAGCTCGGCCGCGTCAAGTGGGAGACGTTCCTGACCAATGAGCTGCCCCCGGTGATGGCTTCCCAGTTCGGCAGCGACGGGGTGAACAACGCGGTCGCGGGTCTGTCGATGAGCGGCACCTCCGCGTTGAACCTCGCCACTCACCGCCCCGACTTCTACAAGGCGGTCGCGTCGTACAGCGGTTACCCGACGGCCAGCTCGCCCGGCTTCGCGCAGGGCATCCAGGTGTCCGTCGCCCAGATGGGTGGCAACGCGCTGAACATGTGGGGCTTCTGGCCGTCGGGTGCGTGGCTTCGCAACGACCCGCTGCTCAACGTCGGCGCGCTGCGCGGCAAGTCCGTCTACATCTCGTCGGGCGCAGGCTCGACGGCCAGCGATCCGACCGTCGACCCGGACAGCGCCTCGTTCGACCCGGTGAAGTTCTCGCAGACGGTCCCCCTCGAGACCGCCTCCGGTCTGAGCAGCAAGGTGTTCGTGCCCGCGGCGCAGCGCGCCGGCGCCAACCTGCAGACCCACATCACCGACGACGGCCTCCACACGTGGAACTACTGGCAGGACCGCTTGCACGAGTCCTGGGCCAACACGCTGGCGCCCGCCCTCGGAACCTCCTGAGCCAGGCGTCGTGAGCGCCTGACCTACGCCACAGTGGCCCCCGATCTCCGGATCGGGGGCCACTGTCGTCGGCTGCGGTGTTTGATGTGGAGTGTGCCGATCGACGACAGCAGGCAGATGCTCGCGCTGGCGGTGGTGCTGTCCACGCTGGCCGGTTACGTCGACGCGCTGGGATTCATCACGCTCGGCGGGTTCTTCGTCGCGTTCATGAGCGGCAACCTCACCCGGTTCAGTGTCGGGTTCGCGGACGCCGCGTGGGCGCACGCGGCGACGGCTGCCGCGGTGATCGGCATGTTCGTTCTCGGCTGCGCCCTGGGCGCAGTGGTCGTGCACCTGTCCGATCGTCGGCGCCTGCCCGTCCGGACGACGGTGCTCGCGGTCGTGTCGGGACTGCTGATCGTCGGCGCGGTGGCCGCGACTGTCGGGGCGAGCACGGTGGCCGTCGGCGCGATGCTGCTCGCGATGGGCGCCGAGAACTCCTTCTTCCAGCGCGACGGCGAGGTCACCATCGGTCTCACCTACATGACGGGCGCGCTCGTGAAGATGGGACATCGGCTGGCCGGGGCCCTGTTCGGCGGACCGCGGTGGGCGTGGCTACGGCACTTCGCGTTGTGGGCCGGTCTGGTGGTGGGAGCGGTGACGGGCGCCCTCGCGCACCACTGGATCGGGCTGGACGCCCTGTGGTTCGCTGCCGTCCTGTCGGCAGCGCTGACCGTCACCGTCCACTTGAGGATCGACCGCGCTACTCGCCGCCCGCAGTTGTCGTGACCGGGTTGCCTGCGGAGTCGAGGGTCCACCACACGCTGCCGACCGCCTGTCCGAATGCGTCACCGGGTTCGTTGTCGTCCTTGTAGCGGTACACGGGGCGGCCGTTGACGGTGAGCTGGTGGGTGCCGTCCGGCGCCGGGATGGTGTCGATGACGACTTCCTGCAGCCCCTGGACCGTCGGGTTCTCGGTGACGGAGGTGACCGGCGGCCACGATTGCAGGCAGGTGTCGCGGCACGAACTGGCGCCGGAGCCGACCTCGTCGTTGTCGTACACGTAGACCGTCATGCCGCCGTCGTCGACCATCACCTCGCCGAGCGTCGTCGGTCCCATCTTCAGGACTGGTGTTCCGGGCGCGGCGGGCGGGGACGTCGGCGTCGGCGACACCGGGGCGTTGCCACCCGTGTCGCCGGAATCGGTGCTGTCGTAGGCGCAACTCGAGAAGGTCAGGCTGACGGCGGCGATCGCTGCCAGCGCCCATGTTCGTCTCATGGAGTCCTCGTTCTCTGTGACGGCGAAGTGGCGGGCCTCCGGGGAACCTCTGCGGACCCGTGCATACAGTTCACCTCGAGTTGCGTGCCGGTGCGGGCACTTCGGGCGATGTGACCGGCCCGCACGTGTCGGTCTGCGTGATTAGGCTCCTGTGCATGGGCTGGTACACGCCGACCTCACCGTCGCCCGACCTCACCGACACCCTGGTGTGCGGGTGGTCCGCGCGCACGCAGGGCGAGCATCTGCTGGTGCCGGACGCGTGCATGGACATCCTGTGGATCCGGGGGGTGGGAATCCGCGTGTGCGGTCCCGAGACCACGGCGTGGTCGTTCACGCTGCCGCCGGGCACCGAATCCGTCGGCGTCCGTTTCCGTCCCGGCGCCGCCTCGCATCTGCTGCGGACGTCGGCGGCCGAGGTCCGCAACATCCGGGTCGGTCTCGGGGACGTGGTCGGGTCCACGTGGGAACGGACACTGACCGACCGGCTCGACAATGCGCCCGGTTACGCGGAACGAATCGCCCTGTTCGAGAACGCCGTGCGCGCGTGGCGAAACCGTGGACCGGACGCCGACCCGCTGATCGGCACCGTCCGGCAGGCGCTGTCCCGGCACTCGTGGAACGTGGGCGCGCTCGCCGACGCCGCCTCCGTCACGGAGCGGCAACTGCAGCGGCGATGCAACGACGCGTTCGGATACGGGCCCGCCACCCTCCGCGGCATCCTGCGGCTGCAGCGGTTCATGGCGCTGGCGCAGTCGGGGACGCGGGCCGGGCTCGCCGACCTCGCCGCCACCGCCGGCTACAGCGACCAGGCGCACCTGTCGCGGGAATGCCGGCGGATCTCCTCGCTCACCCCGTCCGACCTCCTCGCCAGCGAGGCCCCCGACTGGCACGGGACGGAATCCGTCGTCGATGTCGGAAATGTTCAAGCCATCGGGCCCCGGACGGGAGAAGAATCGGCCGCATGACCTCGACAACCGAAACCCCCGCAGCCCATTACCGCGACCTTGCCGCGAAGTTCACGAAGCGCGTCGAATCCGTGCCCACGGAACGCTGGGACGACGCGTCCCCGTGTGACGGCTGGACGGCCCGCGACGTCGTGCGGCACGTGATCGACACGCAGCGCTACATCGTCACCGTCGTCGATCTGGAACTGCCGGTGCCGCCGTCCGTCGACGAAGACCCGGTAGCCGCCTGGGCGGCCACGCGCGACGGCATGCAGGAGATCCTGGACGATCCGGCCCGGGTGAGCCGCGAGTACGACGGGCACTTCGGCCGCACCGACCTCGGCAAGACCATCGACAGCTTCTACTGCTTCGACCTCGTGATCCACGGCTGGGACCTCGCCCGGGCCACCGGCCTCGACGAGACCATCCCGGCCGACGACCTGACCTGGGTGGGTGGCGTCGCGGAGCAACTGGGCGACAACATCCGCACGGCCGGGGTGTGCGGCCCCGCCGTGGACGTCCCCGCGGGCGCCGACGAGCAGACCAGGGTCCTGGCCTTCCTCGGCCGCAAGGCCTGACCCGAGCGCCTGCCCGGTCGCGCTTGTAACCTCGGGTCATGAGCGTGCCGGGCAGGATTGCCGCGCTGACGGCGGTGTCACTGGCCGCTGCGCTGCTCGGCGGTGACGTGGTCGCGGTGGCCGATCCCGAACCCCGGGGCGCGTCCGGTCTGCCTGCGCGTGGCCTCGTCACCTCGGCGCCGATCGCGTCCGCGGTCATGTTCGCCGGGACCACCGGCGACGCCGCTCCCTCACAGCGGGTTCCGGGTGAGGAGTCGGACGGGCAGTCGGCCACCAGCCACCGCTTCGGCGAGTACCCGTACATGCGGTACGAGGTCCGGTTCGGTCCGGAGCCCGCAGGAACGGACGTGACCTGGCACGGACGTTCGGTGAATCTCGACGACCTCGCGATGCACGTGTGGGACGAGGAGGAGCAGAGCTGGGGTGAGCCGGTCGCGACGGCGCAGCCGTCCGAACCGGGCGGTCCGGTCACCCTGACCACCCGGATCGAGGGCGAGGACACCGCGCAGATCCTCGTCATCGACGGTCCGCGACGGGACCGGAGTTTCCGCGAGGCCAACGCGACAGCCGATCAGCAGTTCGCCGACCCGAACGCGTACGACTTCGCGCTGCAGCACATCTCCGACACCCAGTACGTGTCGCGGGACCGGCCGGAGGTGTACTTCGACATGACCCGCTGGACCGCCGAGAACGCCGCCGAACGCAAGATCGCCTATTCCATGCACACGGGCGACCTCGTCCAGAGTTGGATACGTCCGGGTGCACCCGAGTCCCGCGCCCGGCCCGAGTTCGAGGTGGCCGACAAGGCGATGGCGACGCTCGAAGAGGCAGGCATTCCCTACGGCGTCCTGCCCGGCAACCACGACAACCTGTGGAACGTCGGCGGACGGCTCATTCCCGGCGAACACGAGAAGAACCACGCCCTCTACAACGAGTTCTTCGGGCCGTGGCGGTACCGCGACCGGCCCTACTGGGGCGAATCCGTCACGGACACGGACAATTCGGCGCACTACGACCTGCTCGACATCGCCGGCGCGAAATTCCTGATGCTCTACATCGGCTACAACCCGCCCGAGCACGTACTGCAGTGGGCCGAGGACGTGCTCGCCGACCACCCGGATCGCAACGTGATGATCGGCAGCCACTACTACCTGGACAAGGACGGCTCGCTGCGGATGAGTGGGTTCGGCGACATCGGTAGCAGTGCGGGACAGCAGATCTGGAACCGGCTCGTCGTTCCGTTCGACACGGTGTTCCTGGTCCTCGCGGGACACGTCGACGGGCAGACGACGGTCACCGACCGGAAGGTGGGCGACACGGATCGGAAGGTTGTGGAGTTGCTCGCCGACTACCAGTACTTCACGGTGGACAGCCGCCGCGAGACCGGGTTCCAGCGACTCCTGCAGTTCGATCTCGACGGCGGAACGCTCGCCGTCACGACGCACTCCCCCACGCTGGACAGCTTCCGGGTGGAGGACTTCGATCCGCAGCGTCGCTACCAGCCCGGTGACGGGGACTTCGTCACCGATGTGGAGTTGCGGGCTGATTTGCCGCGCGCCGTCATGCCCGCGCCCTGAGGTGTAGGTCGATCAGCTGCGCGACGAAACTGTCCACGTCGAAGTCGCCGACGATCAACTCGATGCTGCGGGTGGCGCGGAGGGTCGCCACCCCGTGCAGCTGGGTCCACAGGTTCAACGCGACCACGTGCGGGTCCGCGGAGCCGGTGTCCGCGACGAGTGCGACGACCGTCTCGAACAGGGGTTTCGAGTGTTGCCGCAGGTCCTCTCCCGACCCTTCGAGCAGGTCGTGCCGGAACATCAACTCGAACAGGGTGCGGTGGGTGTCGGCGAAGGAGAGGTACTGCCGTGCCGTCCGCCGCACTCGTGCGAGGGGGTCCGACTCGGACGCGGTCGCCGACCGGAGCTCGTCGGACAGCTCGGCGAATCCTGATGCGGCGATCGCGGCGAGCAACGCTTTGTGAGTGGGAAAGTACCGCCGCGGCGCGCCGTGTGAGACACCCGCGTGCCGGGCGACGGCGCGTAGCCCGACGGCGTCGATGCCACCCTGGTCCAGCAATTCGCGGCCACTGTCGATCAGCCGCACGCGCAGGGATTGCACTTCTCCACTCATGTAGACAGTGTCTATCATGGCGTGAGTAGACAATGTCTACTCACGCTTCGGCGCCCAAGTGAGGAGTTCACCGTGTGGTACTGGATCTTCAAATACCTGCTGATCGGACCGGTGCTACGCATCTTCGGGCGCCCCACGATCGACGGTGCACACCACATCCCGGCGTCGGGTCCGGTGATTCTGGCGAGCAATCACCTCACCGTCGTCGACTCGTTCTTCCTCGTCCTGATGGTGCGCAGGCGCATCACGTTCGTGGCGAAGAGCGAGTACTTCACCGAAGGCGGCGCGAAGGGCCGAGCGAAACGCTGGTTCTTCACAGCGGCCGGCCAGGTGCCGATCGACCGGTCCGGGGCCTCCGCGGCGGAATCCGCGCTGAACACCGCGCGGAAGATCCTGGACGACGGCAAGGTCTGGGGAATCTACCCCGAGGGCACCCGGTCGCCCGACGGCCGACTCCACAAGGGCAAGACCGGAATCGCCCGGGTCGCGCTCGCGACGGACGCCCCGGTCGTGCCTGTTGCCATGCACGGCACCCGGCAGGTCAACCCCGTCGGATCGCGGATGTGGCGGTTCGGCAAGGTGACGGTGACCGTCGGCGAACCGCTCGATTTCACCCGATTCGCCGAGCTACGCGACAACCGGCACATCGTCCGGGCCGCGACGGACGAGCTGATGCACGCCCTCATGACACTGTCGGGCCAGGAGTACGTGGACGACTACGCGCTCAGGCGTCCGGCGTAGCGACGGCGCGCGTCACGAGATCGGCGACGAGCCGCTCCGTGTCGACCCCCTCGAGCACGCCGGGTAGCGTCAGGTGCTCGACGATGAGCGCATTCATCGCGAGGTAGAGCATCAGCACGGTGCTGCGATCACCGGGCAGTCCCGAGTCGAGGTGAAAACCGATGTCGCGCTTCAGATTCTCGGAGATCGTGCGCGTCAGCGTGGTCCGCAACTCGGGACGCCGGACCGCTTCGAGACGCAATTCCTGCAACGCGAGATAGCCCGTGCGGTCACGGGTAATCCTGCCGAACAGCCCCTGCATGTACTCGATCGCGAGCTCGAGATTCTGCGGCTTGCGCCCGCTTTCTTCGACGACCGAGGGGTCGGGACCCAGCCGCTCGTGAATCCGCTTGCCGACCTGGTCGAACAGGTCGTCGCGGCTGGGGAAGTAGTTGGACGCGGTCCCCTTGGGGACGTTCGCCTCGACGTCGACGGCGCGGAAGGTGAGGCCGCGCGCACCCTCGCGCGCAAGCACTTCGATCGCGGCGTTCACGAGAGCCGCACGTCGTTCCGGATTCTGCGCCATCGACACTCCTCGGCAAAGGACTTGCAACCACTGCAGCCATAGTACTACAAATGGAGTGGTTACCGATCACGGGAGGACTCACATGCGAAAGCTCGTCTACTACGCCGCCGCCACCATCGACGGATTCATCGCCGGCGCCGACGGCTCGGACCCCACCGGCACCATCTTCGAGATCGACGGCGATCACATGCCCGTGATGATCGCCGAGTACCCCGAGACGGTCCCCACCCACATGCGGGCACCGCTGGGAATCGATGCCCCCAACAAACATTTCGACACACTGCTCATGGGCCGCGCCAGTTACCAGCCCGGCCTCGACCTCGGCGTGACCAGCCCGTACGCGCACCTGCGGCAGTATGTCTTCTCGACCACGATCACCGAGTCGCCCGACCCGGACGTCGAGATCGTCTCGGGCGATCCGATCGAGAAGGTGCGCGAACTCAAGCGGGAGGACGGCAAGGACATCTGGCTGTGCGGCGGCGGCAAGCTCGCCGCCGCAGTGCAGCCCGAGATCGACGAGCTCCGGATCAAGCTCAATCCCGTGGCGATCGGCACCGGCATTCCGCTGTTCGACGGCGAATTCGGCCCTCAGCGGTTCCGGCTGGCCGCGAGCCGCGCCTTCGAGAGCGGGATGATTTTCCTGACGTACGTCCGCCGATAACCGAAGTCACACCCGCCACTCGCGGCAACACGGGCACCTGACGCATGTATTGATTCAATACGTCAGTAATGTTCGAGGCATGCGCGAACGCCGATACTCGTCCACCAGCCCCGAACGCCTGGCCGCGGCCCTGTTCGACGTCGCGGCCGAGTCGGGTCTCGAGGGCGCCAGCGTGCGCGAGGTCGCCAAGAGGGCGGGTGTGTCCATCGGAGCCGTGCAGCACCACTTCTCCACGAAGGACGAGATGTTCGCGTTCGCCCTGCGGACCCTCGTCGACAAACTCCTCGCCCGACTGTCGGAGGTCGAGCGCGGCGGGGATCCCGCCCGGGCCCTGTTCGCCGCAATGTCCCAGTTGCTGCCACTCGACGAGGCGCGGTCGCGGGAGGCGCACGTCATGGCGGCATTCGCCGTCCGGGCCGCGACCTCCCCCTCGCTCGCCGAGATCCGGCGCAAGACCCTGTTCACCATCCGCACCGGACTGTCCGCCGTGCTCATCGGGATCGGCACCCCCGAGGCGGAAACCCGTGCGGCGCTTCTCCTCGCCACCGTCGACGGCCTCGCGCTCGATGCGATCGGCAGTCCGGCGCTGTACCCGCCCGAGTACCTCGAGCACGCCCTCGACATTCAGATCGGCATGATTCTGCAGGGCGCCGACGTCGTGCCGTCGTCGTCGATCGAACTGGCCAGCTGACCCCTCGGCCGATGTCACATCCGTCTCGTCAGAGTGAACCGCTGTCACATCGGGCGGGGGGCGCGGGACGGTTCGCGCCCAGCCCGTCCGGCGACCTGCACCTCGGCAACCTGCGGACTGCCGTGCTGGCGTGGCTGTTCGCCCGGTCCACCGGCCGGCGGTTCCTCCTGCGCGTCGAAGACCTCGACCGCGTCCGCGAGGGCGCCCGGGACCGGCAGCTGGCCGACCTCGCCGACCTCGGCCTCGACTGGGACGGCGACGTCGTGTCGCAGTCGCAGCGACTGTCGCGGTACGACGCTGCCATCGCCGAACTCCACGCCGCCGGCCTCACGTACGAGTGCTTCTGCACGAGAAGAGAAATCCTGAAAGCCGCGTCGGCGCCGCACGCGCCGCAGGGCGCGTACCCGGGGACCTGCCGCAACCTGACACCGGACGAATGCGCAGACCGGCTCGCCGGCGGACGACCACCCGCGCTGCGACTGCGCGCCGGCGTCACGTCGTTCACCATCGACGACGTCCTGCACGGCAGCTATTCCGGCATGGTGGACGATCTCGTGCTGCGTCGCGGCGACGGGACACCCGCCTACAACCTCGCGGTGGTCGTCGACGACGCCGCCCAGGGAATCGATCAGGTGGTGCGCGGCGACGACCTGCTCTCGTCCGCGCCCCGCCAGGCCTACCTCGCGGGGCTGCTCGGGTTGACCACCCCCACCTACGCGCACGTCGCCCTCGCGCTCAACGAGGACGGCAAACGGCTCGCGAAGCGCGACGGCGCCGTCACCCTCGCCGACCAGAAAGCGTTGGGACGCACCGCGAGCGACGTCCTCGGAGTACTGGCGACGTCACTCGGGCTCGCGGAACCGGACGAGGTCGTGGATCTCGGGATACTCCTCGACCGGTTCGACCCGGCCCGCCTGCACCGCGAACCGTGGGTGGTCAGGCTCCCGACGCCGCCGCAATCACCATGATCAGGAAGAACAGGATCCAGCCGATGACGTAGGCGCCGCCGATGGCGATTCCGGCGATCGCGAGTCCGCGGCCCTCCTGCCCGGACTGCTTGATCTGGCCCAGCGCAATGATGCCGAGGATGATGCCGACGATGGAGCCGAGGCCGTAGAAGCATCCGCCGACGATCGACGTGATCAGCGACGCGATCGCGAGACCGTTCGTCCCCAGCGGCCGCTGGTAGGGCGCGCCGTACGGGTTCGGTGCGCCGTACTGCGGGGCGGGACCGCCGTATTGGCCCGGAGCCCCGTACTGGTTGGGGGCGCTGTACTGATTCGGGGCGGCGTACGGGTTGGGCGTCCCGTACTGCTGGTTCGGAGCCCCGTACTGGTCGCCGCCGTACTGATTCTGATTCGGCGCGGCATACGGATTCGGAGAAGTCCCGTACGCGCCCGGCTGCTGATAGTCGGGGTACTTCTCGGTGGGCGCCGAATAGGTGGGATAACCGGATTCGTCGACCCCGTATCCGTCGCGCGGCAAGCCGGGAACCTCACCGTAAGTGGGTGGTGTTTGCCCGTTGTACGGATTCGAATCGTCCGATCCCCCAGAATTAGTCACGATAACCAGCGTAAAGCATCAAAACCGCAGGAGAAGAAGCAGACCAAAGGGAGGCGAGTAAAGGATTGTCCACGTAGTGTTTATTCGCACTGTCACGCGCGAGCATTCAACTCTTGCTGAGGGGATCACATGACGACTGGTGGATACGACCCTAACGACAAACCTGAAGGTGGTGACCAGGGCGGATACCCCCCGCAGGGCAATCCTCCACCGCCGCCCGGTGGTTATCCGCCGCCCCCGGGGAATTACCCTCCGCCGCCGCAGGGACCGCCGCCCGGCGGATATCCGCCACCGCCCCCCGGCGGTAACTACCCGCCCCCGCCCGGCGGAAACTATCCACCGCCGTCCGGCGGAAACTATCCACCGCCGTCCGGCGGAAATTATCCACCGCCCCCCGGTAATTACCCGCCGCCGCAGGGCAATTACCCGCCGCCGCCCCAGGGACCGCCGCCCGGCGGATATCCGCCGCCCCCGCCGATGTCGGATTACGGCACGCCCGGGCAGACGCCGGGGCAGTTCTCCGTGGGCGACGCGATCGGCTACGGCTGGAACAAATTCAAGGACAACGCGCTCATCTGGATCGGCATCCTGCTGATCGCCGCCATCATCCAGGTGGTGCTGAACCTCGTCTTCGGCGGCTTCAGCACGTCGTCCGACATGAGCGCGGCGTTCTCGGTGTGGCGCATCATCGGCACGATCGTCACGACCATCGTCGGCTACCTGATCAATGCGGCTCTCGTGCGGGGCGCGCTGCACGAGGTGGACGGGAACAAGCCGGCGTTCGGTTCGTTCTTCCAGTTCACCAACGTCGCGGCGATCATCATCGCCAGCGTGATCATCGGTGTGGCCGCCACCATCGGTTTCGTCCTGCTCATCATCCCGGGCCTCATCGTCATCTTCCTGACCTGGTGGACGCTGCAGTTCGTCATCGATCAGAACGAGGACGCGATCACCGGCATCAAGTCGAGCTTCCGCGTGATCTCGCAGAACGTCGGCCCGGTGCTGCTGCTGGCCCTCGCTCTCGTCGGCATCAACATCGTCGGTGCACTCCTCTGCGGCGTCGGACTTCTCGTCTCGATCCCGATCACGATCATCGCGTCGACCTACGCGTACCGCGTGCTCACCGGCCGTTACGTCGCGGCCTGACCGCTCGCTCCCACGGGTGAGTGTGCTTCCTGTCCTTCGCGGACGGAAAGTACGCTCACCCGTTTTGCTACTCCCGTCACTCGAGTCACTCCCACCCCGTGCGTAAGGTGCTCAGGCGTCATCCGAGACATTCAGGACTCGAGATTCGAGGGGGAACACATGACTACCGGTGGATTCGATCCAGACCAGGGACAACAGCCGTTCGGCGGGCAGCAGTACGGGCAACCGCACTACAACGGGGCGGGGCAGCAGCAGTTCGGACAGCAGTTCGGCGCACCGCCGCAGTTCGATTCGGCGCAGCAGTTCGGCACCCAGCCGTTCGCGCAGCCGGACTTCGGGTTCGACGCGTCCCGTCCCGGTGAACTTCTTCCCCGCCTCGGCGCACGCGTGATCGACGGCCTGATCGTCGGCATCCCGATGGCCGTGGTCGGCACCGTCCTCGCGCTGGTGCTGGGCAACTTCCTGGGCAGCGTCCTCGGCGCGATCCTCACCGCGGCCGCCGCCGTCGGCTACTTCGTCTTCCTCGAGACGACGAGGGGGCAGACCCTGGGCAAGCAGATCCTGGGTCTGCGCGTCGAGGGCCCGAACGGCGGGTTCCCCACCCAGCAGCAGTCGCTGACCAGGAACGGCTTCTACGTTCTGTCCGCGCTCGGCGGGTTCCCGCTCCTCGGGTTCCTGTTCGGTGTGCTCGGCGTCGTCGCCGCGATCATCATCGGGGTGACGATCAACGGCAGCCCCACCAAGCAGGGCAAGCACGACGAACTGGCCGGCGGCACGCGCGTCGTCCAGGGCTAGCCCGAACCCGTCCTACCGTGCGGGTGAACGTACCTTTCGTCGCGTCAGATCGGACAAAAGGTACGTTCACCCGTTCCTGATTCGCGCACGTCCACCTGCAGGTGCTTGGATTGCGGCGTGACAGCCTCAGATCAGCAGACCAAGCCAGACGCCCACGCGACGTTCGCGCACGTCAGCCGGGGGTACTACCCCACGTTCGTTGCCCTCTTCACCGCGACGCTGCTGATCTCGAATATCTGCGCGACGAAGGGCGTCGCATTCTTCGCCGATTCGTCGCTGACCATCGGGCCGCTGCAGATCCTGCCCGTCATCACCGACGGCGGCTTCTTCCTGTTCCCGCTCGCCTACATTCTCGGCGACGTCCTCAGCGAGGTGTACGGGTTCAAGTCGACGCGTCGCGCGATCTACCTGGGCTTCGGCGCCCTGATCCTGGCCGCGTTCTGCTTCTGGCTCCTCATCGAGCTGCCGTCCGCCGACTTCTACGAGAACCAGGAGGCGCTGCGGTCCGTCGTCGGCGTCTACCCGCGACTGCTGCTCGCCGGGCTGGCCGGTTACCTCGTCGGGCAGATGCTGAACTCGGTGACGCTGGTCCTGATCAAGGAGCGCACCAAGGAGAAGCACCTGTGGGCGCGGCTCATCGGGTCCACCATCGTCGGTGAGTTCGCCGACACCCTGATCTTCTGCTCCATCGCCGCAGGCGCGATCGGCATCAGCACGTGGAGCGATTTCGTCAACTACGTGATCGTCGGATTCCTGTGGAAGACCCTCGTCGAGGTACTGGTCATGCCGATCACGTACCGGGTCATCGCCTACGTGAAGAAACGCGAACCCACCTACCAGCTCTGACCCCCACGTGAGTGGGAAAGTGTGCCCGAGGGCGCTTTCCCACTCACGTGCGGTAGAAGCGGCCCAGGGTTTCGGCCTTGAACTCGTCGAAGTAGCCGCCTTCGATGCTGGCGCGGATCTGATCGACCAGCCGGACGGTGAAGCGTTCGTTGTGGATGGTGCACAGCGTGGACGCCAGCATTTCCTTCGCCTTGAACAAATGGTGAATGTAGGCGCTGGTGTAATTCGCGCAGGTGTAGCAATCGCAGTTCTCGTCGATGGGCGTGAAGTCACGACGGAAGCGGCTGGTGTTGATGTTGAACCGGCCGTCCGGGTGGTAGATCGCGGCGTTGCGCGCGACCCGCGACGGATTCACGCAGTCGAACGTGTCGGCGCCGTTCTCGATGGCCACGAAGAAGTCGTCCGGCTCGCTGATGCCGAGCATGTGCCGCGGCTTGTGCTCGGGAAGCTCCTCGTTGCACCACCGGACGATGGTGCCGAGGTTCTGCTTCTCGAGCGCCCCGCCGATGCCGTACCCGTCGAAACCGCGGCCGCTCTCCCCCGTGATCGACTCCAGCCCCCTGCAGGCCTGCCTGCGCAAGTCCTCGTACTGCGCGCCCTGCACGACCCCGAACAGCGCCTGGTACGGGCGATGGGCGCGCTCGGCGGTGAGCTTCTCGTGCTCAGCGATGCAGCGCACCGCCCACGCCTGCGTCCGCTCCACCGACTGCTCCTGGTACCCGCGGGTGTTCAGCAGCGTGGTGAGCTCGTCGAACGCGAACATGATGTCGGCGCCGAGCTGGTGCTGGATCTGCATCGACACCTCGGGCGTGAACCGGTGCCGCGACCCGTCCAGGTGCGATTTGAACGTCACACCGTCGTCGTCGACGGTCGCGAGGCGTTCCTTGCCCTTCGCGATGACGTCGTCGGAGCGTACCCCGACGGCTTCCATCGCGAGGACCTTCTTGAACCCGACGCCCAGCGACATGACCTGGAATCCGCCGCTGTCGGTGAACGTCGGGCCGTCCCAGTTCATGAACTTGCCCAGACCGCCGGCCTCGTCGACGATGTCCGGCCCGGGCTGCAGGTACAGGTGGTAGGCGTTGGCGAGCAGCGACTGCGCGCCCAGCTCCTTCATGCTCTCAGGCAGCACCGCCTTGACGGTGGCCTTGGTGCCGACGGCGACGAACGACGGCGTCGCGATGTCGCCGTGTGGGGTGTGAATGGTTCCGGTACGACCCAGCTGCCCGTCGAGTCGGGTACCGACGGTGAAGAACGGATCGGGCGGGGTCGGGACTACGGCATTCACGGGTGTATCCAATCACGGGCGACATTTCCGGCGACACATCACTACTTCGTTCGAAAGTGGGTACAGAGAGTGTGACGATCCCACCCCTTCGACCGGAGGAACCGCCATGAGCGACGAGCAGGCCGGCCATCGGATCGACAGGCGAACGTTTCTCTCGGGTGCAGCGGTCGCCGGCGGGGTGACCGTGATGTCGGGCCTCTTCGACCGTCGGGCGGACGCGTCGGAGAAGCCGCTACACCGTCAGCCCACCAATTACGTACAGCCCAACATCGTGTTCATCGTCGTCGACGAGATGCGGTTTCCCCAGGTCTTTCCCGCGGGGTTCACTACTCCGGACCAGTTTCTGCAGCGGTTCATGCCCAACCTCTACACGCTGTGGGCGCCCGGGGTGAAGTTCACGCAGCACTACACGGCCGGGGTGGCGTGCAGCCCCGGCCGTGCGTGTTTCGTCACCGGGCTGTATCCGCTGCAGAACTGGATGTTGCAGACGCGGACCGGTAATCGGGCCTCCCCCGTCCCGTCGCCCGCGATGGGACGGGACTTTCCGACGTACGGCAAGCTGCTGCGGCAGGCGGGCTACGTCACGCCGTACGTCGGTAAGTGGCATCTGTCGCCGTCCCCTGACGAGGACTCGGGGCTCGCGCCCGGCTACCTCGAGGAGTACGGGTTCGACGGACTGACCATGCCCGACATCATCGGAATGAACGGTGAGGGATTCGAATTCGACGGGCACATCGCCGACCAGGCCGCGGCGTGGTTGTCGACGCGAAAACCCGGGGACGGCCCGTTCTGCCTCACGGCGAGCTTCGTCAATCCCCATGACCAGCAGTTCTTCTGGGCCGGAACGGAAGCGGAACGGTATCAGTCGCTGTACGCGAACAACGTTCCCCCACTCAGCCCCGCCCGGGCCTGGTCGGTGACCACCGGCGAGAGCGACCCTCCGCGGCTGGGTTATCCCTCGGTGCCGCCCAACTGGGAACCCGAGAAGGCACTGCAGTCGAAACCGAGCACCCAGGTGTTCGCTCGGGAGTTCCAGGCCCTGGTGTGGGGCGGCGTCACCGACGACATCCAGAATCTGTCGAACTACTACCTCCAGCCCTATGGTCAGGGCACCGATCCCGACCGGCACATCGCGTTCGCGCCGTACACCTACTGGGAGCGGGCCCTCGACAGTTACACCAACGTGCTGTCGATGGTCGACCACCACATCGGCACGGTGATCAACTCACTGCCGGAGGATGTCGCGGCGAACACCGTCTTCGTCATGACGTCCGATCACGGCGAATATGCCGGCGCGCACGGCTTCGTCGCAGGCAAACTGTCCACCGCCTACGACGAGGCGTTCCACATCCCGCTGATCGTCGCCGACCCGACCGGGCGATTCACCGGCGACACCGACACCCCGCGCGGCCAACTCACGTCGAGCGTCGACGTTGCGCCGCTGCTCGCGACGCTCGGGCACGGCAACCGGAACTGGATGTCCGGGGACCTGTTCGCCACGTACGCCGAACGCGCCGACCTCATGCCGCTGCTGCGGAGCAACACCGCGGCCGGTCGCGACCACGTCGTCCTCGCCACCAACGAACACGCACCGCAGGGGGTCAACTGGAACAACTCCCCCACCCACATCTACGTGCTCCGCACCCCCGAGGCGAAGGTCGCGGTGTATTCGAAGTGGTTGGGGCCCACCGCCTATGTCGACCCGGCGTCGTTCCAGTACGAGTTCTACGACTACGCCACCGAACGCGGTCGGGCGGAACTCGACAACACCTTCGATCACGACCCGCGCGGTCCGGCCATGGCCGCCCAGCTGATGACCCAGTACCTGCCGACTCAGCTCGCCGCGCCGCTCCCCCCGGCGTTCGCTCAGCAGGGCGCCGACGCGATGGCCCGGTACCTCGCCTACATCCAGCTGATCAACCGGTACACACCCGGCGAGATCGACCGCGAGGGCATCGACAAACTGACCGCGTTCGGGGAGGTGTTCTGACGGACATGACCGGGAAAGTCGTTGCCGCCGCGCTGGTTCTGCTGCTGTGGTCCGGCGGGTCCTCGCTCGCGTCCGCGGCGCGCCCTCCGACCGCGCAGTGCGCGTGGCAGTTCATGTCCGACTCGACCGTACTCAACGTCGCCTTCCCCGACGCCAACGCGACATACTGGGTCCTGCCCTACGCGTTGGGGCCAGGTGACACCATCGAACTGAGCGGCACCTACCCGGCCGCCCGCTACTTCTCGCTCAACACGTACGGGACGAACTTCGACACCGTCGACACATTGCGCGACAACCAGATCGGACCCGACCCCGGCAGCGGAAACCCGTTCGCCGACGCTACCGCCGGCGCCCTGCCCGCCACGCAGAAGCGCTGGCACGCGACCGTCGTGACCGGTCCGGCCGACCACTCCCGCAACCAGATTCAGGCCCTGCCCGCCGGGGCCGACACGCAGTCGGTACCCGTCGGCTTCCTCATCATCCGGGTGTACGTCCCCGACGACCCGGCATCGCCGACCGGTAGTGTTCCGCTTCCCGGCGTGACGCTGACGTTCGGGGGCCGAACGTCGCCGGTGCCGACCTGCGGAGCCGAATTCGATCCCTCCGCCTACGACGACGGCCCACTCGGACAGGTCGCGGAGGCCGCATTCGACCAGATCATCGCCGGCGCCGCGTCCGGTGCGTTCCCCGGCAACGTGCCCGAGGCGACGTTCGTGAACCCCGCGAGCACGTCGGGCCTGTTCCCCAACGGCGACAACAAATATGTCGGGGCAGGCCTGACGTACCAGCCCGGACGCATCGTCGTCGTACAGGGCCGGGCACCGACATTCCCCGACACCCGTGCCGGCCAGCCCGTCACGGCACCCGGCCGCCAGGTGCGGTACTGGTCGATGTGCCAGAACGATCAGGCGACGCCGTACCCCGTCGTCGCATGCGCCGCCGACTTCCAGACACGCACCGACGGCGACGGCGACTACACGTACGTCGTCGCCGCACCGCAGGACGTCCCCGCCCGCGCCGCGTCCGACCCGGCCGTCACCATCATCCCCTGGGGCTCCACCGACGTCGCGAAAAAGGTCCTGTTCCTGCGGTACATGCTGCCGTCCGACGCCTTCTACCCACAGTCAGTGCAGGCCTCGCAGAACAATCACACCGACCCGGCCGCCACGATGGGTCCGTACTACCCACGCGCCGCCTACTGCGACACCGCCACCTTCGAAGCCGGGGGAAGCACTGCGTGCCTGTGAGTACTTCTCAACCGCCCGTGGTTGAGAAGTACTCACGGGTGGTCAGACTTCGGCGCCGACGAACTGGCTGTTGTAGAGGCGGTAGTACGCGCCGCGGGTGAGGAGCAGGTCGTCGTGGCTGCCCTGCTCGACGATGCGACCGTCCTCCATGACGACGATGAGGTCGGCGTCGCGGATGGTCGACAAGCGGTGTGCGATCACGAAACTCGTGCGATCGCTGCGCAGGACCGCCGTGGCGTGCTGCACGAGCAACTCGGTGCGGGTGTCGACGGAACTGGTTGCCTCGTCGAGGATCAGGATCGACGGCTGCGAGATGAACGCGCGGGCGATGGTGATCAGCTGCTTCTCACCGGCGCTGATGTTGCTGCCCTCTTCGTCGATGACGGTGTCGTAGCCGTCGGGCAGCGAGTGGACGAACCGGTCGACGTAGCTGATTCGTGCGGCCGCCTGGATCTCGTCCTCGGTGGCGTCGGGACGTCCGTACGCGATGTTGTCGCGGATGGTGCCGCCGAACAACCAGGCGTCCTGCAGCACCATGCCGATGCGGGACCGCAGGTCGTCGCGCGACATCTCGGCGGTGTCGACGCCGTCGAGGAGGATCTTGCCGCCGTCGAGTTCGTAGAACCGCAGGATCAGGTTGACGAGTGTGGTCTTGCCGGCGCCGGTGGGTCCGACGATGGCGACCATCTGACCGGGTTCCGCCACCAGCGACAGGTTCTCGATCAGCGGCTTCTCCGGCGAGTAGCTGAACGACACGTCCGAGAACTCCACCCGGCCGAACGTATGGACGCGACCCGCATCACGGGGCTCGGCCGGCGTGGGCGCTTCGGCGAGGTCGGGTTCCTCCTCGTCCTCGTCGAGGATGGCGAACACCCGCTCGGCGGACGCCACACCCGACTGCATGAGGTTGACCATGGCCCCGATCTGGGTGAGGGGCTGGGTGAACTGGCGCGAGTACTGGATGAACGCCTGCACGTCGCCGAGGCTCATCGTGCCGGACGCCACCCGCATGCCACCGAGCACGGCGATGGCCACGAAGTTGAGATTTCCGAGGAACATGATCGCCGGCATGATCAGGCCCGAGATGAACTGGGCCCGGTAACTGGCCTGGTAGAGCGCCTCGTTCTGCTCCTCGAACCGGGCCTCCACCTCGCGGCTGCGGCCGAACACGGTGACCAGTTCGTGGCCCGTGTACGCCTCCTCCACGTGAGAGTTGAGCGCTCCCGTCGACTTCCACTGCGACACGAAGTGGGTCTTGGACCGTTTCGCGATCTGCGCGGTCACCAGGATCGACAGCGGCACCGTCAGCACCGCGATCAAGGCGAGCAGCGGCGAGATGACGATCATCATCACGAGGATGCCGATCACCGTCATCGCCGACACGATCAGCTGACTCATCGTCTGCTGCAACGACTGCGAGACGTTGTCGATGTCGTTGGTGACCCGGCTCAGCAGGTCGCCGCGGGAGTGGGAGTCGAAGTAGCGCAGCGGAAGTCGATGGATCTTCCGTTCGACCTCGGCGCGCAGATTCTTCACGACACCCTGCACGATGATGTTCAGCAGGAAACCCGACAGCCACATGAACACCGCCGACCCCAGGTACAGGGCCAGCACGATCGCCAGCACCCGGCCGAGCGCACTGAAGTCGATTCCGACACCGGGCACGACGGCCATGCCGGACACCATGTCGGCGAACGTGTTCTGACCGTCGGCCCGCAACGCGGCTACGGCCTGATCCTTCGACATCCCGGCGGGCAACTGCGCGCCGATGATGCCGTCGAAGATCAGGTTCGTGCCCTGACCGAGCATCCGCGGCGCGATCGAGGTGAGCACCACCGACACGGCAGCGACCAGGATAACGATGCCGACGGCGATCCGGTGGGGACCCAGCCGCCTCAGCAGCCGCTTGGTGGACGGCCACAGGTCGTTCGGCTTGGACCCCGGGGCACCCGGAGCGACCGGTCCTGGAATACGCGGGCCGGCGGGCCTTTCGGCAGTGGTGGTGGTTGCGCGATCGCTCATAGTGCTTCCTGGACCGATCGTTGGGATTCGACGATCTCGACGTAACACGGACACGTCTCGAGCAGTTGGTCGTGCGTGCCGATTCCGACCACGGCGCCGTCTTCGAGGACCACGATCTGCTCGGCCTCCACGATCGTCGAGACACGTTGGGCGACGACGATGACGCACGCATCCGAGGTCTCGGGTTTGAGCGCCGCACGCAGCCGGGCGTCGGTGGTGAGGTCGAGGGCGGAGAAGGAGTCGTCGAACAGGTAGATCGACGGACGACGGACCAGTGCCCGCGCGATCGCGAGTCGCTGTCGCTGACCACCGGAGACGGTCGTGCCGCCCTGCGCGATCGGGGTGTCGAGACCCGCGGGCATCGCGCGGACGAAATCCGCGGCCTGCGCGATCTCCAGGGCCCGCCACAGTTCGTCGTCGGTGGCATCGGGTTTGCCGTACCGGAGGTTGGTGGCGACGGTGCCCGAGAACAGGTACGGCCGCTGCGGAACGAGTCCGATGCCGGACCGCAGGACGTCCAGGTCGATGCGGCGCACATCCGTGTCGGACACGGTGACCGAACCCGACGTGGCGTCGATGAGGCGCGGGATCAGCGACAGCAGCGTCGTCTTACCGGAACCGGTGCCGCCGATGATCGCGGTGGTCTTGCCCGGTTCGGCGCGGAAGCTGATGTCGCGCAACACCGGTGCGTCGGCACCGGGGAACTTGAACTGGGCGTCGCGCAGTTCCACCACACCGGGGTTCTCCAGCACGGTGACGGCGTCGACCGGCGGGACCACGGTGGAATCCGTGTCGAGCACCTCGCCGATGCGTTCGGCGCAGACGGTGGCGCGGGGCGCCATCATCGCGATGAACGACGCCATCATCACCGACATCAGGATCTGCATAATGTAGCTGAGCATCGCGGTCAGCGAGCCGACCTGCATGGTGCCGCTGTTGATCTCGTGGCCGCCGAACCAGATGACGGCGACACTGGTGATGTTCGCGATGACCATCACGAGGGGGAACATCACCGCCGTCAGCCTGCCGACCCGCAGGGCGGTCTGGGTGAGTTGCTCGTTCGCGTCGCCGAACCGCGCCACCTCGGAGCGCTCACGGACGAACGCCCGCACCACGCGGATACCGGTGATCTGCTCACGCAGCACCCGGTTGACCCCGTCGATTCGGGTCTGCATCTCCCGGAACGCGGGCACCATCCGCGAAATCACGAACCCCATGGACAGCGCGAGCACCGGCACGGTGACCGCCAGGATCCAGGCGAGCCCGGCGTCCTCGCGGATCGACATCACGACACCACCGACGCACATGATCGGCGCCATCACCAGGATCGTGCAGCTCATCACGACGAGCATCTGCACCTGCTGCACGTCGTTGGTGTTGCGGGTGATCAGGGACGGCGCGCCGAAGCGCCCGAATTCGCGGGATGAAAAGCTCCCGACCTGATGCATCACGGCGCGGCGCACGTCGCGCCCGAAACCCATTGCGGCGCGGGCGCCGAAGAACACCGAACCGATCGAGCAGACGATCTGCACGACGGTGACGAGCAGCATCGTGACGCCCGTGGACAGGATGTACCCGGTGTCGCCCTTGGTGACGCCGTTGTCGATGAGATCGGCGTTCAGACTGGGCAGGTACAGGGCTGCCGCGGTCGCGACGAGCTGGAACAGGACGACCGCCGTGAGCTCCCGCTTGTACGGGCGGAGGTACGTGGTGAGCAGGGCATTCAACATGGGCAGCGATCCTGGCGGGTCATCATTATGTCCGAAGGTTACCAACAGAAACGACCGCAGGCCCGCGGATTTTCGGGGCCTGCGGCCCCGTGAGTGGTTGACGAGTCCAGAGACTCCTCAACCACTCACGGGCGCGAAGCGCCTACTAGCGATTCGTCCGCGTCGTGCAGGACCTTCTTCAGTTTCTCGCCCTCGATGTCGACGTTGGGCAGGATCTTGTCCAGCCACTTCGGCAGCCACCACGCCTTGTCGCCGAGCAGTGCCATCACGGACGGGATGATCACCATGCGCACGACGAAGGCGTCGAAGAACACGGCCGCCGCCAGGGCGAAACCGATCGACTTGATGAACGAGTTCGGCTCGGCGATGAAGGCTGCGAACACGGAGATCATGATGACCGCGGCGGCGCTGACCACCCGGGCACCGTGGTTGAAACCGACGGTGACGGCCTGCTTCGCGGTTGCGCCGTGGACGTATTCCTCCCGCATCCGGGTCACCAGGAACACCTGGTAGTCCATCGCGAGACCGAACACGACGCCGATCAGGAAGATCGGCATAAAGCTGACGATCGGCTGCGGGTTGGAGATGATGCCGCCCCAGCCCTCCTGGAACACCGCGACGGTGGCACCGAACGTGGCCGCGACGCTGAGCAGGAAGCCGAGGGTGGCCGTCAGCGGCACGAGCACCGAGCGGAACACCAGCAGCAGCAGGAGGAAGGCGAGGCCCACGACCACCGCGAGGTACGGGATCAGCGCGTCCTGCAGCGTCTCGGACACGTCGCCTTCGAGCGCGGTCTGCCCGGTGACGCCGTAGTTGACGCCGATCGAGTCGTGCAGGTCCGCCTCCGCACCGCGGATGTTGTTCACCAGATCCATCGTCGCCGGATCGCTGGGGGCGCTGCTCGGCGTCACCAGGATCTGCACGGTGTCACCGGCCTTGTTCACGCCGACGACCTGCGCGTTGGACACGTCGTCCTGCGCGGTGATGGTCTTCACGACCTCACCGAACGCCTCCGACGGCGTGCCGGTGGTGACGTCCTTGGCGTCGACGACGACGAGCAGCGGACCGTTCTTGCCGGGTCCGAAGCCTTCGCTCACGAGGTCGTAGGCCTGCCGGGAGCTGGTGGCGGGGTCGCCGGTGCCCTCACTGGGCAGGGCCAGGCTCAGGCCGGTCGCGGGGATGGCGAGCGCCCCGAGCACCACGACTCCGGCGATCAGCGGAATCGCGGGCCTGCGGACCACGGCGCTGATGTACCGGAGGGCGAGGCTCGGCTTGCCCTCGTCGTCCTCGAGGTCACGACTGCTGAGGAACGGGATCTTGCCTGCGAACGCCTTCTTCCCGAACAGTCCGAGGATCGCGGGCAGGAGCGTCAACGCGATCGAGACGGCGATGAACACCGTGAACGCGGCGGCCGCACCCATGTCGGAGAGGAACGGGATGCCGACGACGCGCAGCGCGATCAGGGCGATGATCACCGTGAGACCGGCGAACACCACGGCGGAACCGGCGGTGCCGACGGCACGTCCGGCCGCTTCCGAGCGGTCGTCGGTGAGCGAAAGCTCGTGTCGGAAACGGGACACGATGAACAGCGAGTAGTCGATGGCGACGGCCAGGCCGATCATGATGGCCAGCGTGGGTGTCATCGAGCTGAGGTCGGTGAATCCGGTGGCGACGGTGATTCCGAGGCTGCCGATCATGATGCCGATGATCGCGGTGATCAACGGCAGACCCGCGGCGACCAGCGAACCGAACGTGAGCGCGAGCACGACAGCGGCCACGCCGATACCGACGAGTTCGGTGGCGCCGCCGGGCGGCTCGGCTTCGTTGGCGGCGGAACCACTGATCTCGACGGTCAGTCCGGCGTTGCGGCCGGCGTCGGCCGCGGCCGAGATCTGGTCGCGCAGAGCCTGGTCGACGTCGCCCATGCCGCCCTTGAACGGCACCTCGACGTAGCCGACGGTCTTGTCGGCGTTGAGCGGAGACAGCGCCTGCGCGTTCGCGAGGGCGGCGTCCTCACTGATTCCCTTGTCGGCCGCGGTGGACTTCGCCATCTCGACGAGCTGCTCGTTCGCGGTGACGGGGTTGACCAGTGCCTTCGCGGCGTCGGCGCCCGAGGCGGTGGCGGGATCGACCTTGGCGGCGTCCTGGACCTGTTCGATGCCGCGCACCTTGGCGAGCACCGCGTCCATCGCCTGCTGACTCTGCTCGCTCTCGAGGGTCTGCCCCTCGGGAGCGGCGAACACGTAACGCGCGCTGACGGCGTTCATCGGGTCACTGCCCGCGGCCTCGGGGAAGCGTTCGGCCATCAGGTCCTGCGCCTGCTGCGCGGGGGTGCCCGGGATGGAGAACGAGTCCTTCGTGGGCCCGGACAGCGTTGCCGCGCCGACGCCCATGAGGACCAGGATCACCAACCAGACGCTGAGGACCGCGCCTTTTCGCCGGTAGGCGAATCTGCCGATCCGATAGAGATAGGTGGCCACGAGAGGCTCCTTCTGAGTCGGTGGAACGAAGAGTGATTCGGGGCAGCCGGCTACGGCTGCGGGATTCCCTGACGGAGTTGACGCATGGCGTCGCGGACGAGTTCTTCGGGTCCGCTCGCACCGGACTTACCACTCATCCACAGGTCGAGCGACGCCTTGCACGCCGACCCGACCGCCAGGTGCAGCAGGTTGGGGTAGAGGTCGGTGTCGATGTTCGTGCCCGTGCGTTCGGCGATCACCTCACCGACCAGACGGGTGACGCGCAGGTGCACTTCGGGTTTCTTCGCGAGCAGCGCGGGGCTGGTCTCGACGAGTTCCATCATCACCGCGGTCTCTTCGAGCGGTTTCGCCGGATCGGTGACGATCTGGACCACCACGTGCTCGAGGGAATCCCAGATCGGCTCGTCCTCGGGGCGGGCGCGGAGCAGGTCCACCCAGTCGTGGACGGACTGCTCGAAGTGCGCGAGTACCGCCTCCTCCTTGCTGGAGAAGTAGTTGTGGAACGTCCGAGTCGAGACCCCCGCCTCGGACGCTATGGCGTCGGCAGTGACGCATTCGATGCCCAGCGCGCGGGCCAGGCGTGCGGCGGCGCCGCTGAGGGCTGCGCGCGTGGCGGCCTTCTTGCGGTCCCGCAGTCCGATTTCCGAAATCACTACACCGACGGTACAGAACTTGCAGGGCTCTGCAAATTTGCGCGAGAGTGCAACTTTTATGTGCTTGCCCACAGTCCGCGCAACACTGTGTCGGGAGTCACCGCGGCGTTACGGTGGATTCATGTCCGATCCGACGGCGCCGCTGTCGTTCCGGGCGGACGAGATCGACCGCGCCGCCCTGGACCAACTCGCCGCCGTCCTCGACCTGCAGGCCGCGCGCCCGGGAATCCGGCGACTGCGCGAGTGGTCGCTTGCCGCCCTGCACGTGCAGCCGGGCGAGAGCGCACTCGACCTCGGATCGGGTACGGGGTCGGAGACGCGGGCCCTCGCCGCCGCGGTCACCGCGTCGGGTCGCGCGATCGGGCTCGATCCCAATCCCGGTATGGCCCTCCTCGCCCGGGAGCGGGCCGAGGAGGAGGGCTCGACGGCGCAGTTCGTAATCGGCGACGCCTACTCGCTGCCGTTCCCCGACGACCGCCTCGACGTCGTGCGGAGTGAGCGGGTTTTCCAGCACCTGAGCGAACCGGATCGCGCGGCGGCGGAAGTGGCCCGAGTTCTGCGACCGGGCGGGCGCGGCGTCATCGTCGACAGCGACTGGGGAACCGCGATCATGCACCCCGGCGATCCCGTGGTCCTGCAGAAGATCATGGACGTGATGCTGTCGCACACCGCGAACCCGCACTCCGGACGATTGCTCCCGGGGCAGCTCACCTCCGCCGGGCTCGTCGTCGAGGATATCGGCACGGAGGCGTTGATCCAGGATCCGGGCGACGTGACCGGCCCACTCGTCCAGATGATGACCGCGGCGGCGATCGCCGAGGGGGCAATCACCGACGCGCAGAGCGCCGCACTGCTGGACCAGTTGAACGCCGCCGCCCGCAGCGGCGACTTCCACATGTCGGTGACGATGTTCGCCTACCTCGTTCGCAAGCCCTGACGAAACCCTTCCGACATTCGGAAACCGAGTGTGGTGGATCACCTCCGGTGCCGCACAGTGGTGGAGACGACGCCGACGCACCACCGAGTCTGGCGTCACGAATAACGCAGCAGCCCAGCATATTCCGGAGGCCCCATGTCCACGATCGCCCGCAACCAGTGGTACGTCGCAGCCTACGGCCGTGAGGTCGGACGCGAACTGTTCTCCCGCACCATCTGCGAGGAGCCGATCCTGTTCTGGCGGACCGAGGCCGGCGAGGCCGTCGCGATGAGCGACCGGTGCGTGCACCGCCGCTACCCGCTGTCCGAAGCGCCGAGCCGGCTCGACGGCGACAAGGTGGTCTGCGGCTATCACGGTTTCACCTACGGCAGCGACGGCGGTTGCGTGTTCGTGCCCGGCCAGGCACGCGTCCCCCGCACCGCGCGGCTGCGCTCGTACCAGGTGGTCGAGCAGGACTCGTTCGTGTGGGTCTGGATCGCCGACCCGCAGAACCCCCAGCAGGGCGACCCGACGCGCATCCCCCGCGCGCCGTGGATGGATTCCCCCGACTACACCGTGGTCAGCGGCATGGAACCGATCGACTGCAACTACGGCCTGCTCGTCGACAACCTGATGGACCTGTCGCACGAGACGTACCTGCACGGCGGCTACATCGGCACCCCCGAGGTGGCGGAAACCCCGATCACCACGGAGATCGACGAGGACCGGAACGTCATCTACGTGTCCCGGCACATGGACGACGCCGAGTGCCCGCCGTTCTACTCCAAGTCCACGGGCATCGAGGGACGCATCACCCGCTGGCAGGACATCGAGTACACGCCGCCGTGCCTGTACCTGCTGCACAGCCGCATCGCCCCGATCGGCGCGCCCCTGCCCGGCGACGACGGCTCCGACCCGCACGCGTTCCACAGCGAGATCGTCTACGCGATCACCCCGTCGACGGAGAATTCCACCCTCGACTTCTGGGCCGTGGCCCGCGACTTCGCACTCGGCGACGACGCCGTCACGACGTTCCTCGCCGAGAACAACCGGACCGTCGTGATGCAGGACGTCGTGGCGCTGAACATTCTGCACAAGGCGCTCGACACGGAGAAGGACGGCTACCAGGAGCTGTCGATCAACATCGACGCCGGCGGCCTCGGCGCTCGGCGGATCCTGAAGAAGCTGGTCGACGCGCCGCAGGCCGTCACCGCGGCGGTGGGCTGAGCCGTGGAACCGACGAGGATGCTCCGCGGGGCCAACGTGATGCGCATCGTCTGGCTTCCGGGGTCGGACCTGCTCGAGGGCGAGTGCCACTGCGGCGCGCGCCACGTGGCGGAAGAACCCGCCGCCCTCTGGGAGTGGTTGCTCGCCCACCCCGAGGGACACCACCCCGCCGATCCGCCGGCGCCTGCCACGCCGCTGCCCGCGGCGCCGGAATCCGCTCCCGTTCCCGTCTGACCCGGAGAGACCGCCATGCCTATCCCACCCGAACCCGTGCGCGAGCTGGAGCTGACCTCCAAGACCACCGGCGCCGACGGCGTCGTCGTCCTGGAGTTCCGCGACCCGTCCGGCGCCGCCCTGCCCGCGTGGACGCCGGGTGCGCACATCGATCTGGTGCTGACGCCGGAGCTCACCCGCCAGTACTCGCTGTGCGGCGACCCGGCCGACACCGGGACCTGGCGCGTCGCCGTGCTGCGGGAGGCGATGGGCCGCGGCGGCTCGCAGTTCGTGCACGACAAGCTGAGCGAGGGCGACCACGTCACGGTCCGGGGACCGCGCAACCATTTCGAGCTCGAGCCGTCACCGCGGTACGTGTTCGTCGCGGGCGGCATCGGGATCACGCCGATCCTCACCATGGCGCACGCCGCGGAGAACGCCGGCGCCGACTGGACCCTCGTCTACGGCGGACGCAGCCGCAGTTCGATGGCGTTCGCCGACGCACTCGCCGAGCGGTTCGGCGACCGGGTGGTGGTCCACCCCGAGGACGAGCACGGCCTCATCGACCTACCGGGGCTGCTCGGCGACGTCCGGGAGAACACCCTCGTCTACTGCTGCGGGCCCGCGCCGCTGCTCGACGCCGTCACCGGTCACTGCGACAGCTGGCCGTCCGGCACGCTGCACATCGAGCGCTTCGCGGCGAAGGATCTCGAGGAACCGGTTCGGGCCGAGGGGTTCGAGGTGGAGCTGAGGCTGAGCGGCAAGACCGTGACGGTGGCACCCGAGCAGTCGATCCTGCAGGCCGTCACCGCCGCCGGCGTCCAGGTGCTGTCGTCCTGCGAGGAGGGGACCTGCGGAACCTGCGAGACGGCCGTGCTCGGCGGTACTGTCGATCACCGGGATTCCCTGCTCACAGCGGACGAGCAGGCTGCCAACGACACCATGATGATCTGCGTCTCGCGTGCGAGCTGTCCACGTCTGACGCTGGAACTGTGAGACGGAGAACGAGCAATGGCGATCACCGGATCGGTGACCATTCGCTCCTTGCGGCTCCTCGAGCTCTTCACCCCGTCCACGCCGCGGCTGACCCTCAGCGATCTGTCGCGGAAGTCCGGATACCCGCTGAGCACCGTGCACCGGCTGACCAGCGACCTCATCGAATGGGGCGCCCTCGAACGTGACAGCAGCGGCCGCTTCACGGTCGGGCTCAAGCTGTGGGAGATCGCCTCGCTCGCCCCGCGCGGCACGATGCTGCGCGAACTGGCGATGCCGGTGATGGAGGACCTGTCGCAGATCACGCGGGAGAACGTCCAGCTCGGCATCGCCGAGGGCACCGAGGTCGTGTTCGTCGAACGCATCGCCGGACAGAAGGCCGTGCCCGTCCAGACCCGCGTCGGCGGCAGGTTCCCGCTGACGGCGTCCGGCATCGGCCTCGCCCTGCTCGCGTACATGCCCGCCGACGTGCAGGAGCAGGTGCTGAGCAGGCCGATCGAGAAGTTCACCGACCGGACCGTCACCGACCCCGTCGTTCTGCGGCGGACACTCGCCGAGATCCGCCGATCCGAGGTCGCGATCAGTGATCGTCAGGTGACCATGGACGCGGTCTCCGTCGCGGCCCCGATCTTCGAGCGTCCCGGAGCGGCGGTCGCGGCTGTGTCGCTGGTGGTGTCGGCGGAGAACGCGTCACTGAACGCGCTGGTCCCGCTGGTGCGTGCGGCCGGCCGGACGATCAGCCGCGCGCTGCGCCCTCGTCAGCCGTCGTAGCCGGCCGGGTGCGACGCTCCCAGGCCCCCGGGTCGGACGTCAGGGTGGTGAGGAAACCCGGCAGCTGCCCGTTCGCCACGTCCGCGAGGCTCACGTTTTCGAGCACGGCGCGCAGGTTCACCCGCACCGCGATCCACACGTCCTGCAGTTTGGCGGCCGGCCCGCAGTAGTCGACGTCCTCGGGGCGCTCCCCCCGCACCGACGCCAGCGGACCCTCGACGGTCCGGATGACGTCGGCGATCGTGATGTCCTCGGCGGGCCGGGCCAGCCAGTAGCCGCCGTCGGGTCCGCGTCTGCTGTTGACCAGTCCCCCGCGCCGGAGATCGGCGAGGACGGCCTCGAGGAACTTGTGCGGAATGGTCTGCGACTGTGCCAGGAACTCGGCCTTGGACGGGGACGGCCCGGCAGCGGCCAGTTCGATCAGCGTCCGCACGGCGTAGTCCACCTTTGCGGTGATGTGCACACCGAATTCCTACCATCCAAGTATGAAAACGGGCAACTCACGCTTCGCCGCGCGAACCCAGGACGTCCAGGTAGTGCGGGTTGTACATGACGCCGAGGATGTTGCCGAACGGGTCCACGACGGAGGCGGTGACGAATCCCGACTCTCGTTCGGTGCGCGGCTCGTGCTCTTTCGCCCCCATCGTGAGCAGCTTCTCGACGGCGGCGGTCACGTCGTCGACGTGCCAGAACACCACCACGCCGGACGGGCCGTCCGCGGCTCCGTGCGGGGCGTACCGACGGTCGATGATGCCGAGCTCGTGCTGGTAATCCCCGATCCGGTACTCGATGTACGCCGGGTTCTCGGAGTCGGGGCGTTCGAAGTACGGGGTGATACCGAGCAGGGCGCAGTACCACTCGCGGGCCGCCGGGATGTCGTCGGCGAAGAGGCTGACGGTAATGAGTCCTCGCAACATGATGAGTCCTTTCGCCTGATCCGGTTCTTGCTGACGGAATTCATTCTTCGCGGCAAAGTGCGCATCTCATGATCACTTTTATTTCCCTGTTCGGATCGGGGCGGATAGTGATGCGTGTCACTCCGAGGTACATTGAACTGGACGATCGTCTTGTGTGGAGGAAGCAGCATGTGGGAGACCGTGACGTCGGCGTGGAATTCGGCGCTGCTGACGCCCCTGCACGAGCCGGTGACGCTGGCCATCCCGGCGTTCGTGCTGTTCCTCGCCATCGAATGGTTCGCGGCCCGGCACCTCGAGGACGCGACGTTCGACCCCGACGGACGGTTACGAGCGCCGCGACGCGCGGGCGAGCGTGTCGATGGGCGCCGTGTCAATCCTGACGACCACGTTCTGGAAGCTACTGGCCCTGATCGGGTACTCCGCCATCTGGGTGTACGTCGCGCCGTGGCACCTACCCGCGGACGCCTGGTACACGTGGGTGATCCTCATCCTCGGTGTCGACGCGCTGTTCTACGCGTATCACCGGATGGCGCACCGCATCCGCCTGATCTGGGCCACCCACCAGGCACACCATTCGAGTGAGTACTTCAACTTCTCCACCGCGCTCCGCCAGAAGTGGAACAACAGCGCCGAAATCCTGATGTGGATTCCGTTGCCGCTGATCGGCATTCCGCCGTGGATGGTGTTCATCGGATTCTCCGTGAACCTCGTCTACCAATTCTTCGTCCACACCGAGCGCATCGACAAGCTGGCCCGGCCCGTCGAGTTCGTGTTCAACACTCCCTCGCATCACCGCGTTCACCACGGCTGCGACCCCGAATACCTCGACCGCAACTACGCAGGCATCCTCATCGTGTGGGACCGGATGTTCGGCACGTTCCAACCCGAAACCCACCGCCCCACCTACGGCCTCACCACACCGGTGGGCACCTACAGCATCTGGAAGCTGCAGACCCGCGAATACGGTGCCATCGTCCGCGACTGGCGCCGGGCGTCGTCGTCGCGCGACAAGCTGGGCTACGTGTTCGGGCCGCCCGGCTGGGCGCCGTCAGGAACGCGCGAAGCTGACCAGGAAGTCGACCGTGCCGTTGCCGTCCACGGTCACGAAGCCCAGTGACGGCGGCGTCACACCGAAGTCCGTCCAGGTGACCGGGATGCTGCCCGAGGCGATGAGGTCGTCGCCGGAACGCAGCACGTCGATGTCGACCGTCACCGGACGCGACTGCCCCTTGAGCGTCAGCGTGCCCTGGGCTGAGACCGTTCCCACGGAGCCGTCCGCAGGCAGCCCGGACAGATCGACCGGGGAATCGACGGTGAACGTGGCGGTCGGGAACGTCCCGGTGTCCATGACGTTGCCGCGGAACTGGTTGTCGCGGCGGGACTGATCGGTCGCGATGGTCGCCACCTGCACGGTCACCTCGCCCGCGGTGAGTTTCTCATCCTCGACGGTCGCGTTGCCGGTCACGTCGGCGGTCGACCCGACCACCGTGACGCTCGCGCCGTTGAGGATCTCGTGGACGGTGTACCCCGCCGCAGTCTGGTTGGAGCCCTGACCCGGTGTGACGGTCCACTGCCCGTCGACCGATCCGGTGGCCGCCTCCGCACCCTCGGTCGACACCGAGGCCGCCGGTGCGTCGTCCTCTGCGATGAATTGGCCGTAGAACCACGGTCCCACCAGCACCGCGATCACGACGATGACAACTGCGCCGACCAACCACCACAGCTTTTTCATGAGATCAGGCTAGTTGCAGCTTCAATGGATGTCACTCGGTACGACCTGCGAGAGTGCTGTGAACCGGCGGTCACGGGACGATGGAATCGATATAGCCGCCGTCGACCCGCACCGCGGCACCGGTGGTCGCCGACGCCTGCGCCGAACTGAGGTAGACGACCATGTTCGCGATCTCCTCCGGCTCGATGAGGCGCTGCAGCAACGACTGCGGCCGGTACTTCTTCATGAACTCGCGCTGCGCCTCGTCCCACGGCAGGTCCGTGTCGACCAGGCTGTAGACGAAATCCTCCACACCGCCCGTGTGGGTTGGGCCGGCCAGAACCGAATTGACCGTGACACCCGTCCCCGCCGCCTCTTTCGCGAATCCCCGCGAGACCGCCAGCAGCGCCGTCTTCGACATCCCGTAATGGATCATCTCGGCGGGAATGACGATCGCGGAGTCACTGGCGATGTCGAGGACCCGGCCCCAGGACCGTTCGACCATGCCGGGCAGGACCAGGCGGGTCAGCCGGATCGCGGACAGCACGTTCACCTCGAAGTAACGCCGCCACTCGTCGTCGTCGATCTCCAGGGCCGGCTGGGAGCCGAAGATCCCGAGGTTGTTGACCAGGATGTCGACGCTCGGAACGATCTCCAGGACCCGCCGCGCGCCCTCGTCCGTCGTGACGTCGGCGGCAGCCGGAACGAATTCGCCGTCCGGGACCTCGGCCCGCAGTCGTTCGATCGCCTCGCCCACGGATCTCTCGGTGCGGCCGTTGATCGCCACCCGCGCGCCGGAGCGGGCGAGGCCCGCTGCGATCGCGGCGCCGATGCCCTGCGTCGATCCGGTGACCAGCGCCGTTCTGCCCGTCGAGTCGATGCGCATGTCGGTGCCCCTTCCCTCCAGGACACGCTAACGAACATTCCCGGCCCGGATACACAAAAACTCCCCACCTGCGTGTGCAGGTGGGGAGCTTTGGCGGTGGCGGAGGGATTTGAACCCTCGGACGGGGGTTACCCGTCACACGCTTTCGAGGCGTGCTCCTTAGGCCGCTCGGACACGCCACCGCCGGTGACTTTACCGGATGTGACGCCCGAGCCCGAAATCGCCAGGTGAAGCCGTTTAAGTCAGCTTGTCCTTGAGGTTCTTGGCGGTGTCCTTGACCTTCTCGCCGGCATCCTTCACCGCCGAGGACGCCTGGTCGGCCTTGCCCTCGTCGCGCAGGTCCTGATCGCCAGTGGCTTTGCCGGTGGCTTCCTTCGCCTGGCCCTTGAGGTCTTCCGCCTTGTTCGAAGCTTTGTCTGCGATTCCCACGAGATACCTCCGTGAATCCGATTTCGAACCCGGGGACGGGTCCGGCGGCGCCTCGTCGGCGCCTGTCTCCAGAGAAGCACGGGTCATGCGGACCCGGCCACATTGTGTCGAGTACCCCACGAAAGAGTTTGAAACCGGTCAGCGCCGCTCACGAAAGAAGTCTTCGAGGATGCCGGCGCATTCGTCCTCGAGAACACCGCCCCTGACCTGCGGTCGGTGGGTGAGACGGCGGTCGCGGACCACATCCCACAGTGAGCCGACGGCACCGGTCTTCGGCTCCCACGCCCCGAACACCACCCGGGAGATCCGGGCCAGCACGAGCGCACCCGCGCACATCGTGCACGGCTCCAGCGTAACCGCGAGCGTCGCCCCCTCGAGGCGCCACCCGTCGCCGTATACCCGCGCGGCGGCCCGCAACGCGATGATCTCGGCGTGCGCCGTCGGATCCGACATCGCCTCCCGCGAGTTCACGGCCCGCGACACCTCCACACCGTCGGCGTCGAACACCACCGCACCCACGGGCACGTCGGCGTCGGTGGCGGCGCGGGCCGCTTCGATCGCCGCGCGGATCATCCGCTCGTCGTCCTGAAGAGTCACGGCGCGTGAAACTACCGGGGAAGCTTGTCGAGAACCCCGGCCAGCTCCGTGGTGAACCCGAGCCGCTGCGCGATCATCCCGAGCTGCTCGTCGGGATACAGGTCCGTCTCGGACGTGATGACAGCCAGAACGGGTTCGGGCAGACCGAGGTCGGCGAGCAGCGACAGGTCACCCTCCTCCCACGGCTCGATGTCGTCGAGTTCGTCCGGGTCGATGTCCGGGACCTCGATGTTGAGCGCCTCGAGGACGTCGGCGGCGATGTCGTAGTCGATGGCCGCGGTGGCGTCGGACAGCAGCAGACGCGTTCCCGACGGCGCAGGCCGGAGCACGACGAAGAATTCGTCGTCCACGTCCAGCAGACCGAAGAACGCGCCCGCGCTACGGAGGGCCCGAAGCTCCTCCTCCGCGACGCTGAGACTGGTCAGAGCAGCCGAAGTGAGGGCCTTGACCTTCCACCGGCCGTCCTCGTGTACTACCGCGACACCGAAGCCCTCCAGATCCTCTGCCCGATCCGAGGAGGCGCTGTTGTTTTCCGCGCGCTGTGCACCCATGAGCGCAACGGTAGCCCGCGGGGTGCCGGTAAATGAAGTCCGCACTCGAATGTGCCAACCTGTTCGGGTGTCTGATACCCCTTCCGCACCTCCGGTGTGCGTGCTCGGCCTGGGCTTGATCGGCGGTTCACTGCTGCGTGCGGCGGTCCGGGCGGGCCGCGAAGCGTGGGGTCACAACCGATCCGCGCCGTCCGTCGACGCCGCCCGGGCGGACGGTTTCGACGCCGACACCGATCTGGTCGCGGTACTCCAGCGCGCGTCGGCCGAGTCGGCGCTGATCGTGATCGCGGTCCCCGTGCCCGCGGTCGCCGCCACCCTCACCGCGATCGCCCTGTACGCATCGAACTGCTCGATCACCGACGTCGTCAGCGTCAAGGCGGAGGTCGCGGCGGCGGCAGCCCGCCAGGGACTCGCCGACCGCTACGTGGGCGGGCACCCGATGGCCGGAACGTCGGCGTCCGGGTGGAGCGTCGGCAGCGCCGACCTGTTCCGGGAGGCCGTGTGGGTGGTCGGCACCGACGACGGCGTCGACCCCGCCATCTGGACACAGGTCGCGCAACTCGCGTTGGACTGCGGTTCCGTCGTCGTGCCCGCCGAGTCCGCCGAACACGACCGGGCGGTCGCGCGCATCTCGCACCTGCCGCACCTGCTGGCCGAGACCCTCGCGATCACCGGTGCCCGCGGCGGACCGCTGGCCCTGGGCCTGGCGGCCGGCTCGTTCCGCGACGGCACCCGCGTGGCGGGCAGCGCGCCCGGACTCGTCCGGGCCATGTGCGAAGGCAACCGGGACGCCCTGCTGATCGCCCTGGACGAAGCATTGGTACTGCTGCAGGACGCGCGGACCGAACTGGCGGAACAGTCGTCGACGGCGACGCTCGTCGAGGCCGGCCACACCGCACGCCTGACGTACGACAACCAGGAGACGTGGGAGATCACCGGCATCGTTCCCGGCCGCGAAGGCTGGATCGACGACATGCGTGATGCGGGTCGGCGGGGAGGGCGGCTCCGCCGCCTGTGAGTGCTCGACGAGTCCAGAGACTCGTCAACCACGCACGGGCGGCTGCGCCGCCTATATCCGTTCGGCCAGGCCCGGGTAGTCGATGATGAACCCGTCGCGGTCGACGGTCACCGAGGAACTCGACACCGGCGACAGCACGTGGATGCCGTCCGGACCGCTGCTGTAGGTGAGGATCGCGCCCTCGACCCGCAGGTCCAGGAGGTTCACGTAGACGACGGGGACCTCGACGTCCTCGGATCCGAGGTGCAGTCCGTACCGCCGGATGGGCAGGGCGTTGAAGAACGGGCTGAGCACCATGTCGACGTCGAGGGCGCCGTCGAACGTGGACCGCTGGTGGTTGGCGCCGTGCTCCACCATCCACGTGCCCTCTTCGTCCCGGCTGATCGACATCTGCCGTTCACCGGCCGCGACGGACGTCCGCAGCGACAGCCTGCGGGTGATTCCGCTTTCGTCGGTGACGAGGTCGTAGGACGCGCTGAACGCCGGATGCTCGGGGCACTCGCCGCCGATGATCCGGCCTGCTGCCTTGATGCGGTCGCCGTTGAGCTGGACGCGCACCGATTCCATTCGGGGTGCGTTGTCCGCCCGCCACGTCAGTACTGCGGGCCAGGTCGAGGCACCGGAGGCTTGGATGCTCACCTGTCTACGGTAAGCGACGACGGCTCCCGGGGTGGCAACGGGCCGAGTTTCGTTGTAGCAGAGTTGTCGAGAGCCAGTGCCCGGGCTCGTTCCGTGACCGCGATGCGCGACGAGAAGACAACGAGCGCGCCGAGTCCGACCGCCACGTTCAGCAGTGCCCCGAACTCCTGGGCGACGAAGTCGAACACCTCGGTGAGCAGCACCGTGACCAGGGCCGCGGCCCGCAGGAACTGCAACGGCCACAGCTTCCCGCTCCGCAGTCGCACGATCGCCGACCAGCACAGGACGAACGCGATCGCCGACCCGGTGAGCTGGCCGACCGTCGTGATGTCCGTTCCTTCGTCGCCGCGGAGGTCGTCGTCGAGTGTGATCACGGCACTGAGCAGTCCCAGGGTGGAGAACAGGGTGAGGAGCACAGCCGCGGTCCAGAGCATGCCGGGACCCTTGGCGAACGCGGGGGTCGCGCGCCGGGCCAGCTCCCGCGCGGTGGGCACGGTCCGGCCGTTCCGGTCCGGGCAGTGGGCGAGCAGATCCCGGACCGAGGTCAGCGTCGCCTCGTCCGCGCCCGCGGCGGCCGCCCGGCGCAGCTGCGCCAGCGCCTGCTCCCGGCGTGCGCGGTCCAGGCCACGGTCCAGGCCGCCGAGCGCGATGGCGGCGGCGTTGGCGACGTCCTCCGTCGGGGTCGGCGGCCGGACGTCGTGCAGCGACCGGTTGACCAGCAGCAACACGACGATCACCACATACATGATCGCGACGGACGGCCGGTAGAAGTAGTCGTTGGATTTGGTGACGAACTTGCCGATCTCGTCGAGGAACAACCCGAACCCGATGCCGCCGATCACGACGCCCAGGACGCGCGGTTTCATCCCGAGGAACGAGAACACCGTCACCAGAGCCACGACCATGCCGAGTCCGCCCCACAGGACGTGCGCGATGTGCAGCGACGAGCCCCCGACCTGTGGATAACCGGTGAGGTGAAGATAGGCGCGGGTGAGCAGGATCGTGACGATCCCGATGATGACGAACGCTTCGACGAGGCCGCTGCCCTGGGCGTCGCGCAAGAGGTGCGGCCGGTTCCGGAAACCCGAGATCATGGCGCCTCCCTGTGCTCCCACCTACAGGAAGTCTATGTGGCTTCGCCACCCGTGAGTACTTGTTAACCCCCCGCGGTTAATAAGTACTCACGGGTCGTTGGTCAAAGCAGGCACAGATCTCGAGTAACGTTCTCGGGTGACTGGTTCGTGAGGAAGGGTGCCGTGACGTCAACCGGGAGCATGGTGGGCCTGTTCGCCGGTATCGGCGGGCTCGAGTTGGGTCTGAGAGAGCACGGCTGGAACACCGAACTGCTCTGTGAGATCGACCCGGGCGCCCAGGCGGTTCTGCGTACCCAATTCACGGACGTCCCTGTGCATTCCGATGTCACCAAGCTGCGTTCCCTCCCCCGGGACATCGAACTCGTCGCCGCCGGTTTCCCGTGCCAGGACCTCTCGCAGGCGGGCCGGACGGCCGGTATCACGGGTTCGCGTTCCGGCCTCGTCGACGAGGTGTTCCGGTTGGTGAAGCGGAAGAAGGGTCCGCGCTGGCTCCTGATCGAGAACGTGCCGTTCATGCTGCAGCTGGGTCGCGGGGCGGCTATGAGGCACATCACGGACGCTCTCGAGGACCTCGGCTACACGTGGGCGTACCGGGTGGTCGATGCGCGCGCGTTCGGGCTCCCTCAGCGCCGTCAGCGGGTCCTGATGCTCGCCTCGCGCACCGAGGACCCCCGGGCGGTGCTGTTCGGTGAGGACGCCGGGGAACGCCCCGTCGACGACCATGCCGACTTCCCGTGCGGTTTTTACTGGACCGAGGGCACCCGTGGCCTCGGGTGGGCGGTCAACGCGGTTCCGACGCTGAAGGGTGGTTCGTCCGTCGGTATCGCGAGCCCGCCCGCCGTGCGACTGCCGTCGGGCGAGATCGTGACGCCCGGGCTCGTGGACGCCGAACGCCTGCAGGGCTTCGACCCGGACTGGACGGCGCCCGCCGCGCTGGTCCCCGGATTGCGGAACAGTCATCGGTGGAAGCTCGTCGGCAACGCGGTGAGTGTGCGGATGGCGTCGTGGGTCGGTCGGCGTCTGCTCGAGCCTGCGGACTACGAGCGGGGTTTCGAGACGCCGATGAAGCCCGGCGACGCGTGGCCGGTGGCAGCGTGGGGCAGCAATCGTCAGGCGTTCCGGGTGCACACCTCGACGTGGCCGGTGCAGGAACCGTACGAGGATCTCAGCGGATTCCTCGAGGACACCCGGCTGCTGTCGGCCCGCGCGACCGCCGGTTTCCTGAAGCGGGCGCGGATGGGCAATCTGCGTTTCGTTCCGGGGTTCATCGACGACGTCGAGAGCCACCTCGACCGTATGGGCGGCTTCCCCGAGGCCGCCGCGTAGCGGACGGAGCCGCGATGCCCGCCACCGATCCCGCGACCAGCGCCCGGATGCGGGCGCAGCGGCGTCGCGACACCGCACCCGAACTCGCACTCCGCAGGGAACTGCACCGGCGCGGGGTCCGGTACTACGTGGACCGGGCGCCGATGAAGGGTGTCCGGCGGCGCGCCGACCTGGTGTTTCCGCGGCGGAAGGTGGCCGTGTACGTGGACGGGTGCTTCTGGCACAGCTGCCCGCAGCACGCCACGTTCCCGAAGAACAACGCGCAGTGGTGGGCCGAGAAACTCGCCGGGAACGTCACCCGCGATCGTGACACCGACACGAGGCTGACCGACGCCGGGTGGACGGTGGTGCGGGTCTGGGAGCACGAGAATCCGGTGGTCGCGGCGAACAGGGTCCAGGAAGCTCTCGGCGACGCGTGACCCCCGCTTCGCCGGCGGCGGCGGTCGAGGTGTTGAATTTTCCACCCCTAGGGGTATGGTCGCCCGCCGCCGATCGGTGCAGGATGGTGTCACAGCAACCATTCGAACCACCTTCGGAGGCGCATGATGATCCGCCGTATCGTCGCGGCGGCCTCCATTGCGTTTGCAGCAGCGGCCGTCCCACTCGTCGGTCCGGCGACCTTTGCCGTGGCTGCCCCAGGCGACACCTACATCAGCAACCCCCCAGCCAACCCGACGGACCAGAGTTTCTGCGACGACCAGGCCGCCCTCGCCAACAACCTTGCATCGAAGGGCGACTACGCCCGTGCCGACGGGGTCGTGTCGGCGGCGAACATGAGCGGTTGCCGCATCTACACATTCCCCAGCCCGTAGCCGGTTGCCGGCCTGCACCGTCGCCTGGCCGGAGCGGTCCGACGAGGCGGGCGGCTTCTCGTCGTCGGACATCACCCTTCCGATCCGGAGACGTCCGTCGGGCGGCCCAATGTTCCCGACATGCTGTTCACACCGGAACAGGTCGCTGCCGTACTGGACGCCGAGGAGTGGGACATCCTGGTGTCGGCGGCACCCTCGCGTGAGGCGCGCGACCCCGAGGGGCAATCCGTCACCGTTCACGACACCGTTCTGCACGCGGTTCGCCGGGCCTGACGACGGTCTACTGTGTGGGCACGATCTGTTCCGAGTGCCGAGACGAGGACACCGTGGCCGACTTGTTCGTGAAAGCCCTTCAGCTGCATCAGTTCGTCTACGAACGCAGCGGCGGATGGGTGGGGCATCGGTTGCTGTTCGGGATGCCGACCCTGTTGTTGCACAGTGTCGGCCGCAAGTCCGGGAAGCCGCGGACGTCCGCGTTGACGTACGGCCGTGACGGCGCACGCTATCTGGTCGTCGCGTCGAAGGGTGGTGCGCCTACGTCGCCCGCGTGGATGCACAACGTGCTGGCCGCGCCGACCTGCGAGATCCAAGTGGGCCGCGACCGCATCACCGTGGTGGCGCGGAAGGTTGTGCCGGGCGACCCGGAGTACGACCGGATGTGGGCGACGATGAATGCGATCAACCACGGCCGGTACAGCGAGTATCAGAAGAAGACGGACCGGCCGATTCCCGTCATCGCGCTCACCCCGAACCGCTGACTCGGCCGGTACGACGTCAGCGGAACTCGTCGACGTGCGCCGACGCCCACTGCGCGAACGTGGTCGCGGGGCGTCCGGTGAGTTGCTCGACGAGCCGGTTCGCCTGCTGGGGAGCGTCGACCAGGCTCGCCATCCCTTCCAGGTACCAGCGGGCGTACTCTCCCATCGCCGGCGTCAGGACGTCGACGGCCTCGTCCAGCGACACCTGCCGGTACTCGATGTTCCGGCCGAGGGCGGCGCCGAGTTCTCGGACGAGCTCGGCGCGGGTGATCGTCTCGGGACCGGTGAGTTCGTACGACGCGCCGACGTGCCCGGACTCGAGGAGGGCGACGGCCGCGACCTCGGCGATGTCGTCCATCGCGATCGGCGCGTTCGCCGCCGTTGGGTACGGCTCACGCACGGTGTCTCCCGCGGTGATCTGCGGTGCCAGGATTCCCGCGTTCTCCATGAACTCGCCGGGCCACAGGTGCGTCCACTCGATGCCGGACGCCTCGACGGCCCGTGCGACGTCACCCCAATGGCCGTCGTGGGGACCGGACAGGTCGACGACGTGCCGGACCCCGGCCTGCTTCGCCAGGGCGAGCGCGTCCGGGGCGGTGTCGGGAGTCGGTGCGAGGTAGAGGGAATCGACGCCCTCGAACGCCGCGGGCAGGCTGCCGAGCCTGCGGAGGTATCCCTCGACGACGGTGACCGAGTCCGGAAGTTGCGCTTTGTCAGGATGATTCGTGAGGGCCCGGACGTCCGTCGCACCCCGCGCGAGCAGGTGGTCGACGAGCATTCTGCCGATGTTCCCGGTTGCCCCCGTCACGAGAATCGTCATGCCCTGCACGCTACCGCCGCGGGAGGGCATGCGAGTGGCAAAGTGTGCTCGCGCACGCTTTGCCACTCACATGGGGTCAGCTCGTCGGCGGGGCGGACGTCGAGGACGTCGCCGGGGTCTCCGAGGGCGTCGGCGTGGCCGGGGTCGACGCGTCCGGATTCTGCACTCCGGCGCTGAGCTTGTAGATGTGTTCCGGCGAGATGATCTCCGTGACGGCCCCCGCCAGCGCGGTGCTCGGTTCGCTGCCCTGGTAGGGGACGTCGGTGTTGATCATGATCGCGAGGGTGGTCTCCTGCTCGGGTAAGTAGACGCAGACCGTCTGATACCCGGGGAGGCTGCCGTTGTGCCCGATCCAGCCGGCGACGTCGAAGATGCCCAACCCGTAGCCGACGTCCGATGCCAGACCCGGTGCGTTGACCGTCTCGAGCCGTTGCGCCTGTGTGGCCGGCTGCAGCAGTGTGCCGGTGGCCAGCGCGGGCGCCCAGATGTGCAGGTCGTCGAGGGTCGAGATCATCGCGCCCGCCGCCCATCCCCAGGACGGATTCCAGTCGGTGGCCACGGCTTCCTTGTCGTCCAAGGTCTGCTCGGTGTAGCCCTGCGCGTGCGGTTCGGGGAACGCGTTGGTGGTCGGGAAGCTCGTGTCCGCCATCTTCAGTGGCTGGACGATCTTCTGCGTCACGTAGTCCGGGAGCGGCAGTCCGCTGACCTTCTCGATGACAAGTCCCAGCAGGGTCGTGTTCGTGTTGGAGTACTCGAATCCCTGCCCCGGCGGGAACGTCGCGGGCTGCGCGAACGCGTAACCCAGCAGTTGTTGCGGGGTGAACGCGGCCTGCGGGTCGCTGAGCAACGCCTTCTGGAAGTCCTCGTTGGCGGAGTAGTTCGCCAGCCCGCTCTGCATCCGGGCAAGTTCGCGCAGCGTGATCTGATCACCCAACGGCACACCCTCCACGTACTTCGAGATGGGGTCGTCGAGCGCAACCTTGTCTTCGTCGACCAGCTGCAACAGTCCCGTGACCGTGAACGTCTTTGTCACACTGCCGATTCGGTGGAAGAAATCGGTCTCCATCGGCGCGCCCGTCGTCTTGTCGGCGACGCCGAACGCCTTCACGTAATTGCCGTCGGGCCCCCACACCCCCACGATCGCGCCGGGAATCGCCGCCATCGACATCGTCTTCTCGATCGCCTCGTCGAGTCGGTCCGCGACACCGGGGTCGATCTGCGCGTCGGCCCCGGCGTTCGGTGATTCCGCCTGCGTCGTCGTGGAGGTAGCGGAGGTGCCCGTGGAGGAGGAGTCGTCGGAGCACGCCGCGGGCACTACCAGCAGCAGTGCCGCTGCGGCCGCCGCGAGGCCTCGTCGCCGATTCGTCCTGGTCACGACCTGAGCTGTCATCGTGCGTCCCGTCGTCGAGGTGCCCCTCCCGGGAACTTACTCCGCGACCGCCGGGCGAATGTACCTTTCGGCGCTTCTGAGGCGACCGGCGATACATTCGCCCTACTGCGCTCTGTCGGTCGCGTATTCGGCCAGCAGTCGCTTCTCCTCGTCGCGATGCGGGTAGAAGAAGAACACCACTACGGCCCCGGCGCACACCACCAGGATCGCGGCGAGGTACGCGCGATCGTCGCCGTCGAGGAAGGCGTTGCGGGCGGCGGCGATGATCTGCTCGGCGTACTGCGGGTAGCGTTCCGCGAGCACTTCGGCGCTGGAATACGACTTCGTGAGCGCCGCTTGGGTTTCCGGGGTGATCTGGCTGGCGTCCGGCGACGAGGCGATGGTCGCCGACAGCGACTTCGCGTAACCGGCGGTGAGCACGGCGCCGAGGATCGACTGCATGATCGCGCCCCCGAGGTCGCGTTGCAGGTCGGACGTGCCGGACGCCATGCCCGCCCGCGACACCGGCACCGAACCGGTGAGCGACCGCGACGCGGGGGTCCCGGCGAACCCGACCCCGATGCCCACGAACGCGTACGCGAGCGCCACCCACCAGAAGGTTGCGTCTTCGTCCCACCACACCAGCGCGACAACCAGTCCGAGGACGACGAACAGGTAGCCGAGCAGCAGTGTGAACCGGGCGCCGTGTGATTCGACGAGTTTCGCGGAGCGGGGTGCGACGACGACCATCGCGACGGCGGCCGGGATGATCGCGGAACCGGCGGCGAGCGTGGAGTATCCGAGCACGTTCTGGAGGAACTGCTGCCCGATGAACATCGCACCCATCAACGCGCCGAACACGATCACCCCGCCGACGGCGGCCACCCAGAACGTCGGGCGGGCGGCGACGTGCAGATCGAACAGCGGGTGCGCCGCCCGTCGTTGCTGCAGGAAGAACGCGGCTCCCGCGGCGAGCGCGATCAACCCGAGACCGATGGCGAGCGCCCCGGAGCCGTCCACCGGCGCGAAATTGATCGCGAGGATGAGGGCGGCGATGAAGACGACGGAGATGATGCCGCCGAGATTGTCGACGGGATCGGTCGTCTCGTTGACGTGGGCGGGCACCCACAGGATGGCGGCGACGAGGGCGAGAGCGGCGAGCGGAAGGGTCACGAGGAACACCGAGCCCCAATGGAAATGCTCGAGCAGCGCGCCCGACACGATCGGCCCGAGCGAGGAGATCGCACCACCGAGGGCCGACCAGAGTGCGATCGCCTTGGTCCGGGGCGGTCCCGACCACAGTGCGGTGATGATCGCGAGCGTGGTGGGGAACGCGAGGCCGGCGGATACACCGCCGAGAACACGTGCGAGGAACAGTATTTCGAAGTTCCCGGCAAATCCCGCGATCGCCGACGCCGGCAGCGACAGCGCCATGCCGAGCACCAGCATCTGTTTACGCCCGTAGCGGTCGCCGAGTGCCCCCAGATAGAGGACCGACGCGGCGAGCCCGAGTGAGTACGCCACGGCGACGAGGTTCAGCTGCGTCTGACTCGCGTCGAAGGCCCGGCCGATGTCGGGGAGCGCGACGTTCGCGACCGACAGGTTCAGGTTGGCGACGGCGGCGACGAGGATCAGGGTCGCGAGGATCAGCGTCGCTCGGGCCGGCGCCTGCGTCGTTTCGGTTCGAGTCACTGCCTGCTCCCGGGGTTCTGGTCTCCTCGTGGACCCGCCGTATCGGCCGCCGGTTCGGGGCTCGACGCGAGCAGCGACGCGGCGAGCGGGAAGAGGAGGACGGTGATCGCGCCGGCCGCGACGAGCACGGAGGCGTTGGCGGACGTCATGTCACCGGAGTCGACGGCCACTCCGGTGACGGCCACGATCAGCGGCAGGCCGGTTCCCGCGTACAGCGCCAGCTGGGTGCGTTCGCGGGCGGTGAAGGGTGGATCCGTGCCGTTCGCACCCCGGTCGAACCTCCCGGCGACGTAGACCGGGCCTGCCCGGACCAGCAGGATCAGCAGGACGAACGCGATGAGGACGCCGGGTTCGGACGCCACCGCGGCGACGTCGATGGCCATGCCGGACGTCACGAAGAAGATCGGGATCAGGAACCCGAACGCCAGGCCGTCGAGCTTCTTTTCGAGCGTTTCGTCGCCTTCGGGTGTGGCCCGCCGCAGGATGAATCCCGCCGCGAAGGCACCGAGGATCGTGTCGAGCCCGAACGACGCCGCGAGCACGGTGAGCGCGACGAGGAGCAGCATGGTCAGCCGGACCGTCGTCTGCGACGTCGTCTCCGATCCCGACCGGATGATCGCGGTGATCCGGGAACCCTCCCGCCGCACGCGGGCGGGGATGAACGCGACCAGCACCGCCGCGGCCGTGAACAGTCCGAGGACCACGATGGACGCCACCGACCCTCGGGAGCCGAGCAGAACCGCCATGGCGACGACGGGTCCGAGTTCGCCGAACGCGCCGTGATTGAGGATCGTCCGGCCCAGCCGGGTGTCGAGGGCGCCCGCGTCACGAAGGATCGGGAGCAGCGTGCCGAGCGCTGTCGACGTCATGGCAATGGCCACCGCGGTTCCGGCGTCGACCACGTGGACGATGCTCAGCAGTGACACCACAGCGAACGCCAGGGCCAGCGAGACCAGCCACGTCAGCAGGGCCCGCCTGCCGCCGCGACCGGTGATCTCGGCCGTGTCGATCTCGTACCCGGCCAGCAGGAAGAGCAGACCCAGACCCAGGTCGCGCAGCAACTCGATCTCGCTGCCCTCGACCGCAATGTCGAAGACGTGAGGGCCGATGACGATCCCGGCGACGAGCAGAAGGACGACCTCGGGCACCAGCTTCCGGGGAAACATCCCGGCGAGCAGCGGTGCGATCACGGCGCATGCCACGATCCAGAACAGCGAGGCTCCCACGGAAGGCATGCATCACCCCGTCTCTCGAACCACCGGACAGCACTGCGTTCGAGCCTCACAGAGCAGGGGCGACGAGACATCATCCGTGAGGGATGAACGCCGGAAGCGTCAGTAGAACTCGACGGTGTCGACGCGGTTGATCAGTTCCTCGCCGTCGAGGAACCGGGTGGCGTTGCGCGCGAACAGTTCCGCGATGAGGCGATCCTCCGCGGGGTTCAACGCCGCGGTGTGCGGGCTGACCAGCACGTTCGGGTGAGCCCACAGCGGACTGTCCGATGCCAGGGGCTCGGACGCGAACACGTCCAGCGCGGCGAACCCGACCCGCCCGTCCTCGATCGCGGCGGTCATGGCGACCTCGTCGACGACGGTGCCCCGGCCCACGCTCACCACCGTGACTCCGGGCTTGACGGCGCCGAATACCTTTGCGCTGACGAGGCCTTCGGTGGCGCTGGTTCCGGGAAGCGTCACGACGATGCCGTCCGCGTCCCCGACCACGTCGGCCAGCCGGTCGGGGTGGACGATCCCGTCGACGCCCTCGACCGCGGTGTCGCGCCTGCTCGTTCCCACGACGGTGGCGCCGAGGGCCTTCAGCTTCAGCGCCGTCGCACGGCCGATGCTGCCCAGTCCGACGATGACGATGCGCTGCCCGGACACGGTTCCCATGGCCCAGCGGCCGCTCCACACCTTGTCACGCTGCTGGGCGAGGAGCCGCGGGAGGGTCTTGGCGCCGGCCAGCAGGCCGAAGACGGCGAACTCGGCCAACGGTTCCGCGTGCACACCGGCGGAGGTGCTGAATGCGATGCGGTCGAGTTGTTCGTCGGTGAGCCCGGCCGCCTTCACCTGGGCCCCGCCGCCGGCGGGCATCGTGTGCACCCAGCGGAGGTCGGGGTTGACGCCTGCCGTCCTCGTCAGTGCCGCGGGATTCTCGTCGGGCACGCCGTACAGGGCGTGCGCCGAATCGACCAGGTCGTCGAAGGCCTGCTGCTGCTCCGCGGTCCGGGAGTACGACGGATCGCCGGAGTGATCACCCGGGAATCGGGAGGGCGGCAGCAGGTCCTGCTCACGGATGAAGTCGATGCGCGGTTCCGCCCGGGTGACGAGACTGATGAGCTCTTCGCTGACGGGGGTCGCGGCGACGACGCGGAGTCGCCCGTCGAGTGGCTTCGGGTCGTGTGCGCTCACTGCAGATTCCTCCGGTACGGGCCGTTGCTGACCATATGTTCAGATCAAAAACTCTGCACTAATCATGTGATTCAGTCAACACTTTCAGTTATGTATGACAAATAGCCGTCCGCGCGGTATCGTCCTCGACACGCCAGTGACCTGGGTCACTACACCGACCTGTTTGTGACCGCGCTCGACGTGGTCCCGTCCCACAACGGAGCAGAAGATGTCCCCAGAATCGAAGATTCAAGTAGGCGCAGACTCGAAGATGCCGGAAGGCAGCAGCCACTCCACCCCACCGGTGCGCGCCTCCGACGACCCGGAGTACGCCGCAAACCTCAAACGCGCGACGCTTGCCAGTTCCATCGGCAGCGCGCTCGAGTACTACGACTTCGCCCTGTACGGCCTGGCGTCGGCACTGATCTTCGGCCAGCTGTTCTTCCCCGCCATGGGTGCGTCGGCCGCGTTGATGGCCAGTTTCGGCACGTACGCCGTCGGCTTCCTCGCCCGGCCCGTCGGCGGCCTGTTCTTCGGCGCCCTCGGGGACCGCCTCGGACGCAAGGCCGTCCTGATGATCACGATCGCGATCATGGGCGGCGCGAGCACGCTCATCGGCGTTCTGCCGACCGGCGCGCAGGTGGGCATCTGGGCCCCGATCCTGCTGGTCGCGCTGCGACTGCTGCAGGGCTTCGGCGCGGGCGCCGAACAGGCCGGTGCCACCACGCTGATGGCGGAGTACTCGCCCACCGAGCGCCGCGGATTCTTCTCCGCACTCCCGTTCGTCGGGATCATGGTGGGCACCCTGATGGCGTCCGGGGTCTTCGCGATCCTCGGCCAGATCGATCGCGAACTCCTCCTCGCCTGGGTGTGGCGGGTGCCGTTCCTCGCGTCGGTCTTCCTCATCGCCGTCGCCGTGTTCATCCGGCTCCGCATGCAGGAGAGCCCCACGTTCATCAAGCTGGAGAAGCAGGATCAGATCAGTGAGAGCCCGTTCCGGGAACTGATCGGCAGCTCGATGCCCAGCGTGCTCCGCGGCATCGGCCTGCGGATGGCCGAGAACGGCGGCTCGTACATCTTCCAGACCCTCGGCATCAGCTACGTGACGACGGTGGTGGGTGTCAGCAAGTCGATCGGACCGCTCGCCATCGCCTGCGGCGCCGCCATCGGCATGCTCGTCATCCCGTTCTCGGGCGCGCTGTCGGACCGCTTCGGCCGGATGCGGGTGTACCGGTTCGGTGCGGCGCTGCAGCTCGTCCTCGCGGTCCCGTCGTGGTGGCTGCTCTCACTCGGCAACCCGTACCTCGTGGTGGCGACGCTCGCGGTCAGCTACGGGATCGGCGTCAACGTGATGCTCGGCGCGCAGTGCGCGGCCCTGCCCGAACTGTTCGGAAATCGCCACCGCTACATCGGCGTCGCCGTCGCCCGGGAGACGAGCGCCATCCTCGCAGGCGGCATCGCCCCCTTCGTCGGCGCACTGCTGCTGTCGCTGCTGAACAACTCGTGGGTGCCGCTCGCGATCTACGTTCTGATCCTCAGTGTCATCACGTTCGCCACCACGTTCGTGACACCCGAAACCCGTGGCCGCGACCTCGGGCTGGCCTGGGATGCGATGGCCGACCCGGTCCACGGACCGGATGTCGCGGCCGCCGAGTCGAAGGCGCGGGTCGACGCATGAGACTGGCCCGCATCGCCACCGAATCGGGACCGCGGCCGGTGTGCCTGCGCGACGGTCGCTGGCACGAGGTGGCGGATCCGTACGCGGACACACCGACCTTCACCGGACCCGCACACGACCTCGACGGCGCACGGCTGCTCGCGCCCGCCGAACCGCGAGTCCTGCTCGGGATGGCCCACAACGGCGCACCCGGAGATCGCGACCTGCCGTTGCAGGCGTTCATGAAGTCGACGCGCACGGTGATCGGCCCGAGGATCCGATCGTCGTCGACGAGGGGCTGGGGCAGGTCAACGTGGAGGGCGAACTGGCCGTCGTCATCCGCCGCACGTGCCGCAGGCTTCGCCCGGAGGACGTCCCGTCCGCGATCCTCGGGTACACGATCGGCAACGACGTCACCGCCGTCGAGCAGATAGCGCTGGACGACAAGCTCACCCAGGCGAAGCACGGCGACGGTTTCACCCCGCTGGGACCGTGGATCGAGACGGATCTCGGCTCCGGGGACGTTCCGATCACCGTGCGCGTCAACGGCGTGACCGTGGCGGAGGCGTCCACGCGGCAGCTCGCGTGGAACGTGTCCGAGCAACTGGTCCATCTCACCCGGTATCTGACCCTCGGGCCGGGAGACGTCGTGCTCACAGGTTGCCCGTTCACGCTCGGCCCGGTCGAACCGGGCGACCGTACCGAGATCACGCTCGACGGTATCGGCACGCTGGCCAACCCGGTGCGTGCGCTGTGAATCTCTTCGATCTGTCCGGGCGCATCGCCCTGGTCACCGGTTCGAGCCGGGGAATCGGCTACGCACTCGCGCGCGGCCTGGCCGAGGCGGGCGCCACGATCGTCCTCAACGGGGTTTCGGGTGAGCGCCTCGCGCAGGCACGTGAGCGCCTCCGCGAGGAGTTCGGCGAGACCCGCGTCCACGCGTACGCGTTCGACGTCACGGATCCCGATCGGGTGACCGACGCCGTCGAACGGATCGAATCGGAGGTCGGGCCGATCGAGATTCTGGTGAACAACGCTGCGCTGCAACACCGTCAGCCGCTGCTCGACGTCACTCTCGACGACTGGAACAGGGTGCTCACCACCGACCTCACCAGCGCCTTCCTCGTCGGGCGCGCGGTCGCACGGTGCCAGATCGCCCGCGGGAGCGGGAAGATCATAAACGTCTGCTCGGTGCAGAGCGACCTGGCCCGGCCCACCATCGCGCCGTACACCGCGGCGAAGGGCGGACTGCGGAATCTGACCCGCGCGATGACGGCCGAATGGGCGGCGTCCGGGTTGCAGATCAACGGCCTCGCGCCCGGTTACATTCACACCGAGATGACGCAGGCCCTCGTCGACGACCCCGAGTTCGACTCGTGGCTCCGCGGCCGCGCGCCGGCAGGCCGGTGGGGCACCCCGGACGATCTCGTCGGTCCCGCGGTGTGGCTGGCGTCGGACGGTTCCCGGTACGTCAACGGTCAGGTGATCTTCATCGACGGCGGGATGACATCGGTGGTGTGAGGATTCACCGGCCGACCGCGGCCGGCACTTCCCCGAAAGTGCGGCGGGTGTGCAGGACGAGTTCGCGGAGCGCCGGACCCGCGAGACTCTTCCAGACCAGCGCGAGCACGGCCGGGATGTCGACGTCGTCCAGTGTGACCGCCGTCAACCGCCCCCGGTAATCCGTCGCCATCGACTCGCTGAGGATCGCGACCCCCAGTCCGCGGATCGCGAGGTCGGCGACGGCGTCGGGTGCACTCGCCTGCAACGCGATGTCGGGGCGGAGGCCGGCGGCCGCACACGCCTGGTCGAAAACCGTTCGGATCCCCGTTCCGGTCGGCATACATACGATCGCATGGTCGCCGAGTTCGGCCAGGGTGACGCGGGAACGCCCGGCCAGCGGATGTCCGGGCGGCACGGCCGCGACCAGCCCCTCGCTGATGATCGGGAAGGCATCCAACCCGTCCGGCGGGGCGGTCGCGGTGCCCACGAGGGCGAGATCGATCGCACCGGCGCGGACCCGTTCGACGAGGCGGTCGGAGCTGTCCTCGGTCAGCGTGATCTCGATCCCGGGGTGCGCGACGTGGAACGCGGACAGCGCGTCGAACAGCGGCTTCACCGTGCAGGCGGTGACCATCCCCACGACGAGCCGGCCCCGGATCAGCTGGTTCACGTCGTCCACGGCCTGACGCATCGCGTCGGCCGAGGCGAGGGCCGCGCGGGCGTGCACGAGCGCCGCTTCTCCCGCGGCCGTGAGCGTCGCCGTCCGGCTCGACCGGTCGATCAGCGTGGCGCCGAGGTCGTGCTCGAGCTGCCGGATCTGCGCGCTGATCCCCGACTGGCTGATGTGGACGCGTTCCGCGGCACGGGTGAAGTTCGCTTCCTCGGCGACCGCGACGAAGTACTCCAGCTGCCTCAATTCCATAAGCAGAAATTCTAGTATCCAGCAGAACTATCTGTTGGACTTCCGGTTGAGGCGACACCACTCTGGTATGTGACAGCCGTTCACCCACGAAAGGATTCCCGTGTCCGACTACGAGAAGGCCCTGAACCCCGAAGATCTCACCCGACTGTTCGTCGAGCGCAGCAACGCCGGCGACGCGGCCGGAGTGGCCGCCCTCTACGAGGAGAATGCCGTCATGGCGTATCCCCCCGGCAGCCGGACCGTCGGCCGGGCAGCCATCCAGAAGTTGTGGGAGTCGGTGCTCGCGAACGCGCCGCACTTCGAACCGGAGGCGCCACTCCCCACGCTGATCAGTGACGACATCGCCCTCACGTCCACGCCACCCAAGGACGGATCCGGCGCGCGGGCGCAGGTCGTCCGCAGGCAACCGGACGGAAGCTGGCTCCGACTGCTCGACCAGCCGGAGTTCGCCCCGCCCACCCGCTGAGGTCGCGGCTGCACCGACCCCTACACGGCATGAACTTCGTTGTCCACCATTGCATCTGCATTCGGATCGGTGGGACTATAGGGGTCATGCGCAGACCGCGTTGGCCGGCAGTAGCACCACCCACCACCGGAGGACACCGGGTGCACGGCCCCCTGCTCCTCACGGCCGAAGACCATCTCACGCTCGAGCTGTTCGAGGTGGTGGCGTTTCCGGACGGCCTCCACCTCCGGATGGCCCTGACCGCGACGGGCAGGCCCGCGGAGCTGGCGCAGTACGAGACCCGCCCGCTGTCCGACCCCGACGATCCCTCGACGCGGTGGTCCTATCTGTCGGTGCGGGCGCGCGTCGACGACGTCGAAGGCGAGGCCGATCCGTACCATCCGGCGGCGGCGGCGAAGCCGTGCCGGAGCGGGCCGCCCGAGTACCGCACCGAACCGCACTACTGGCTGGACGCGATACCCACGTCGGGATTCATCGCGGTCACCGCAGGCTGGCCACGGATCGGCCTCGGTTCGACTACCACCACGATCGGTCTCGAATCGAGCACGCGAACGTCGTGACCGATCCCGGGCGGTGTCAGGTGCAGCAGTTGGGGTCGAGGACCACCCGCAGCGCGTCGAGGGCGTCCGCCCGCGCACTGTAGAAGACGTTCATGCCGCGGCGGACGGACTGGACCATTCCCGCCTTCTTCAGCTGGCCGAGATGGTGACTGACGGTCGATTCGGACAGGCCCACGCCGGTCGCGAGATCGCACGTGCACACCTCGCCGTCGCTCGCGGTCAGCAGAATCGACATCAGCTTGATGCGGACCGGGTCGGCCAGCGCCTTCAGGCGCAGCGCGAGGTGCAGGGCGGCCTCGTCGGCCATCGGGGCGGCCGAGACGGGCGCACAGCAGATCGGCGCGGAGACATCTACGACCGGCAACGTCTTGGGCATGGCTCCATCCTCCCAGCTTCTTGACATATGTCAAAAAGGTGGGATTCTATGAGTGCAAGTAATTCGACATATGTCACACAGGTGGAGGTTGTCATGTCCCGCGCCCAACTCGCCCTCAATGTCGACAATCTGGAGGAAGCAGTCACGTTCTACTCGAAACTGTTCGATACACAACCGGCGAAACTGAAGCCTGGTTACGCGAACTTCGCCATCGCGCAGCCACCCCTCAAGCTGGTGCTGATCGAGAACCCCGGCGAGGGCGGCACCGTCAACCACCTCGGCGTCGAGGTCGAATCGAGCGCCCGGGTGCACGAGGAGATCGCACGGCTGACCGGGGAAGGCCTGTTCACCGACGAGGAGATCGGCACCACCTGTTGCTTCGCGACCCAGGACAAAGTGTGGGTCACCGGCCCCGCCGGCGAGAAGTGGGAGGTCTACACCGTGCTCGCCGACTCCGACACGTTCGGGTCGAGCCCTCGGCACCTCGACCCCGATGCCGAGGGAGCCACCTGCTGCGGCACCGCCGCGGACGGGGCGAAGGCCTCCGCGGGAACGTCCTGCTGCTAGGCGGCCACGGGCCGGATCGCGACAAAGAGAAACCCCGCCACCTGCATTACTGCAGTTGACGGGGTTTCTTTGTGCGCCCGAAGGGATTCGAACCCCTAACCTCTTGATCCGTAGTCAAGTGCTCTATCCGTTGAGCTACGGGCGCATGTTCTTCAGTTGTCTAGCTTGCACCGGCCGACTAGGCCCGGTGTGGCGGAGGCGAGAGGATTTGAACCTCCGGTCCCTCGTAAAAGGGACAACTCATTAGCAGTGAGTCCCATTCGGCCGCTCTGGCACGCCTCCCTGGGGTGGTTCCGATCCCTTCGGACCGCCGGTGCGAAAGATTACACACCTTTCCACCACAAAGGCAAAACGGCTGGTCAGAGCGTAAGGATGGCCGCTTTATCGCAGGTGGCTGTCGAACCAGTCGAAGATCCGCCGCTGTGCGTCGACGATGGCCTGGGCACCCGGGTCGTCGTCCCTGCCGTCGGGCACCTGAGGCGGTTCGTCGGCCCGGTGCGCGAGCCCGGCGTAACTCACCACGAGCCCCGCGACGTCGGATTTGGCGGTGGCGTCGCGCAGCAGCTCGACCTGATCGGGCGGCGTGGACGGATCGTCCTCCCCGTACAGACCGAGCCACGGGGCCTTCAGGTCGGGGGCGGCGTGCACCAGCGCGGGCGCGTCCTCCGACAGCGGCTCGACGATCCCGCGGGCGGCAACACTCACGGCTGCGCCGACCGGACGCGTCGTGGCAACGAGCAGGGCGGCGGTCCCGGCGTCGTCGAAACCCAGCACGCCCACGCAGTCGGCGTAGATCCCTCGCGCGAGCAGCCAGTCGAACGTGGCGTCGAAGTCGGCGAACAGGGCGTCGCCGAACACCTCGACATCGCTGGGTGCCGGGTCCCGGTGGAAGAGGTGCGGCGCGACCGTCACCCACCCCTCCATCGCGAGCGAGTGCATCAGATCGAGGAGAGGTTCGCTGAAGATACGCGACTCGTGCAGGACCACGATCCCGCCCCGCGCCGGACCGTCCGGTTCCACCGCGGTGAGCGGAACACGCAGCTGAGGGCTTTCCGGCGCGCCTCCGGACGTCCGCAGGGCTGCACTGTCCCTGAAGAATCCCGACATGTCCCTACCTTGGCACGAAGGGGGCGTCGGCGCAGTGGATCGGGAGGCGCATAATCGCCTGGTGACTCCGCGAACCAGGGCAGACCTCGAGACGATTCCGGCCTACATCCCCGGCAAGAACTTTCCGGGGGCGATCAAGCTGGCGAGCAACGAGACCACACTGGGCCCGTTGCCGAGTGTGCGCGACGCGATCGCGGACGCCGCCGCCAACGCCAACCGGTACCCGGACAACGGTCACGTCGCCCTGATCGCGGCGCTCGCCGACCACCTCGGGGTGGCCACCGAGAACATCGCCGCGGGTTGCGGTTCGGTGAGCCTGTGCCAGGAGTTGGTGCAGGCCACCTGCAACGACGGCGACGAGGTCATCTTCGCGTGGCGGTCGTTCGAGGCGTACCCCGTGGTCACGCAGGTGGCCGGGGCGACGCCCGTCAAGGTTCCGCTCACCGCCGACCACGGTCACGACCTCGACGCGATGCTGGCCGCGATCACCGACCGCACCCGGCTGATCTTCGTCTGCAACCCGAACAACCCCACCGGCACCGCGCTGACGAAGGCCGAACTCGAGCGGTTCCTCGACGCCGTCCCCGCCGACGTCCTGGTGGCCCTCGACGAGGCCTACTTCGAGTACAACCGGTCCGACGCCGACGGCATCGAACTGTTCCGCGGACGCCCCAACGTGGTGGTGCTGCGCACGTTCTCCAAGGCCTACGGCCTCGCCGGCATCCGCGTCGGGTACGCGGTCGCCGATCCCGCGGTCGTCACCGCGCTGACCAAGGTGCACATCGCGTTCGCGGTCAACGCCGTCGCGCAGGCCGCCGCCATCGCGTCGCTGGCCGCGTCCGGCGAACTGCTGGCACGCACGGACGGCGTCGTCGCCGAGCGGAAGCGGGTACGCGACGCTCTGCTCGCCGCCGGGTACGAGGTGCCCGAATCGGCCGCCAACTTCGTCTACCTCCCCTTGGGCGCCCACTCCGGGGCGTTCGCCGCCGCCAGCGCCGAGGCCGGTGTGCTGCTGCGCCCGTACGGCGACGACGGGGTACGGATCACGATCGGCGATCCCGCGGAGAACGACGCGTTCCTCGCCTTCGCGACGAGCACCGAGGCACGCTCGCTCGCGAACGTCGCGGTCCGGGCGTAACGCTCGAGACGTAAACGTTACCCACGGGTATAACGCCCGTGACTCCTTGTTGGCAGACTCAGTGAGGTTTTGCCGAAGGGAGCCCCCACATGCGTCGCCGCGCCGCGCTCCGCACTGCCGTGCCGGCTGCCGGACTGGCGATGGCTCTGGCGATCTCGGTGACGGCGGGGCTGTCCGTGGCGCAGGCGCAGGACACCGCGGTCTCCGTCCGGCTCCTCGCCTTCAACGACCTCCACGGCAGCCTCGAACCGCCGCCCGGCGTCCGCAGTCAGGTGAAGCACGCCGACGGCTCACTGGTCCCGGCCGGCGGTGCCGCCTACCTTGCCGCGTACGTCGATCAGCTGCGCGGCCAGGCCACGCATTCACTGCTGTATTCCGTGGGTGACAGCTGGGGGTCGTCGGCACTCGAATCCGCGATGTTCCACGACGAACCGACCGTGCAGCTGCTCAACAGGATGGGCGTCGACGCGTCCGCGATCGGCAATCACGAACTCGACGAGGGATACACGGAGTTCCGGCGGATGCAGACCGGCGGCTGCCATCCCACCGACGGCTGCCGCTTCGGAAACACGTTCGAGGGCGCGAACTTTCCGCTCCTCGCAGCGAACATGGAGTTCGACGACGGCGCGCCCGCGACCCTGCCGTTCACCGTCGACTACGTCGAGGGAATCCCGGTCGGGGTCATCGCGACCATGCCCGCCGACACCGCGACGATGGTGACCCCGGAGGGGGTGGGAGGGCTGCGCTTCACGGACGAACTCGCGGCCGTCGACCGGACGGCGGATCTCCTCGACTTCTTCGGCGTGCGGGCGATCGTGCTGCTGATGCACAAGGGAGCCGAACCCGTCGCCGACAACGGTCCCAATTCGTGCGAGGTGACATCCGGCCCCGCTCGCGACCTCGCGCTGCGGGCGTCCCCGAAGGTCGACGTCATCTTCACCGCCGACAGCCACCAGCAGTACAACTGCTCGTTTCCCGACCCGATGGGGAACCCGCGCGTCATGATGCAGGGCGCGTCGCACGGGCGCATCGTCTCGGTGGTCGACGTGTCGATCGACCGCACTACCCGCGACGTCCTGCGTGACCGCGCGTCGGCGTTCAATCAGGTGGTCACCCACGACATCCCGTCGGACCCCGACATCCAGGCGCTCGCGGACGGCGCCGCCGCCCAGGCCTCCGAGATCGGTGCGGCGCGCGTGGCGTCGTTGTCGGGCGACCTCACCCGCGACGACACCGGCAGCGGCGAGTCCACCCTCGGTAACGTCGTCGCCGACGCCCAGCTGGCTGCGGGGTCCGGGCACGGCGCCCAGGTGGCACTCACCAACCCGGGTGGACTCCGCGAGGATCTGCTGCGCGGCCCGGACGGCGCCGTCACCTACGGGCAGACCTACGCCGCCCAACCCTTCGGCAATACCCTCGAGGTCCTGGCGGTCACCGGCGCGACCCTGAAAACTGCCCTGGAGCAGCAGTTCCAGCCGCGCGGAGACGGCACGATCACGGAGCGGATCCTCGCCCCGTCGAATTCGCTGACGTACACCATGAACCGCTCGGCGACTGTCGGCGAACGCATCTCGGACATCCGGGTGAACGGCGACGCCGTCGTTCCCGAGGGCACCTACCGGGTGGCCGTCAACAAGTTCCTCGCCGACGGCGGCGACGGTTTCGACGCCTTCCGCACCCGCGCCGAGGCCGTGCACGCAGGTTGCGACCTCGACGCCTTCACGGCATATCTGGGAACGAAGTCACCGGTCGCGCCGCCGAACACCGACCGGATCACCGTGGTCGGCTAGAGACGCCGGTCAGACGCCGAGCGCGCCCTTCAGGACGGGCCACGACGTGCGGAGTTCGTCCTGCCAGTACGGCCACGAATGCGTGCCGAAGTTGCGGTAGATGAACGTCGCCGGGATCGAGAGCTGGGTCAGGCGCTGCTGGAACGTCTGCGTGCAGACGTTCGCCGCCGCCTCGAGTGGTCCGCCCACCGCGATCGTGGACGCAATGTCGCCGCTGATCTCGTACGGTCCGGGAAGCCCGTTGCCCGTCGAGATGTAGATCTGCTTGCCGCGCAGGGCTTCGGCGTTCACCGAGGGGTCGTGTGCGGTCCAGGCCGGATCGGTGTCGGGACCCCACATGTTGGCCGGGTTCCCGCCTTTGAACGCCACCGTGCCCCGCACCGAGTCCCGCGAGCTGGGCTGGGTGTTGTCGAGGCATCCGCTGTAGGCGGCGAGCCCGCGGTAGAGCTGCGGGTGCCGGGTGACGAGGTTGGCGGCGCCCATCGCGCCCATCGACACACCCGCGACGGCATTGACGCCGTTGCCGCTGAAATTCTTGTCGATGATCGGCGGGAGTTCGTTGGCCAGGAACGTTTCCCACTTGTTGACACCGAGCGTGGGGTCTGGCTGCTGCCAGTCGGTGTAGTAGCTGGCGGTGCCACCGACCGGGAGCACCACGTTGACCTTCTTGTCGGCGAAGAACTGGACCACATCCGTCTTCTGCGTCCAGGTGCTTTCCCGGAAGTCCGACTCGGCGCCCGCGCTGACCCCGTCGAGCAGGTACAGCGACGGCCTCGACCCGCCACCGGCGGGGTGCAGCACCTGCACCTGCACGACGCGGCCCATGGCGGGGGAATTGATGAAGACGGCACTACGGGTGTCGGTGAGCGGCACGATCTTGTCGACGCTCGCGACGCCGCTTCCCGGAGGCGCGACCGGAGCAGGCGCCGGATCGGCCACAGCAGTGAACGCCGGCCCCATGAGGGTCAGTGACACTGCCAGACCGACGGCAGCCAATGCTTCGCGACGCATAAAGAAATCCCTCTTCCCCGGACTGTGTGGACCCCGATTGCACAGTACAAAATGCGTCCGGTCAACAAGAGCTTAGAGGTTTTGTGACAGCTGTGTGCTCCGGCGTGATCGGGTTGTAGTCATCACGGTCCGCCGCCGGTCGTCCCGGCTCATCCGCCTCGGCAGACGCACCCGTTTCACGCAGCCGCACCCCTTCCGGGCCTGATACGAGTGCGGCTACGCAGAAGGGGTGTGTGTGGATGCCTTGCCGTTACTTGGACAGGGCGGACTTCAGCTGGTCGAGACCGTCGCCACTGAGTTCGTCGAGCGCGGCACGGCGACCCGTCATCGCCAGCACGAGCGCCAACATCGGGCCGGAGACCTCGGGCCCCGATCCGGTGGACCAGTCGGTGTCGGTCGCCCGCAGCGTCAGCCCCGCGACCCGGGACTTCGACCCGATCAGCAGGTTCGAGTCCTTGTAGAAGTCGGCGACGCGGACGACCGCGTCCATCGGGTACTCGTGTGCGATGCCGAGCGGTCGGCGGATGTCCTCGGCGTGGACGATGATCTCGCCCAGCATGGCGTCGATCGGGCCGGGCGGATGCGTGGAGTCACCCATGTGCGCCCGGAACTCGTCGAGTGACTCCGCCGGTGTTCCTTCCTCTTCGTGTGCGATGTCCTTCTCGAACATGGTGTTGATCCGGAATCCCGACCCGACGAGTTTTCCGACGAACTTCGGCGGCGTCATCTTCTCCGTCGCCGTGATGTGCGCGAACACGTCCCGCACGGTCCACCGCTCGCAGAGCGAGGGCGTCGACCACTGTGTGTCGGTCAGCGGTTCGAGGTCGTCCACCAGTGCGCGGCGTTCGTCGTGAATCGTGGGCCAGGGGCTTGACGTTGTCATTTCTCACTCCCTCGTCGCCATGAATTCTCCCACCTCACGACCGCTGCGGCGAGATCCATTGCACAACGCGTTAGTCACGACTAACGTATTGGTCGTGCTCGATCAGTTGGAAGTCGCAGCTGAGCCCACCCGGAGACGCCTCGTGCAACTGCTGACATCAGGTGAACAGACCGTCAACAATCTCGCCGCACACTTCCCCGCGAGCCGGTCGGCGATATCGCAACATCTCCGGGTGCTCACCGAGGCCGGGCTGGTCACTCCGCGCAAGGACGGACGCTTCAGGTACTACCGGCTCGACCCACAGGGACTCGCGCAACTGCGCGCGTTGTTCGATTCCTTCTGGATCGACGAACTCGACCGCCTCGTCGCGGACGCCACCGAGGAAGCAGCTTCCAAAGGAGACAGCTGATGCCATTCGACAAGACCGTCGTCGTCCCGCTCGACCCGGACGCCACGTTCGACCTCGTCACCCGACCGGAACGCCTGCGGCGCTGGCAGACCGTCGCGGCCCGCGTCGACCTGCAGGCCGGTGGCGAGTACCGGTGGACCGTCGTTCCCGGACATTCGGCCGCGGGCACGTTCCGCGAGGTCGTGCCCGGCAAGCGGGTGGTGTACACATGGGGCTGGGAAGGTGACGACGAACTCCCACCGGGATCGTCCACCGTGACGGTGACGCTCACCCCCACGGCCGGTGGAACCGAGGTGCGACTCGTGCACGACGGACTCACCGACGAACAGGCCGTCCGCCACGCGGAGGGCTGGAACCATTACCTCGACCGTCTCGTCGCCGCCGCGCAGAAGAGCGACGCCGGACCCGACGAGTGGGCGGCCGTGCCCGATCCACTCGACGAACTGTCCAGTGCCGAGGCGACACTGGCCGTCGTGCAACGTGTCCTGCGCGACGTCACGGCCGCCGACATGTCCAAGCAGACGGCATGCGCCGAGTTCACCGTCTCGCAGCTCGCCGACCACCTCGTCGGTTCGATCACGGCCCTCGGCGGCGCGGCGGGCGCGACGTTCGAGGACGACCCCGGCAAACCCGTCGAGGCCAGAATCGCCGACCTCGCCCAACCCGCGCTGGAGGCGTGGCGCAGTCGCGGCCTGGACGGCACGGTGACGATCGGGACGAACCACCCTCCCGCCACCGTCGCCGCGGGCATCCTCTCGATCGAATTCCTGGTCCACGCCTGGGATTTCGCAGTCGCGATCGGAGGCGAGGTGGCCGTATCCGAGCCTCTCGCCGAATACGTGCTGTCGCTGACACACAAGATCATCACGCCCGAAGGCAGGAAGGTCGTCGGGTTCGACGACCCCGTACCCGCCCCGCACACCAGCGACGCGGTCACCCGGCTCATCGCCTACACCGGTCGCCGCCCCGTCCCGGCGGCCTAGACACCTCACACGGAAAGGTCCAGTCATGCCCATCAAGTCGGAATACGCCCAGGGAACACCGGACTGGGTAGACCTCCAAACCAGCGATCAGGACGCCGCCAAGAAGTTCTATGCGGAACTACTCGGCTGGGAATACGACGACCGGCCGATGCCCGAAGGCCCCGTCTACTCGATGGCCACCGTGCGCGGCGAGAACGTCGCCGCCATCGCGCCACTACAACCCGATACAGCAGCGGCCGGGGCGCCGGCGAACTGGAACACCTACATCGCCGTCGACGACGTCGACGAGACGGTCGCGAAGGTCCCCGGCGCGGGCGGCCAAGTTCTGATGCCCGCGTTCGACGTGGGGGAAGCGGGCCGCATGTCCTTCGTCACCGACCCCACCGGGGCGGCCGTCGGATTGTGGCAGGCGAACAAGCACATCGGCGCCACCCTCGTCGGCGACCCGGGCGCCTGCCTGTGGAACGAACTGAACACCGACGACGTCGACACGGCGCTCGCGTTCTACAACAGCGTCTTCGGGATCACGTCGTCGAAGATGCCGATGGGACCGGAGTACACCTACACGCTGTTGGAGGTGGGCGACGACCAGGTCGGTGGATGCGGTGAGCCGATGAAGCCCGGCACCCCGAACCACTGGCGGGTGTACTTCGCCGTCGAGGACGTCGACGCCAGCGCCGCGAAGGCCGTCGAACTCGGCGGCACGATCGTCGAAGAAGCAATGGACATCCCCACCGTCGGTCGCATGGCCGCGGTCACCGACCCGCAGGGCGCGATCTTCAGCATCATGACGCCCGAGGAACGTCAGGATCAGTAGACCGTGAAGATGCCCAGACCCTCCGAGGAGGACAAACAGTTCTTCCGGTCGCTGATCCCCGACACCCCCGGCGTCGAGGTGAAGCCGATGTTCGGCAACCTGGGCGCGTTCGTCAACGGCAACATGTTCGCCGGACTCCTCGGACCGAAAGTCGGGGTGCGATTCCTGACCGAGCAGGCGAGGGACGAGCTGGCGTCGTCCGACGGCGTCGGCCCGTTCGGTCCGGGAGAAAAGCCGCTGCGCGAGTACCTGGCCCTGCCGGACCGGTGGCGCGACACCCCGGACCGCGCCACACCGTGGGTGGAACGCGCGATCGCCGAGATCGGCGCACTGCCGCCGAAGCGGCCGAAACCCCGGACGAGGTAGAGAGAGGACAACAGCCCTGACCTGGAAGAAACCAGATCAGGGCTGCCGGTCGTTGGCGGAAGCGGAGGGATTTGAACCCCCGGTCGCTTTCACGACGCTCGCTTTCAAGGCGAGTGCATTCGGCCGCTCTGCCACGCTTCCGTGGGCGATCTTATCGGTAGAGAGGCGTCGGCGGGCAACCGGTCAGCGGTCGCCGATGGCCTTGTCGACGCGTTCGAACACCTCGGCGAGAACCTTCAACTGAGACTTGGTGAGCAGATCGACGAGGTTGCTCCGCACCCCGGCCACATGGGTGGGGGCCGCTTCGGCCAGCCGGGCGCGACCTTCGTCGGTGATGACGGCGAGCACCCCGCGGCCATCTTCGAGGCACGTGTCGCGGGTGACCATGCCCTGCGCTTCCATCCGCCGGATCTGGTGGGTGAGGCGGCTGCGGGAGGACAGGACGCCGTCCGCGAGGTCGCTCATGCGCAGCGAACCGTCCGGCGACTCGGACAGCATCACCAGAATGCGGTAATCCGCGAGGGACAGATCGTGTTTCTCCTGCAGATCCCGGTTGAGGACGTCCATCAGCCGCTGGTTGCCGTCCATGTACCCGCGCCAGGCGCGCATCTCGGCCGGGGTCAACCAGTTGGTCGCGGCTTCGGCGTCGGAGGTTTCTGCTGTCACAGGTTCACAGTCTAGTAGTGCGACATTACTTTCCAGTAGCGTGCGGTCCCGGGAATGCCGAGGGACCGCTGTAATCGCTCACATCCACCGGGCGCCGACGCATTTCGCTAGCGTCGTCCCCATGTATGCGATCACGATCGATCAACCGGGCGGCCCCGAAGTCATGAAGTGGGCGGAGCAGCCGGACCCGGAACTCCCACCCGGTCACGTTCTCCTCGACGTAGCCGCGACGGCCGTCAACCGCGCCGACCTGTTGCAGCGTCAGGGGTTCTATCCCCCGCCACCTGGAGCCAGCGACGTCCTCGGGCTCGAATGTTCCGGCACGATCGCCGAACTCGGCGAGGGAGTGTCGGGGTGGTCCGTCGGCGACCAGGTGTGCGCGCTGCTCGCCGGCGGCGGATATGCGGAGAAGGTGGCCGTCCCCGCGTCGCAGCTTCTCCCGCTGCCCGAAGGGGTGGACCTGCTCGTCGCCGCGTCACTGCCGGAGGTCGCGTGCACGGTGTGGTCGAACGTCGTGATGGGCGCCGGACTGTCCCGCGGTGACGTGCTGCTGGTGCACGGCGGTGGCGGCGGCATCGGCACCCACGCCATCCAGGTGGGCGTCGCGCTGGGGGCCCGCGTGGCCGTCACCGCCGGCTCCGAGGAGAAGCTGGCGCGCTGCCGCGAACTCGGCGCCGACATCCTCGTCAACTACCGCGAAGCCGATTTCGTCGACGAGATCCGCAAGGCGACCGACGGTCACGGCGCCGATGTGATCCTCGACAACATGGGTGGCTCGTACCTCGACCGCAACGTCGACGTGCTCGCCGCCGACGGCCGGCTCGTCGTCATCGGCATGCAGGGCGGCCGCAAGGGTGAACTGGACCTCGGCAAGTTGCTGTCCAAGCGCGGCCACGTGACGGCGGCCGGACTGCGGGGGCGGGCCGAGTCGGGACACGAGGGCAAGGCCGACATCGTCGCCGACGTCCGCAAGCGGCTGTGGCCGCTGATCGCGGAGGGCGCGGTCCATCCCATCGTCGCGGCGGAACTGCCCATCACCGAGGCTCCGCGCGGGCACGAACTGCTGGACTCGGCGGACACCGTCGGCAAGGTGATCCTGACGATCCCGCGGAACTGACGGTCTGCCTGCTGCCGTCGTCGCCCGATGTGACATTCGTCCACTCCAACGGAACGAATGTCACATTGGGCGCGGCGGGGCAGCGGGCGCGCAGCGGGCAAAGCCGGCGACCGGCTCAGCCCAGGGTGGCGAGCTCGTTCACGAGCTGGTCGATCTCGTGACGGGTGGTGTACGGCGCGAGACCGATGGTGACGGCGCCGCCCTCGTCGTTGACGCCGAGCGCGTCGAGCAGCCGGGAGCCGCCGTGGACGCCGCTGACGGTGGCGATGCGCTTGTCGGCGAGGTGCGACGCGACCTTGTCGGCCGAGACTCCGGCGACGGTGAAGCTGAGCGTCGGAACCCGGCTGGGCGAGCGCCCGATGACCATGACCTGCGGCAGCCGCTTCAGCGAGGACATGAGGTGGTCGAACAGGGTGTCCTGGTAATTCTGCAGCGAGCTGATGGACGTCTCGAGTTTCTGACGCCGGGAACCGGTGGCCGATTCGTCGAGGTTCGCGAGGAAGTCGATCGACGTGGTGAGGCCGGCGAGGAGCGCGAACTGGTGCACCCCGACCTCGAGACGTTCGACACCCCGCGCATACGGGTTGAGCGACACGGCGGGGATGCGGTCGAGGAGGGTGGGGTCGCGGAAGACGAGTGCCCCGACCTGCGGCCCGCCCCAGGAGGTGGCGCCGACGGCGACGACGTCCGCTCCGAGTTCGTTGATGTCGACGTGCGCGTAGGGGGCCGCGCCGATCGCGTCGACGACCATCAGTCCCCCGACTTCGTGGACGCGGTCCGAGGCGACGCGGACGTCGGGCGCCGATCCGACGATCGGGGATGCGGCGGTGAGTGCGACGAGGCGCGTCGTGGTGGTGATGAGGTCCTGGAACTGCCAGCTGGGAAGTTCGCACGTCTCGATCTCGACCTCCGCCCACCGCACCTGGGCGCCGTAGCGGCTGGCGACTCTGAGCCAGGGCGCGACGTTCGCTTCCTCGTCGAGGCGGGAGAGCACCAGCCCGGTACCGAGGCCGAGTCGCGTGCTCAGCGACTCCGCCAGCCAGGCGAGGAGAACGGATCGGTCGGGTCCGAGCACGACCCCGGCGGGATCGCCTCCGACCAGGTCGGCGACGGCTGCTCGGGCCGCATCGAGTACCGCCGCACTGCGCCGACTGGACACATGTCGCCCGGTCGACGAAGAGGCAGACGCCCGGAAGGCCGTGGAGACAGTGCGCGACACCGCGTCGGGAATCTGCATGCCGGCCTGCGGATCGAGATGGATCCAACCGTCGCCGAGTGAGGGGATGAGTCCCCGAACGCGGGCAACGTCGTAAGCCATGCCCGACACTCTAAGACCCCAAGTCAATACGGTCGAAGCCAGCCATCGATTGTTGTGGAGTGCAACAAAGGTGGAATGGGCCCAAATCGGACGCACCTTCGCACTGCCGAGCGGGAACAGCCAAGATGGAGGCATGACGAACTCGGAGAATGAACACGTCGTTGTGATCGGCCCCGACGGTCAGCCCATGGCCATCCCCGTCGCCGAGGCCGAGACCAAGCCCGAGGGCTCCGAATCCGCCGCGGACGCGAACGCCAACGGCACGGAGTCGGTGGCCGACATGGTGGAGCAGCCGGCCAAGGTCATGCGCATCGGCACGATGATCAAGCAGCTCCTCGAGGAAGTGCGCGCCGCACCGCTCGACGACGCCAGCCGCAACCGGCTGAAGGAGATCCACAAGTCGTCGATCCACGAGCTCGAGCAGGGCCTCGCCCCCGAACTGCGCGACGAGCTCGAACGCCTCACCCTGCCCTTCACCGACGACACCGTCCCCACCGACGCCGAACTCCGCATCGCGCAGGCGCAGCTGGTCGGGTGGCTCGAAGGACTGTTCCACGGCATCCAGACGGCCCTGTTCGCTCAGCAGATGGCGGCCCGCTCCCAGCTCGAACAGATGCGTCAGGGAGCACTACCTCCGGGCATCAGCATGGGCAACCCGCACGGGGCGCACAATCCCGATCCGGGGTCGCAGTCGAGCGGTACCGGCCAGTACCTGTAGCAACGGGCGAAACAGCATGGAACTCGACTCCCGGTAGGCTCGGTGCCCGTGTCAGCATCCGCTATCGAAACCGAGGCCGCAGGCGGCCCGCTCCCGGCGTCCGACTCGCAGACCTTCCGTCGCGCGTTCAAGGACCTCAGGGACGGCTTCGCTCAGCGCGAGCTGTGGCTGAGCCTCGGCTGGCAGGACATCAAGCAGCGCTACCGCCGGTCGGTGATCGGCCCGTTCTGGATCACGATCGCGACCGGCGTGCAGGCCGCGGCGATGGGCATCCTGTACTCCGCCCTGCTCGACATCCCGCTGGACGAGTTCCTGCCGTACGTCACCGTGGGTCTGATCGTCTGGAACCTGATCAGCGCGAGCATCCTCGAGGGATCCGAGGTGTTCATCGCCAACGAGGGGCTGATCAAACAGCTGCCGTCGGCGCTGAGCGTCCACGTCTACCGGCTGGTGTGGCGGCAGCTGCTGCTGTTCGCCCACAACCTGGTGATCTACGTGATCATGCTGTTCGCGTTCGGCGTGTGGCGGCACCTGACCTGGATGTCGCTGGCCGCGATTCCGGCGATCGCGCTGATCGTCGTCAACGCGGCGTGGGTGTCGATCATGTTCGGCATCTTCTCCACCCGGTACCGGGACATCGCGCCGATCCTCGGCAGCATGACGCTGCTGCTGTTCGTGCTGACACCGATCATGTGGACGACGCAGAGCCTCGAGGCGCAGGGTGGACAGGCCGCCGAGCGCGTCAAGCTCGCCGAGCTGAACCCGCTGTTCCACTACCTCGACATCGTGCGCGCGCCCATGATCGGTCAGGATCAGCAGGCGTACCACTGGTACATCGTGCTGGCCATCACCGTCGTCGGGTGGGCCGCCGCCATCCTCGCGCTTCGCAAGTACCGGGCCCGTGTGCCCTACTGGGTTTAGGGGTCTGAAGTAATGACAGAGCATGTGAGTATCGAGACGCGGGACGCCTGCGTCGACTTCCCGATCTTCGACGCCAAGTCCCGGTCTCTGAAGAAGGCGTTCCTCGGCAAGGCCGGCGGGTCGATCGGGCGCAACAACTCGGACGTCGTCGTGGTCGAGGCCCTGCGCGACATCAATCTGTCGCTGAAGGAAGGCGACCGGATCGGCCTGGTCGGCCACAACGGCGCCGGCAAGTCGACGCTGCTGCGGCTGCTGTCCGGCATCTACGAACCCACCCGCGGCAGCGCGAGCATCCGCGGCCGTGTGGCCCCGGTCTTCGACCTCGGTGTGGGCATGGACCCCGAGATCTCCGGCTACGAGAACATCATCATCCGCGGATTGTTCCTCGGGCAGACCCGCAAGCAGATGCTCGCGAAGATGGACGAGATCGCCGAGTTCACCGAGCTGGGCGAGTACCTGTCGATGCCGTTGCGCACGTACTCCACCGGTATGCGTGTGCGCGTCGCGATGGGTGTGGTCACCAGCATCGACCCGGAGATCCTGCTGCTCGACGAGGGCATCGGCGCCGTCGACGCGGAGTTCATGAAGAAGGCGCGCGTGCGTCTGCAGGCGCTGGTGGAGCGGTCCGGCATCCTGGTGTTCGCCAGCCATTCCAACGAATTCCTCGCCCAGCTCTGCGACACGGCCATGTGGATCGACCACGGTCGGATCCGGCAGCAGGGCGGCATCGAGGACGTCGTCCGCGCGTACGAGGGTGACGACGCCGCCGACCACGTCCGCCACGTCATCTACGAGTTGGACCGGGAGAAGTCCGGGGTCACCGCTTCGGCCGAACGGGACGCCCGTAGCGACAGATCGAACGAGCGTCCCGTTCGTACGGCCGCGGAAGCCGAGGCGGAGTCCGCGTGAGCGCTCCTGCCGAGCGGATCGTCGGTGTCGTCGTCACCCACAAGCGCCGCGAACTGCTGGCGGAATCGCTGAAGGTCCTCGGCTCGCAGACGCGTCCGCTGGACCATCTGGTGGTCGTCGACAACGCCGCCGAGGACGACGTGCGTGAGCTCGTCGAATCGTCCGGGATCCCCGTCAGCTACCTCGGGTCGCAGCACAATCTGGGCGGGGCGGGCGGCTTCGCGCTGGGCATCCTGTACGCCCTCTCGCTCGGCGCCGACTGGGTGTGGCTCGCCGACGACGACGGACGGCCCGAAGGACCGAAGGTCCTGGAGACGCTGCTCGACTGCGCGCAGCGGCACGGGCTGGCCGAGGTCTCCCCCGTGGTCTGCGACATCGACGACCCCGACCGACTCGCGTTCCCCCTGCGCCGCGGGGTGGAGTGGCGACGGCTCCGTTCGGAACTGTTCGCCGACGGCGACGACTCCGCCGACCTGCTGCCGGGCATCGCGTCGCTGTTCAACGGTGCCCTGTTCCGCGCGTCGGCGATCGACACGGTCGGCGTTCCCGACCTGCGTCTGTTCGTCCGCGGCGACGAGGTGGAGGTGCATCGCCGGCTGGTGCGGTCGGGGCTGCCGTTCGGCACCTGCCTGCAGACAGCGTACGTGCACCCGAACGGCGCGGAGGAGTTCAAGCCGATCCTCGGCGGCCGGATGCACACGCAGTACCCGGACAACGAGACGAAGCGGTTCTTCACGTACCGCAACCGCGGTTATCTGCTGTCCCAGCCGGGCATGCGGAAGCTGCTGCCGCAGGAATGGGTGCGGTTCGGGTGGTACTTCCTCGTCACGCGGCGTGATCCGCAGGGTCTGAGGGAGTGGATGCGGCTGCGGAAGCTGGGCCGCCAGGAACGGTTCGAGCGCCCGTAATTCGGTTGCGCCCGGGTTCCGCCGGGTGGGAGCATCGTGGGGTTCCGGTCGAAAGATCTCGCTGTGTTTCGATCTCGATGTGCTGCGAAGGAGTGAGTGTCCGATGACTGTCTCGTCGGTCGACGTCGTGTGCGTCTACTCCCCCTTCCCCCTCGCCTGACCGAACCCGCGCAGTGGTCCGGTCGGCGCTCATCGACCCGAGGATCACACCCACCATGTTCGACCCTGGACAACTCCTGCCCTACGGCTGGAACGACACACTTTCCGACACCTTCGACAACTACCCGGCCGACGGTCGGGAGCCCGGTCGGGTGATCCGCGTGGACCGCGGTCGCTGCGACGTCGCGACGCCCGCGGGCATCGTCCGCGCGCTCGCAGGCGAGCACACGCTCTGCACCGGCGACTGGGTGACACTCCACCGTCACGGCGACGACATCGCCGTCGCCGACCTGCTCCCCCGGCGCAGCGCGATCGTCCGATCGTCCTCGTCCGGCCGGTCGGAGGGCCAGCTCCTCGCGGCCAACGTCGACACGGTGGTGATCGCCGCCGCACTCGACACCGCCCTCGATCTCGGACGCATCGAACGCCTGCTGGCCTTGGCGTGGGAGAGCGGCGCCCAGCCGGTGGTCGCGCTGACCAAATCCGATACCGTGCAGGATGTTTCCCCCGCGACCGCGGAGGTGGCGGCGGTGGCACCGGGTGCGACGGTCCTCGCGGTGAGCGCCGACACCGGCGACGGCATCGACGTCCTCACCGCCGTCATCGACGGGACGGTCGCGCTCATCGGACCGTCCGGCACGGGCAAGTCGACGCTCGCGAACGCGTTGCTCGGCGAGGACGTGCTCGCCACCGGTCGTGTCCGCGAGGGCGACCACAAGGGACGTCACACGACGACGCACCGTGAACTCCTGCCGCTGCCTTCCGGGGGTGCCCTGATCGACACGCCGGGACTGCGGGGTGTCGGCATGTGGGACACGTCCGACGGCATCGACAAGACGTTTCCCGAGATCGAGGAGCTCGCGGCGCGGTGCCGGTTCGCGGACTGCTCCCACACGGCCGAACCTGGTTGCGCGGTGCAGGGCGCGGTGGAGCACGGCGAACTGCCCGAACGCAGGCTTGCCAGCTACCGCAAGCTGATTCGCGAGAACGGGTGGATCGCGTCACGCACCGACGCGAGGCTCCGAGCCGAACGCGAACGCGAGTGGAAGAGCATCGCCCGCTGGCAACGTCAGATGTACCGCAGTCGCGGTCACTGACACGGGCGTCCGACCGCATCCCGGTTCGAGCGGTGAGCCGGGATGCGGACTGGCAACATGGGTATATGTTCGATCTTCGGAGAAAGGCCCGTCTCAAGCTTCAACGTGCCATGTCCGAGGTGGTGGCCGAGTCGGATCGACGGTCCCGTGAGCTCACCGAGAACCAGCACGACCAGACCCTGGCAGAGCTGAGCGCGACCAATCAGGAACTCGCCCGGGTGCTGTCCGAGCTGTCCGATGCCCGCATGGAGATCTCCGACGTCCAGCAGCGGCTCGGCGAACTGGAGCAGCAGGCCCGCCGCGACATCACGCAGGCACTGGACGTGCGGGCCACGAACGAGGCGGCGGCGTTCGTGCTCGAACACATGCCGAAGGCGCCCGTGTTCTGGAATCCGCAGGACACGCTGCGCTACGGACTGTCGCAGGTGGAGGTCGAGGGGCTGGCCCTCGAGTTCGGGGTGGCGTCGGGCACCACGCTCCGGATCATCGTCGAACAGTTGAAGGACGCCGAGCACGAGGTATTCGGGTTCGACGTGTTCTCCGGTCTGCCGCAGACGTGGCGCACCGGATTCCCGGCCGGGGAGTTCGCGCAGGAGAATCTGCCGCAGGTGCGGGGCGCCCAGTTGGTGCCCGGACTGTTCGAGGACACCCTGTCGGGGTTCCTGGAGAAGCATCCGGGACCGGTGTCGTTCGTGCATCTCGACGCCGACCTGTACTCGTCCACGAAGTCGGTGCTCGACCGGATCGAACGCCGGCTGGTCGCGGGCACGGTGATCGTGTTCGACGAGTTCTTCAACTTCCCGGGCTGGCAGGAGCACGAGTACCGGGCGTGGGCGGAGTTCGTCGACCGCACCGGCGTCGGCTTCGAGTACCTGAGCTACACCGCGAACCACGAGCAGGTGGTCGTGCGGATCACCGCACCAGCTTCACCGCCTGCGTGACGTTGAACGTCGCGCGTTCGTCGATCCGCAGTCCGGACCGCGCGAGCGCCGCGAACGCCTCGGTGTCCTCGAAGTGGTACGGCGGCAGCGTCCACACCTCGTTGGACGTGTGCCGGATGACGCGCTCGGCGTCGCGTTCGTAGTCGGTGAAGAACCAGACCACGGAGCACGACTCGAGCTGGCCCGCGAGGTCCGGGACGGCGAGTTCGTCGTCCCACAGCGACCCCCGGCTCGCGGCCGTGGTCCCGAGCCCGATGTCGCGGGTGCCGTCGAATGCCGCCGGCCGCACGTTCTTCACGAGCCGCAGCGACGTGGGGTTCCAGGCCGGCTTGTCGAACAGCACGCAGTCGCCGGGGCGGAGGTGTTCCCCGGCGAAACTGTTGACGGTGCTGAAGTCCATGCCGCTGGGTTTCGCCCACTGCTCGCGCTGGTCGAGGTAGCTCGGCGATGCGGCCACCACGAACACCGCGAGCACCGCGGCGGACTCCCACCACTTCCGGGCCAGGGCGGCCAGGCAGAGTCCGCCGACGAGGGCCACCGCCGGCGTGGTGAACGTGAAGTACCGCGGCAGATACACCGGGCTGCGCAGGAGCGAATACGCGAGCAACGCCGCCATCGGCACGGCGATCCACGGCAGCGCGACGTACAGCACCGGGGGCACACGGCGACCGCGCACCAGCGCCACCACCCCGGCCACCACCAGGACGGCGAACAGCATCGCGAACCACGGTGCGCCGACGAACCACTGGTACTCGGCGACGGCCCGCGGCAGGTGCCCGTCGAGCGGCGGGATCCACGCCACCTGGACGGATTCCCGGCGCACCAGCGCCACGAACGGCGCCGCGACCACTGCCCCCGCCGCCGTGGCGGACGCCCATCCGAGCCAGGACCGCCGGACCTCGCGCAGCAGAAGGATCGTCAGCAGGTGCGCGGGAACGAGGGTGATCAGGTAGACGAACAACACGATCGACACCGCCAGGCCGGCGGCGTACAGCGCCCACAGCCACCGCCGCCGGAGCCTCAGTGCCGCAAGGAGAATCACGGTCAGCCAGACCGCGGCGGCAGCTGTGGCCGCGTAGCCGCGAGCCTCCGCGGCCGCCCACGTGACGCTGGGCAGGATCACGAACAGGATCCCGGACAGCACCGCCACCCGCCTGGTCGAGATCAGCGCACCGAGCACCACCACCCCTGCGCCCGCCGCGCCCGCGGCCAGGGCGCTCGGGAACCGGGCCGAGAACTCCGAGGCACCGAACATCGCGAACCAGTAGTGCATCCCGACGTAATACAACCCGTGCACGGCATCGATGTGGCCGAGCAGATTCGACAGGTCGGGCCGGGACCGCTGACTCGAGTACAGCGTCGCGACCTCGTCGTACCAGAACGACGGACGCCAACTCCACGCCGCGCCGAGCACCACACCGACAGCGAAGACGAGGAACGAATCCCGGAGCAGCCCACGCACATCGCGGGCCTGCAACGGTGCGGCCGACGTCACTTACCGTAGAGGCGAGCCCAGTTCTCCCGGCTGGTGAGCTGCGGCAACGCGTCCCGGTACTGGCGCTGCGTCGACGCCGCATCCTCGCGGAACCGCTTCATCAGCTTCGCGGTCCGAGCCGTGAGCTCACGGGCCGTCTCCTTGTCGCGGCGGCGCACCCGCACCCCGGACTGGGAGGCGTCGGTGATGACGGCGGTGTCGAACAGCGACACGTGCCACCAGTGCGCCTCGGCCACAGGAATACTCGCGACCCCGTGCTGGGTGCGGCCGAGCCACTGGTACGCGGCCCGCTTGGCGAGGACGAGGTCGATCTTGCTCTTGTCCGGCTCGAAACCGGCGTAGCGGGTGACGAGGTCGGAGTTGCGGACACCGGGAATGTTCGACGCGGGGTGCTTGACGGTTTCGGGGAACCGCTTGCGCTCCTCACGGATCGACGCCAGCACGGCCTGACCGCCGTCCTCGAGGACCTTCGGGCCCTCGAGGAAGTCCTCGATACCGCGAATCATGGTGTACGCCAACCCGTACTGCATCGACACGAGGTACTGGGTGATCTCCCGCGTCATCCTCTTGCTCAGCGACTTGGCGTCGAAGTCACTGTGCAGCGCGGCCGCGATCAGCGAGTTGCGGATGCTGAAGTACTTGGCCCAGTCGTCGCGGTCCTTCCAGTGGAAGTCCGCGTGCCACACACCGGCATTGGGCAGGGTGACGGTGACGAATCCGGCGGCGCGGGCACGGATGCCGTACTCGATGTCGTCCCACTGGAAGAACATCGGCAGCGGAAGCCCGATCTGCGCGACCACCTCGGCCGGGATCAGGCACGACCACCACGCGTTGTAGCCGGCGTCGACGCGCTTGTGCTGCTTCTTCTTGAGCAGATTGATGTCGTGCCGCGACCCGGCCGCCCAACGTCCCGCCTTCAGCTTCGACAGGTCCGCTTCCTCCGCGCTGACGTGCAGGTGCTCCGGGTTCATCAGGTACAGCATCTGCGCGCCGACGAGAGTCGGCTCGGTGGTGACGTTGGCGAACGCATTCATCCGCAGGATCGACTCCGGCTCGCACAGGATGTCGTCGTCCATCAGGATCAGGTTGGCGTGCTCGTTGATCCCCGACACCTCGTACATGCCGCGGGTGAATCCGCCGGCCCCGCCGAGGTTCGGCTGCCGCAGGTACACGAGCTTGTCGCCCAGGATCTCGGCGACCTCGGTGAACTTCTCCCGGTCCGACACGTGGTCGCTGCCCTGGTCGACCACGTACACGGCGTCGATGCCGGATGCCATCGTCGAGTCGTTCGCGATGGCGGCGACGGTCTCGGCGCAGTCGTCGGCGCGGTTGAACGTGCAGATCGCGATCGCGGCGGGCCGGATCACCGACGGCGCGGCGACGGTCCACTCCAGTTCGCTCACGGCGAGGGGGCCGTCGACGGCGGTGAACTCCACCCACAGGGAACCGCCGTCGAGGTAGGCGTCGAGCTTCGCGGACAGCGTCGCCGTGCCCGAGCCGTCGATCTCCGTCGTCGCGAGGATGCGCGAGTTGCCGCCCGAATCGGAGCCGCGCAGCGCCACCACGGCCCGACCGCCGGCCTCGTGGTGGAACCCGACGGTCACGTCGGTGACCGTGGTCCAGCGCTGGTAGTAGCTGGCAGCGAACCGGCCGAAGTACGTGTCGGTGTCGACCGTCGCACCCTTCTCGAGGTGTACGACGTAACGCTCGCGGTGGGCGCGGCCCTTGACGATCCTGGCGTACAGGTCGTCCTTGACCCGGGTGGTCGGTCCCGTGAAGAGACCTCGCGCCACCACGAGGCGGTCGGGTGCGCGATGCTCGGTGAGAGCACTCCGTACCGCGGCCGTGCTCCCGTCCACAGGTGCTACCGACGCAGACTCGTTCATAGTGCTCCTACTGTTCCCCGCGAGAGGTGGGCTGGACCGCGCCACGGCGACGGCACGATCCTCTTCTCGGTTCGCAGGGTATCAACCTCGCGACGTGCTCCCCGACCATGCGAGGCGCCCTCCGTCCCGGTGACGGGCCCGCAGCCGGAACAGCCCCACCCCCATCGCGAGCACATCGCCCCTGGATATGCGGGTGTCGTGGCTGTCGTGATCGGCGCTCAGACGCACCGGGACCTCGACCGGCACGATGCCCGCCCGCTCCGCGAGGTAGACGAGTTCGGTGGTGAACAGGAACCCGGGCTCGACGAGGTCGGGAACCAGTCTTCGCATCAGGTCGCCGTCCATCAGGACGGTGCCCTGGGGGTCGCCGGTGCGCATCCCGAGAACCACGCGGCGCAGCGCCGCGAAACCCCACGTCAGGGTTCCCCGGAGCGCGCCGCGTTGCACCTGCGAGTCGGGGTGGGCCTTGGAACCGATCACGACTTCGGGCAGCCGGCCGTCGTGGCCGGCGAGCGTCTCGGCGCCGTCGAGGTCGTCGAACCCGAACGGCAGGTCGTCGGCGGTCAGCAGCACGTGCGCGCCGCGACTCGCCTCCGCTCCCGTCCGCAACGCGTTGCCCATGCCCTTCTCGCTCCGCAGCACGGTGAGCGACACGGGTCCGGGCGTCCACTCGGCGGCAAGGCGGCCGCAGATGTCCGCGGTGTCGTCGGTGGATCCGTTCTCCACCACGATGATCTCGACGTCGTGACCGGCCAGGCGTTCGGCCAGCCGGTGGACGGTCTGCTCGATGACGGCGGCGGAATTGTAGGCGGGGACGACGACCGACAGCGCCTTCGGCGCACGTGCGCCTTTCTGGTCGTGGGAACAACCGAAAAGGCGCACGGGCGCAGCCTAACTCGTAGGCTCGGAGTCCGTGGCACCCTCCGCGTCCGTGTCCTCGACGTTCACCCGATCGATACACCGCGTGCCCGAGTGGATGGTGGCATCGGCGGTCGCGGTGGCTGCCGCGGCAATCGCGACGATTCCCCGGATCGTGTACGACCGCTTCTACTACGGCGGCGACATGCTGGAATCGTTCGTGCCGTCCTGGCACCGGATCGGCACCGAACTCCTCGCCGGGCGGTGGCTCACCGTCAATCCCGACGCCTGGATCGGCGGGAACTATGCGGGCGAGGCCGCGTACGGCCTCTACAACCCGGTCAACCTGGCCAACTACATCCTGGCCGCGACATTCGAGAACCTGTCCGTCGCGGCGTTCGTGATCATGGCCGAGTTCCTCGCGCTGTTCGCCCTCGCCGCGTATCTGCTGTGCCGCGAATACGGCGCCCGCCGCGGTCCGGCGATCCTCGCCGGACTGACCATTCCGTTCAGCGGTTTCACCCTGTTCTACGAGGCGGCGGGCTGGCCGTCCGGGATGATGGCCGTCGCGTGGGTGACGCTGTTCTGGTGGTCGGCGCTGCGCCTCTCCCGCGGTCGCACGAACCCGCTGGTCGCCTTCGTGATCGGCGTACTGACGGTGAGCATGGGCAACCCGTACGCCGCGCTGGGCGCCGTCGTCGTTCTCCTCGGCATCGGGATCGGCCTGCTCGCGCAGCGGCAGTTCTTCCGGTTGTTCGTTCTGGTGATCACCGGCGCATGCGCGGGCACCGCCGCGCTGGTGACCTACCTGCCGCTGTTCCTCAGCGTCGACGTCACCACCCGCGCGGGCAGCACCGGCATCTTCAACGACACGTTCCTGCAGCCGCAGATCGGCGGCCTCGCGGGAATGAGCAGCCCGTCGTATCTGCCCGTCATCATGACGTTCGGCGGGCCGGTCGAGGTGATCCCGTCGCTGTACCTCTCGTGGTTCGTGCTGCCACTGCTGCCGTGGCTGCCGTGGGGCCGGATCCGCACGCTGTTCGCGTCCACGGAGTTCCGTCGCGCGCACGGGCGACCACTGATCAGCCTGCTCGTGATCGCGGTCGTCTACTTCCTCTTCACGTTCGGACCGTCGAACGTCGGAATGTTCCGGTGGCCGATCCGGCTCGTCGAATACCTGTACCTGTGCGGGGTGATCGGCCTGGCGCTCGCGTTGTCGCTGGGCATCGCGCACGACCGGGTGCGTCACCGGGCGACGGCGTCGGCGGTGCTGATCGCGCTGGGCTTCTACCTGGCGTTCTCGTCCTCACCCGCCCTGACGCTGCGGCACACGCTGTTCGCGCTGCTCGTCGCGGCGCTGTGCGTGCTCGCGTACACCGCATGGCGCACTCGGGGCCCGAATGCTCTCATCGCCGCCCTCGTCCTGGGAACCGTGGTGGTGACCGCAGCGCAGGTCTGGTCCCTCACCCGCGACGTCGAACGCGACAGCCGCGTCGATCCGTCGAGCACGTCGGTGCTGTCCGCGCAGACGGACCGCTACCAGGGCACCGTGCTGCAACTCGCCGACCTGGACGACACGTCCCACGAGGACGTCAGCGCCGGCCGGATCCTGTTCGGCAACGAGATCATGGCGTCGTCCGCCGAGGGCAGCATCAACGCCTACACCGGCATCGGGTTCACCGAGTTCCAGGAAGCCCTGTGCATGGACTACCGCGGCGCCGTCTGCCCCGGGGTGTACGGGGCGCTGTGGCAGCCGGTGAACGCGGACATCCCGATCCCGCTGATCGACTACCTCCGGGTGTCGACGCTCGTCGTGGAGCACGGGCTCGTGCCCGAGGTCGCGACGGCACCGCCCCCACCCGGCTGGCACGTCACCGAGCGCAGCGACTCCCGGACGGTGTTGCAGCGTGACCGGCCGCTGCCCCTGCCCGGACGCGTGTCGTTCGCGTCCGACGGCGTCCGGGTGCTCTCGTCCGAGATGAGCGCGGCGACGGAGACCGTGCGGGTGGCAGGCAGCGGCGGCACCGTCTGGTTCGCGCGCCTCGCGTGGCCCGGCTACTCGGCCGCCGTCGACGGCGAGCCGGTGGAGACGACCGCGGGGTGGCACGGTCTGCTCGCGGTGCCGATTCCGCCGGGTGACCACGAACTGGTCGTGACGTTCCGCCCGCCTCGGCAGAACCTGTCCGTGGCGGCGTTCGGCGCCGCGACGGTCGTGGTGCTGATCCTGTCCGTCGTCGATCCGGTGGTGCGCAGGCGGAAGCTCAGCGCGGCGACCACTCGGACGACGTGAACGCCGACGCCTCGGTGGAACCGGACCCCGCGACCGCGGCGGACGACAACGCGTCGGCGATCAGCTGGTGGCCGATCTGGTTCGGGTGGTCGCCGTCGTCGGCCAGCAGCCCGGTGGGGTCGCCGTCGCCCCACGTGCCCTTGAACGTGCTGAACAGGTCGACGTACGTGGCGCCCTCCGCGCCCGCGACCTCCGAGATGACGTCGTTGGCGCGCAGCGTCAGCGCGGCGCTGTCCCGGAGGAACTGCGGCCCGTACAACTCGCGGGCCACGTCACCGTCCGGGAAGACGTCCCAGTACCCGGTGACCAGCACTGCGGTCGGCTGACCGGCCCGCAGTTCGGCGATGCGGTCGAGCACGGACGTCAGCGTGGTCTGCAGCTGCGGCAGGACGGGTTCGAAGCAGCCGAGCCCGTCGTCGCCACCGCAGTCGCCGTCCAGGTAGTCGTCGAGTTCGGCGTAGAAGTCGTTGGCGCCGATCGTGACGGTGACGAGGTCGGCGTCGCGGACGGCGTCGGCGTCGTATTCGCCGGGTTCGAGCGAGTCGAGCAGGTCGGCGCTCGTCCAGCCCCCGACACCCAGATCGGCCACCTGCACGGGCACCGCGTCGTCGCCGGACAGCTGATCACCGAACAGTTCCACGAACGGCGTGCAGCCGGGGCATCCGTCACCGGCCGGGATGGAGTCCCCCAGGCCCACGAGGGTCGCGGTCGGCGGCGGCGATTGAGTCTGCGGCTGCGCCACGGGCGGTGCCACAGTCGTGGAACAGGCTGCGAGGAGCGGAATCACGACCGCTACGGGAACACCGAGAATCCAGCGTCGCACGGGGCCTCCCCATCACGTCCTGCGCCTCGGAGGGAGCGCTCGTCACCGGTCCGGACGAATTCTACCGACGGTCCCGCTCGGCTGCCGATCCCCGCGGGACGGTGCGGACGTGCGCCCGCTCACCCTGGGGGCCGAACAGGCTGAGGATCTCCGCCGGTTGCGGTCCGGGGTTGCCGAACCAGTGCGGGACGTGGGTGTCGAACTCCGCGACCTCCCCCGGCGTGAGGATCACGTCGTGTTCGCCGAGCAGCAGTCGCAGCCGGCCGGACAGGACGTACAGCCATTCGTAGCCCTCGTGGACCTGCAGGTTCGGTATGCCGTTCGGGTCACCCGGCGGGATCACGTGCTTGAACGCCTGGATCCCGCCGGGCCTGCGGGTCAGCGGGATGATCGTCGAGCCGTTCCGCTCGAGGGGCCGCAGATGGACGCGGGGGTCGCCGGTGGCGGGTGCGTCGACGAGTTCGTCCAGGGGCAGCTGATGGGCGCGGGCCAGCAGGAGCATCAGCTCGAGGGTGGGTTTCCGCTGGCCGGACTCGAGCCGCGACAGGGTGCTCACCGAGATCCCGGTGGACTCGGAGAGCTGGGCGAGGGTCGCGCCGCGCTGCTGGCGGAGGGCTTTGAGCCGCGGTCCCACGGCGTCGAGGACGCCGTCCAGGTCGGGTACGTCGTCGTTCACACACATCATGTTGCCACGGCAGCAAACTTGCTTGCCAGTTTTGCGGGCTCACCGGACAGTGGACGTCACGAGGTCGACGAACGAAGGAGAACGCGATGGAAGACAGTTACGACGTAGTGGTCGTCGGCGGGGGCGCGGCCGGACTCGGCGGGGCACTGGCCCTGTCGCGGGCACGGCGATCGGTGCTCGTGATCGACGCCGGCGCCCCGCGCAACGCACCGGCCGGGCACATTCACAACTACCTCGGCCGAGAGGGCACCCCTCCCGGCGAACTACTGGCCATCGGACGCGAGGAGGTTGCCGGGTACGGCGGCGAGATCGTGACCGGCACCGTCACGTCGGCCGACAGGGTGGGGGACGGCCAGTTCCGGGTGACGCTCGCCGACGGCGCGACCGTGCGTGCGCGGAGACTGCTCGTGACCACCGGCCTCGTCGACGTGCTCCCCGACATCCCCGGCGTGGCCGAGCGCTGGGGACGCGACGTCCTGCACTGCCCGTACTGCCACGGCTGGGAGGTCCGGGACCAGCCGGTCGGCGTCCTGGCCGGCAGTCCGCCGGCGGTGCACCAGGCGCTGATGTGGCGGCAGTGGACCGACAACGTGACGTTGTTCCTGAACGACGCGAACGAACCCACCGGCGAGGAGTACGAGCAACTCGCGGCACGCGGTATCGCCGTGATCGACGGCGGTGTGGCCGGACTCGAGGTGCAGGACGACCGGCTGACCGGGGTCCGGCTGCGCACAGGTCAGGTCTTCTCCCTCACCGCCGTGGTGGTCCCGCCGCTGTTCCGGGCCCGCGCCGACTTCCTCACCAGCCTGGGCCTGGACACCACCGAGATGGAGATGGCCGGACACGTGATCGGCACCGCCGTCGCCGCCGACGCGACCGGCGCCACCGCGGTCCCGGGCGTGTGGGTGGCCGGCAACGTCGCAGACCCGAAGGCGCAGGTGATCGTCGCCGCCGGCGCCTCCCTGAGCGCCGCGGCCGCACTCAACGCCGACCTCATCGCGGAAGACACCCGCCTGGCAGTCGCCGGAGCGCTCAGCCGGTAGCCGACACCGTCGCCTCGTGGACCACGCGATGCGCGGGCAGGATCGAGTCGCGTTCCGCGTCGGCGTCCCCCTCGCCGCCGATCAGCCCGACGTAGTGCGCGAGCTGGGCGGCGAGGGGTTCGTCGCTGTAGCGGAGGGTGGGGATCTCGATCACCGTCTGCTGCTTGTAGCCGTCGCGGTCGGCGGGCAGGTCGTCGTCGATGTGCCGGTAGATGGTGATGTCGCGGCGCAGGAGGTCGATCTCGATCAGGCGGTCCGGCTCCAGCAGCGACAACTGCCGGACCTTCCGCTGACTCACCCGGCTGGCCGAGATGGTGGCCACCGCACCGGATTCGAAACGCAGCACCGCCTCCGCGCAGTCCTCGGCCTCGTTGCGTCGCGAACTGTCGTGGAAGTACCCGAACTCGGCCTTCACGCCGACGGGCGGCGATCCGACGAAACCGATCGCGAGGTCGACGTCGTGGATCAGCAGGTCGGTCGCGACGCCGGTGGGGATGCGGGAGACGAACGGCGAGTGCCGGATTCCGTTGACCTGCCACACGTCACCGGCGAATTCGCGGGCCGTCCGGACCGCCGGGTTGTAGCGCTCGAGCAGGCCGCACATCAGCGGAACACCGGTCGCGGCCGCACGCTTCACCAGATCGGTGCTCTCCTCGTACGTTGCGGCGAGCGGCTTTTCGACCAGCACCGGCTTGCCGAGGTCGAGGATGCGGCCCGCCAACTCGTAGTGGGCGGGTGTCGCCGCCGCGACGACGGCGGCATCGATGCCGTCCAGTTCGTCGAAATCCGCAGCCCATGCGGTGTCGAACCGTGCGGCGACGTCCCGCCCGTGTTCCTCACGCGGTTCCACCAGCAGGGCGAGGTCGCACAGCGGGGATTGCGCGAGAACGCGGGCGTGCAGCGAACCCATCTTGCCTGATCCGACGAGCGCGATCCGCGGTCGCGTGGACGTCATCACGCCTCCATCGCCTCGCGCGCCGCGGCGACGATCCGGTCGACGTCGTCGGTGGAGAGTGCGGCGTGGACGGGGATGCTGAGGCACCGGCGGGCCACGGACGTCGCGACCGGCGTCGGTGAGGCGATCACCCGGGGATGCTCGCGGTAGCAGTCGTAGTCGTAGACGGTTCTCGGGTAGTAGACGCCGCTGCCGACCTCCCGTTCGCTCAGACGCTGCGCGAGGGTGTCGCGGTCGATCGGCGCATCGGGTGCGAGGATCACGGTGAACTGGTGCCACACGTGCCCGCGGCCCGCGAGTTCCGAAGGCAGAACGAGACCTTCGACGTCCTTCAGACCGGTCCGCAGCGCCTCCGCGTTGCGGCGGCGCGACTCCACCTGTTGCAGATAGGAACCCAGCTGCGGCAACCCGAGACTGGCCTGCAGATCCGTCATCCGGAAGTTCTGGCCCGCCATCTCGTATTCGTACCGCCGTCGCATGCCCTGATTCCGCAGCACCCGCAACCGGTCGGCCACCGCGTCGTCGTCCGTCGTGACCATGCCGCCCTCGGCGGTGGTGAGATTCTTGGTCGCGTAGAACGAGAAGCAACCGAGCCCGAAGCTGCCCGCACCCTTGCCGTCGAACGTGGCACCGTGCGCCTGGGCGGCGTCCTCGACGACGGCGAGCCCCTCGGTCTCGGCCAGCGGCATCAACGCACCCATGTCCGCGGTCTGCCCGTACAGATGCACCGGCATCAGCACCCGGGTGCGCTCGTTCACGCACTCCGCAACGACGTCGGGGTCGAGCGCGAAATCGGCCTCTCCGATGTCCGCGAACCGGGCCGTCGCGCCGGAATCGAGAATCGCGTTGAGCGTGGCCACGAACGTGAAGGGGGTGGTGAGCACCTCGTCGCCCGGTTGGAGATCCAGCACCCGCAGCGCCGCGATCAGCGCGGTGGTGCCGCTGTTGACGGCCACGGCGTGCCGGGTACCGACGAGTTCGGCGAACCCCTCCTCGAACCTCGCGACCTTCGGTCCCTGCGCGACCATCCCGGATCGCAGGGTGTCGAGAACCTCGCGCTCGACGTCCTCTCCGAAAGAGATACTCGAGATCGCGATCACGGTTCCTCCGATAGATTGACGTGCGTTCACACCGTCTTCACAGATTGCACCCACTTGAAGGTTCCCACGGTCTGCACGGCTCCTGGAAGGAATCGCCAACTTTCATGACCATCGGTGAAAACTGCGAGATCCATCCGACCGTCGTGATAGGCGACGGCGTCACCGTCGGGGACCGGGTGAGCATCGGACCGTATGCCGTCCTCACCGGCCCTCTCGACATCGGCGACGACTGCTGGATCGGCGCCCACGCGACTCTCGGGGCGCCGCCGGAGTGGATCGGGAAGACGCATCCCCGCACGTGGACGGAGGTCAGCCCGCACCAGGGTGTCGTGATCGGCGCGGGCACCGTGATCCGGGAGATGAGCGCCGTCCAGCAGGGCGCCGAGCGGCCGACGACCATCGGGCGCGGCGGATTCGTCATGAACCACACGTCCGTCGAGCACGACGTCCGAATCGGCGAAGACTGCGTCCTCTCGCCGTCCAGCACCCTCGGCGGTCACGTGACCCTCGGCGACGGCGTCAATCTCGGCATGAGCGCGGTGGTGCATCAGCGGCGGGTGATCGGTGCGCGCGCGATGGTGGGAATGGGATCGGTCGTCGCCAAGGACATTCCGCCGTTCGCCACGGTGTTCGGCAATCCCGCGGTCCTGCGCGGCACCAACCGGGTGGGCATGAGCCGCGCCGGGATCGCCGACCGGGACATCGCGGCCGTGGCGGCGCTGTACGCCTCGGGGCGGCTCGACGCCGACGCGGAACTCCCGCAGTCGCTCGCCGGCGCCTTCGCCTGGTGGCGGGAGCTTGCGGTGAAACCGCTCGTTTCCTGATCCGGCGCCCTCCGATTGCTATCGTCGGAAACGAACGCTGCACCGTCGCAGCGCACTGCCGGTGAGGGGGTGGTTCTCGTGGACGCCGATCCCGAGATCGTCCCGGAACGCGGCGGTCGCGCCGTCCTGATGACCGCGCTGCGGATCCTCGTCACCCTCGCGATCGTCGTCGCCGTCGTGTTCGCCGTGAAATCGCAGTGGGCCGAAGTCAGGGACACGATCACCCAGCTGGACTGGTGGGCGCTCGCCGTTTCCGCGGTGTTCGTCTTCCTCGGCATGGGCGCGGCGGTGCGCGCGTGGCAGCACGCGCTCGGCGCCCTCGCACACCCGATCCCCGCCTTCGACGCCGCCCGCTGCTACCTGGTCGGTCAGCTCGGTAAGTACCTGCCGGGCAGCGTGTGGGCGTTCGTCCTCCAGACCGAGCTGGTGCGCCGGGCCGGGGTGTCGCGGGCCAACGGATTCGTCGCCGTCCTCGTCACCGTCGGGCTGAGCATCACGTCGGCGCTGGTCGTCGGGCTGCTGGCGCTGCCCGCCCTGTTCCACATCAGCACCGTCGCGGCGGTCGCGGTGATCGTTCTCGTCCCGATCGCCCTCATCTGCTGCTATCCTCCGGTCCTCACCCGGCTGGTGAACCTGGCCCTGCGGATCCTGCGGCGCGCCCCGCTGCAGCGGCAGCTGACCATGCACAAGATCGCGCGGGCCCTCGGCTGGTGCGCCGTCAGCTGGGTCCTCTACGGCGTGCACCTCTGGTTCCTCGCGTCGAGTTCGGTGGGATTCGCGGCGGGCACCCTCATACAGTGCATCGGCGCGATCGCCCTCGGCATGTGCGCCGGCGTGCTGGTAGTGGTCGCGCCGTCCGGCATCGGGGTCCGCGAGGCCGTCGTCGTCGCGGCGCTGTCTCCGTTCATGGACAGCGGGGTCGCGCTCGGGCTGGCCCTCGCGTCACGCCTGGTGTTCACGCTGTGCGAGGTGCTCGCCGGGTTCGTCGCCGCGATCGCCGGTTCCCGTTCGCTGCGCAACGCCCTCGTCCACGAGGATTCCCGGGTGCCGCAGCCGTCCTGAGGAGACCGCGATGACGGACGCCTGGGAGATCGATCCCGCGTACGAGCTCTACATCGGCCGCTGGAGCAGGCTGGTCGCGTCGCAGTTCCTGCGGTGGCTGGCCGCGGGCCCGGGCGAGATGTGGTGCGACGTGGGTTGCGGGACCGGCGCCCTCGCCCACACCGTTCTCCGCACGGCGGATCCGGCCCGGGTGGTCGGCGTCGAACCGTCGCAGCCCTTCGCGGCGGCGGCTCGGGCCGGCACGGACGATCCCCGGTTCGAGGTCCGGTCGGGCACCGCCGAATCCATCCCCGCCGACAACGGCGTGTTCGACCGGGTGGTGTCCGGGCTCGTTCTCAATTTCGTTTGCCGCCCGATCGAGGGGCTCGCCGAGATGCACCGGGTCACGCGTGCCGGCGGGACGGTCGCCGGGTACGTGTGGGACTACGCCGAGGGAATGCAGATGATTCGCGCGTTCTGGGACGCCGCACGCGAACTCGACGAGGCGGCCGCGAACCTCGACGAGGGCGTCCGCTTCCCGCTCTGCCGGCCGCAGCCGCTCCGCGATGCGCTGTCCGCCGCGGGGCTGGCCGGGGTGGAGGTGCACCCACTCGACGTTCCCACCGTGTTCGCCGACTTCGACGACTTCTGGCGGCCGTTTCTGGGCGGGCAAGGGCCCGCGCCCGGATACTGCACGTCCCTGCCCGCCGTGCGGCGAGACGCGCTTCGCGACCTGCTCGATACCCGCTCGAGGCGCGACGACGCAGGCCGCATCGCACTGACCGCGAGAGCGTGGGCGTTCCGCGGAACCGTCAGCCGATGACGGATTCCGTGGCCGCATACGCCTTCTCCGCGGATTCCTTCTGCGCCCGCCACCACGACTCGTTGTCGCGGTACCACCGCACGGTGGCCTCGAGGCCGCTGCGGAAATCCTTGTACTGCGGCGTCCAGCCCAGTTCGGTGCGCAGCCGCGTCGAATCGATCGCGTAACGCAGGTCGTGGCCCGGGCGGTCGGTGACGAAGTCGAGGTCGTCGGCGTCGCGGCCGAACAGCTCGAGCAGCGTTCCGACGACGGTCCGGTTGTCGACCTCGCCGTCCGCACCGATCAGATACGTCTGACCGAGACTCCCCTTCTCCAGGATCGTCCAGACGGCCGCGTTGTGGTCGTCGACGTGGATCCAGTCGCGCACGTTCTTCCCGCTGCCGTACAGGCGGGGGCGCACCCCGTCGATCAGGTTGGTGATCTGGCGCGGAATGAACTTCTCGACGTGCTGGTACGGGCCGTAGTTGTTGGAACAGTTCGACAGGGTGGCCCGCACCCCGAACGACCTCGCCCAGGCCCGCACCAACAGGTCGCTGGACGCCTTGGTGGCCGAGTACGGGCTCGACGGGTTGTACGGAGTCGACTCGGTGAAGCGCTCGGGGTCGTCCAGTTCGAGGTCGCCGTACACCTCGTCGGTGGAGATGTGGTGATACCGGACGTCGTGGGCGCGGACGGCCTGCAACAGCGAGAACGTGCCGATCACGTTCGTCTGCACGAACGGCGTCGGATCGGCCAGCGAATTGTCGTTGTGCGATTCGGCGGCGAAGTGGACCACCGCGTCCGAGTCCCCGACCAGACGGTCTACCAGCGCGAAATCCGCCACATCGCCGTGCACGAACTCGATGCGGTCGGACACCGGGTCGAGCGACCGCCGGTTGCCTGCGTACGTCAGCGCGTCGAGCACCGTCACCTGCACGTCCGGGCGCTCGGCGACCGTCTGGTGCACGAAATTCGCACCGATGAACCCGGCGCCGCCTGTCACGAGAAGCCTCATGTGCACCCACCCTAGTGGCGTACCCGAGTTTCTATCCGACGCGAACACTGGAACACTGCGCACATGCGCGGAATCATCCTGGCAGGGGGCACCGGGTCCCGATTGCACCCGATCACTCTCGGAGTGAGCAAGCAACTTGTCCCGGTTTACGACAAGCCGATGATCTACTACCCGCTCTCCACCCTGATGCTGGCCAACATCCGGGACATCCTCGTCATCACCACCCCGCACGACGCCGAGCAGTTCCGCCGGCTCCTCGGCGACGGCTCCCAGTTCGGGGTGAACCTCACGTACAAGGTGCAGGAGGAACCGAACGGCCTGGCGCAGGCGTTCGTGCTCGGCGCCGATCACATCGGCAACGAGTCCGTGTCCCTCGTCCTCGGCGACAACATCTTCTACGGCCCCGGTCTCGGTTCCCGGCTGAACCGCTTCGAGAACATCGACGGCGGCGCCGTGTTCGCCTACTGGGTGTCCGATCCCAGTTCCTACGGTGTGGTCGAATTCGACGACACGGGCCGGGCGATGTCGATCGAGGAGAAGCCCGCCACCCCGAAGTCGAACTTCTCGATCCCCGGGCTGTATTTCTACGACAACGACGTCGTGTCGATCGCGCGCGACCTGAGGCCGTCGGACCGCGGCGAGTACGAGATCACCGACGTCAACCAGGCGTACCTCCAGGCCGGACGGCTACAGGTCGAGGTGCTTCCCCGCGGAACCGCGTGGCTCGACACCGGCACCGTCGATTCGCTGCTCGAGGCGGCGAACTTCGTGCGCACGCTCGAACACCGGCAGGGCCTGAAGATCGGCGTCCCGGAAGAGGTCGCGTGGCGCCACGGGTTCATCACCGACGCCGAATTGTGCGCCCGCGCCGAAACTCTCGGCAAGTCGGGATACGGTGACTATCTCCTCGAACTTCTCGAACGCGGCAAGGACTGGTGACGTGGAGTATCGGAAACTGAAGGTTCCGGGCGCCTGGGAGATCACCCCGCGGCAGTTCGGCGACGACCGCGGCGTGTTCCTCGAATGGTTCAAGGGCTCGGAGTTCGAGGCCGCCGTCGGGCACAGCCTCGAACTCGCGCAGGCCAACTGCTCGGTGTCCGCCGCCGGGGTCCTGCGCGGCATCCATTTCACCGACAACCCGCCCGGACAGGCGAAATACGTCACCTGCGTCAAGGGTGCGTTCCTCGACGTCATCGTCGATCTGCGGGTCGGGTCGCCGATGTTCGGGCAGTGGGATTCGGTGCTCATCGATGACGCCGACCGCCGCGCGGTCTACCTTCCGGCCGGTGTCGGCCACGCGATCCTGTCCCTCGAGGACGCGTCGACCGTGATGTACCTGTGCTCGATCGAGTACACCCCGGCCCTCGACCACGACCTCCATCCACTCGATCCCGAACTGGGAATCGACTGGCCGACGGTGGGCCGGGACGGCAGCCCGCTGACGTTCCAGCTGTCCGAGAAGGATTCGGCCGCACCGTCTCTGCAGCAGGCCCTGGACGCCGGAGTGCTGCCCACCTTCCCCACGTGAGTGTTTTTGCGTGCCCGAGCACTCGATGGCACTGACGTGGGGTGGCAGGATGCGGACATGACAACTGACACCGGCGAGCGGTTGGAGGTCCGGCGTGCTGTCGCCGCGGACCCGGCGACGATCTTCGGCCTTCTCTGCGATCCCGCGGGACACGTGGCGATCGACAGTTCCGGGATGCTGATGTCCGCGGAAGGGGACCGCGTCACGGCGGCGGGCGACACGTTCGTCGTGCACATGGACCGCGACGCGTTGAACGACTTCGACCTCGGTCTCTACGACGTGACGGTGACGATCGAGACGTTCGTGCCCGACCGGGAGATCTCCTGGAAGGTTCTCGGGCAGATCCGGCCGCAGATCGGGCACGTGTACGGGTACCGGCTCGAGCCGATCGACGAGGGAACGATGGTGACGTCGTTCTACGACTGGTCGTCCATCGACCCGGTCTGGCGCGAGTCCGGGATCTTTCCGGTGATTTCTGAGAACGCCCTGCGCGCGACGCTGGGCATCCTCGCGCGCACGGTCGCCCCCGGACGTCCGCGACCCCAAATCGATCCACAGAATTGAAACGTGTTCTAGTATCGAGTGCGTGAACTTCGTCGTCGTCGACCACCCCCGGCCGGGCATCGCCCTGGTAACGCTCAACCGTCCGGAACGCATGAATGCGATGGCGTTCGACGTGATGATCCCGTTCCGCGACGCGCTGGAGGAGATCAGCAACGACAACGCGGTGCGCGCGGTGGTGATCACCGGCGCGGGCCGCGGCTTCTGCTCCGGCGCCGACCAGAGGTCGGCGGGCACGATCCCCCACGTCGACGGCCTCACCCCGCCGACCGTCGCCCTGCGGGCCATGGAGATGCTCGACAACGTGGTGCTCTCGCTCCGCCGGATGCACCAGCCGGTGATCAGCGCGGTCAACGGCGCCGCCATCGGGGGCGGCCTGTGCCTGGCGCTCGCCTCCGACATCCGGATCGCGGCGGACGACGCCTACTTCCGGGCGGCGGGCATCAACAACGGCCTGACCGCGAGCGAGCTGGGCCTGAGCTACCTGCTGCCGCGGGCGATCGGTTCGTCCCGGGCGTTCGAGATCATGCTGTCCGGGCGCGACGTGCACGCCGACGAGGCCGAGCGGATCGGACTCGTGTCGCGGTGCGTGCCCGGCGAGGACCTCCTGGACGAATGCTTCGACCTCGCCGAGCGCATGTCGCGGTTCTCCCGGCCGGGCCTGGAACTGACGAAGCGCACGCTGTGGTCCGGGCTCGACGCCGCCTCACTCGAAGCCCACATCCACCAGGAGGGACTCGGGCAGCTGCTGGTGCGGCTGCTGACCGACAACTTCGAGGAGGCCACCGCCGCGCGGAAGGACAAGCGCGAACCCCGGTTCCGGGACCGGGGTTAGGGCAGAGACAGGCGTCAGGCCCGGGACAGCGCAGCGGCCGACGGCGCGAACTCGCGCAGGGTGAACGAATCCGACACGACCGCACGCAGTTCGGCGAGTCCCCCGGACAGCACACCGGCCGCCCGAGCCTGCACCAGGACATTGCCGAGGGCGGAACCCTCGACGGGTCCGGCGACGACGGGCAGCCCGGTGGCGTCCGCCGTCAGCTGGCACAGCAGGGCGTTCTGGGATCCGCCGCCGACGATGTGCACCACGTCGATCGGCGTGCCGGTGAGCTCGACGAGCGACTGCACCGACCGCCGGTACGCGTCCGCGAGACTGTCGAGCACACATCGGATCACCTCGGCCGGATTTTCCGGCACGCGCTGACCCGTCCGCGCGCATTCGGCGGCGATGCGGGCGGGCATGTCTCCCGGCGGCAGGAACACCGGCAGGTCCGGGTCGACGACGGAGCCGAGGTCGGTGAGCGCTGCGGCGTCCTCCAACAGTTCCTGCAGTGACATTTCGAGCCCGTCCGCCTGCCACTGCCGCATCGACTCCTGCACCAGCCACATGCCCATCACGTTCCGCAGCAACCGGGTGGTGCCGTCGACGCCGGCCTCGTTGGTGAACCCCGCCGCCCGCACGTCCTCGGTGCGCACCGGGCCGGGCAGTTCCGTTCCCACCAGCGACCACGTCCCCGACGCGATGTACGCGAACCGCGTGCTCGCCGCGGGTACCGCGACGACGGCCGACGCCGTGTCGTGGCTGCCGACCGCCACCACCATCGGGGGACGGTCCGTCGCGCCGATGTCTTCGGCGACATCGGGCCGGACGGGTCCGATCGCCGAACCGGGCTCCGCCAACGGCGGTAGCACGCGGTCGTCGAGACCGAGCCGGGTAACCAGCGCACGATCCCAGTCGCGGCTCACCGGATCGAGCAGACCGGTAGTGGACGCATTGGTCACCTCGCCGACGCGCACCCCGCTGAGCCAGTACGCCAGAAGGTCGGGGATCATCAGCAACTGCTCCGCCACGTCGAGCCGCTGCGCGCCGCTCTCGAGCTCGGCCAGCAGCTGGTACAGCGTGTTGAACGGCAGTTGCGCGATACCGTTGCGCTCGAACAACTCCCGATCCGGTATCGACAATCGCACCCCGGCCGCGACGCCCCACGTCCGCTGATCGCGGTAGTGGTACGGCATCCCGAGGAGCGAGCCGTCGCCGCCGAGGAGCCCGTAATCCACCGCCCACGTGTCGATACCGATCGACACGAGAACATCACCGCGGGCCTCGGCCTCCGTCGCCGCGGCCCGCAGTCCGTCCAGCACACCCCGGTACAGGCCGGCCAGATCCCAGTGCAGCGATCCGTCCAGCCGCACCGGGCGGTTCGGGAAGCGCGCGACCTCGTCGAGGGTGATCACGCCGTCGGCGACGCGGCCCAGCATCACCCGCCCGCTGGACGCGCCCAGGTCGATCGCGGCGAACGCATCCATCAGCGCAGGAACGCCGCAGCGACACCGGCATCCACGGGGATGTGGAGTCCGGTCGTGTGCGTGAGGTCGCCGCCGGTGAGCGCGAACACCGCGTTGGCGACGTGCTCGGGCAGCACCTCCCGCTTGAGCAGGGTGCGCTGCGCGTAGTACTCGCCCAGCTTCTCCTCCTCGACGCCGTACACGGCGGCCCGCTCGGCGCCCCAGCCGCCGGCGAAGATGCCCGAACCCCGCACCACACCGTCCGGGTTGATGCCGTTGACGCGGATGCCGTACTCGCCCAGCTCCGCCGCGAGCAGACGCACCTGGTGGGCCTGGTCGGCCTTCGTCGCCGAGTACGCGATGTTGTTGGGCCCGGCGAACACCGAGTTCTTCGACGAGATGTAGACGATGTCGCCGCCCATCGCCTGGGCGGTCATCACCCGCGCCGCCTCCCGCGACACCAGGAACGAGCCCTTCGCCATCACGTCGTGCTGCAGGTCCCAATCCTTCTCGGTGGTCTCGAGCAGCGGCTTGGAGATCGACAGTCCGGCATTGTTGACGACGAGGTCGACGCCGCCGAACGCCAGCACCGTGGCCTCGAACGCCGCGGCGACCTGATCGGCGCTGGTCACGTCCGCTGCGACGCCGACGGCGACATCGCTGCCGCCGATCTCGGCGGCGGCCTCGGCCGCCTTCGCCTGGTCCAGGTCGGCGATGACGACGCACGCACCCTCCGCGACGAGGCGCTGCGCGATCGCCTTGCCGATCCCCGACGCCGAACCGGTGACCAGGGCGATGCGGGTGGCGAGCGGTGCCGGCTTCGGCATGCGCGCCAGCTTCGCCTCCTCGAGGGCCCAGTACTCGATGCGGAACTTCTCCCGCTCGTCGATCGGCTGGTACGTGGAGATGGCCTCGGCACCGCGCATCACGTTGATCGCATTGACGTAGAACTCGCCCGCCACCCGCGCGGTCTGCTTGTTCGCGCCGAACGAGAACATCCCGACACCGGGGACCAGGACGATGGCCGGGTCGGCGCCGCGCATCGCCGGGCTGCCCGGCTCCGCGTACTCGGCGTAGTACCGGGCGTAGTCCTCGCGGTAGGCGGTGTGCAGCTCACGCAGTCGCGCGGTGACGTCCTCGAGCGACGCGGTCGGCGGCAGGTCGAGGACCATCGGCCGGACCTTGGTGCGGAGAAAGTGATCCGGGCACGACGTGCCCAGCGCGGCGAGACGCGGATGCTCCTGCGCCGCCAGGAAGTTCAGCACCTCGTCGCTGTCGGTGAAGTGCCCCACCTGCGGGCGATCGGTGGACGCCAGTCCACGCAGCAGCGGGAACAGTGCGGCGGCGCGGCGGCGGCGCTCCTCGGCGGGCAGAGCAGCGTAGCCCGCGATCGCGGGACCGAACGGCTCCTCGCGGCCGTTGTCGGCGATGAACTGCTCGGCGGTGCGGATGATCTCGAGCGAACGCTGCTCGCATTCCTCGCTCGTCGACCCCCACGCGGTGATGCCGTGACCGCCCAGGATGCAGCCGATCGCCTGCGGGTTCGCCTCCGCGATGGCCGAGATGTCGAGGCCCAACTGGAAACCGGGGCGGCGCCACGGCACCCACACCACCCGGTCGCCGAAGCACTTGCGGGTCAGCTCCTCACCGTCCGCGGCGGTCGCGAACGCGATGCCGGAATCGGGATGCAGATGGTCGACGTGCGGCGCGTTCACCAGACCGTGCATCGCGGTGTCGATCGACGGCGCGGCGCCGCCCTTGCCGTGCAGGCAGTAGTCGAAGGCGGCGACCATGTCGTCCTCGGCGTCGAGGCCCGGGTAGACGTTGGTCAGGGCGCGGACCCGGTCGAGGCGCAGCGCGGCGAGACCGGCGGACTTCAGCGTGCCGAGGTCACCCCCGGAACCCTTCACCCAGACGAGTTCCACCTCGGCGCCGGTCACGGGGTCGACGTCGGTTCCCTTAGCGGAGGTGTTGCCGCCGGCGTAGTTGGTGTTCCGAGCGTCGGCGCCCAGTCTGTTGGACCGTGCGATCAGTTCGGCGATCGTGCTCGTGGCGTTCACTTCGTGTTTCTCCCTCGAGATTCTTGACTTCAGACCCGGATGAATTCGATGCCGAGCAACTCTGCTGCGGCCTTGATCGCGCCGGCGCGGTGCCCGACGCACAACGCCCAGTGGTGACCGGTCCCGGTGGCACTCCACTCGTCCGTCCACTCCCCCGGATCCCGGCCGAAGTCGACCCGGGACGTGGTGTTGCCGATCGCCAGCAACGGGCCGGGAACCACTTCGCCCTCGGACGCGATGAAGGTGTACGAACCGTCGCGGTTCTGTCCGACCGCGAAGGTCGTGACGGGCCCGTGGGTCACGTCGAACTCGACGCTGACGCCGTACCCCCGCTTGCCGTGATAGACACCGAGACCGCGGAGCAGCGGTTCGGCGGACGAGATCTGCAGATGCGCAGGTCCGTCGTGACCCATTTCGACGACCCCGTCGCGGAAGTTCAGTGCCTGCAGTTCCGTGAACGATCCACCGGCGCCCATCCGGTCCGAGACCAGCATCGCGACCGCGGTGCGAATGTCGTACTCCCCGGCCAGCGGAATACCGCGGGCGGTGAGCAGGGACGCTCCGAGAATCATTCCGGCGCCGAGCTGTTCGTGCAGTTCACCGCCGAGCCCGCGGTGGTAGTACGCCATGGCGTCGAGCGCGAAGTCTGCGACGAGGCGGTCGAGACCGACGGAGACCCTGGCTCCCCAGGCGAGATCGTCCGCGTTCACCGAACTGTCGAGCGCGAAAATCTCTTTCGCGAGCGCGACGCGGTCTGCCGTCTCACGATCGGTGACCGCATCGACCCGCACCCGGAGGTCGTCGAATTCGAGCACCTCCACATGCGCGCCGAACTGCGACGACAACAGAGTCATGTCGGTCGAGATGTCGAGCATCCCCGGGTACAGGTGACCCATGAGTCCGAGCCGGCCGTGCCGCAGGGCGGCCCGTGCCGAGGCGGCACTCACCCAGGCGTCGATACGCCGCCAGGCGTTCTCGTCGTGCAGATACCCCGACACCGACCGGAAGTCGATGCCACTGCGCCGGAACACGTTCGCGACCTCCGGCAGCGGGCACTGTCCGCAGTAGGCCAGCCACGTCCCCGTGTCGGTGTTCGCGTGATCCATCGCCTCGGTCGGCTGCAGATCGATCAGCAGCACCGGAACGTTGGTCCGCTGCGCGATCGGCAGCACCATCGACGACGTCAGGTAGGTGGTCAGGAAGATCACCACCAGGTCGCAGTCGGCCTGCCGCAGCGTCTCGGCCGCGACGGCGGCCTCCTGCGGGTCCGAGACGAACCCGGCATCGACGACCTGACAGTCCTGCTCCTCGAATCGGCCCGTCACGTAACGGGCGGACTCCTGCAGGATCCCCAGGAGGCCGGGGAACTGCGGCCAGTAGGCGCCGAGCCCACCTGACACCAGCCCCAGCCGGGTCTTCCGGGGACGCACGCGGTCGAGGCGGGCGGGCACGGCGTCCGCCGTCGTCGCGGTCATCACGCGCCCCAGCTCGCCTGGTTTCCGCCGACCCGCTCGCGCTCGATCCGCTCCAGGTATCCGGAGCGCGCGAATGCGCCGATCGGGTCGGCTTCCCTGCCCTGCGATTCGCGCAGTTCCGCCAGCAGCGGCCGGACGTCGGTGTTGTACCCGTCCATCAATACCGCGTGGGCGCCGAGCACGTCACCCGACTGCTGGGCCGCCTCGAGTGCGTCGCCGTCGACGAGCAGTGCCTTGGCCGTGGCTTCCTGGACGTTCATGATCGACCGGATCTGGCCGGGAATCTTCGGCTCGATGTTGTGGCACTGGTCGAGCATGAAGTTCACCCCGGAATCCGGGAGGTGCGCTCCCGCCCGGACGATCTCGTGCATGATCCGGAACAGCTGGAACGGGTCCGCGGATCCGACGATCAGGTCGTCGTCGGCGTAGAAGCGGGAGTTGAAATCGAAGGCGCCGAGCCGTCCCTGCCGGATCAGCTGGGCGACGATGAATTCGATGTTCGTGCCCGGCGCGTGATGACCGGTGTCCAGGACCACCTGCGCCTTCTCGCCCAGCGCCAGGCAGTGCAGCAGCGACGTTCCCCAGTCGGGAATGTCGGTGGTGTAGAAGTACGGCTCGAAGAACTTGTACTCGATCAGCAGGCGGTGATCGTCGTCGAGTTCGGCGTAGATCTTCTGCAGCGAATCGGCGAGCCGATCCTGCCGGGCGCGGATCGAATCCTGGCCGGCGTAGTTGGTGCCGTCGGGCAGCCACAGCTTCAAATCCTTCGAGCCCGTCGCCCGCATGACGTCGATGCACTCGACGTGGTGGGCGACGGCCTTCGCGCGGATCTTCGGGTCGGCGTTGGTCAGCGACCCCAGCTTGTAGTCGTCGTCCTGGAAGACGTTGGAGTTGATCGCCCCCAGCGACACCCCCTGATCGGCGGCGAACGCGGCGAGCTTGCCGAAGTCGTCGACACGGTCCCACGGGATGTGCAGCGACACCCGCGGCGCCGCCCCGGTCACCCGGTGCACCTGTGCGGCGTCCTCGATCTTCTCGTACGGATCGCGCGGGACGCCGGCGGTGGCGAACACCTTGAATCGGGTGCCGGAATTCCCGTATGCCCAACTGGGCACTTCGATTCCGAAGTCGGCAAGGGCGGAGATGTCGCCGGCCGCGCGCCGAGTGTCAGTTGCCGTCATGGTGAATCATCCTTCGGTGGAGATCGTGTGGTCGAGAGGGGTGTGGAGCTGGGCGTCCAGGTCGAAGATCTCGGTGAGGAGCGTGAATCCCTCGTCGGGGGCCACACCCTCGAGTTCGAAGAACGGCGCCATGTCGTGTTGCCAACGCCGATTGACGTCGGTGCGCGCCATGGCCGCCTGTGCCTGTTCGAGATCGGCCGCCTCGACGTAGCCGACGATCAGCCCGTCCGGCCGGATGTGCAGCGAATAGTTGTGCCACCCGCTGGCTTTCAGGGCTTCGAGCATCTCCGGCCAGACCTGGGCGTGCCGGCGAACGTACTCGTCGATCCGGTCCGGCCGGAGTTGCAGGGTGAAGCAGTACTTGTTCATCGGACGGTTCAGAAGTTGTACTGGTCGATGCTGTTCGCGTCGAACACGGTGGGCGGGCCGAGGACGACCTCGCCGCCGGCGCCGATCGTGTACTCGCCGAGCTTGCCTGCCGTGAACTTCTGCCCCTCGGCGCCGGTGATCTGACCGGATGCCAGCGCGGCACCGGCGTAGGCGGAGAGGTAGCCGATGTTGGTCGGGTCCCAGAGGGCGAATTCCTTGACGGTGCCGTTCTTCACGTACTCCCGCATCTGGTTCGGGGTGCCGAGGCCGGTGAGCACGATGTTGCCCTTGTAGCTCGACGACGAGATGTAGCGCGCCGCCGCGGCGATGCCGACCGTCGTGGGCGACACGATCGCCTTCAGGTCGGGGTACGTCTGCAGGAGGCCCTGCGTTTCCTGGAACGACTTCTGGTCGTCGTCGTTGCCGTACACCGTGGCCACCAGCTCGATGTTCTGGTACTCGGGCTTGCTCGCGAGCTCGGCCTTCAGCACCTCGATCCAGGCGTTCTGATTGGTGGCGTTGGGGGTGGCGGACAGCACCGCGATCTTGCCGGTGCCGCCGATCTGCTCGCTCGTCATCTTCGCGAGCGTCTCCCCGACCCCCTGGGTGGTGGCCTGGTTGATGAACAGGTCGCGGCAGTCCTCGGCCGCGTCCGAATCGAACGTCACGACCTTGATGCCGGCGTCGCGGGCCTGGTTCAGCGACGGGCACACGGCGTTCGGGTCGTTGGCCGCGATGTTGATCACGTTCTGGCCCTGCTGGATCAGCGTGTTGATGTAGGACACCTGCGAGGACGCGCTCGCATCGTTGGGGCCGACGAGCTTGTACTCGCCGCCGAACTCCTCCACTGCGGTCTTGCCGCCCCCGACCTCGATGTCGGAGTACGGGTTGTTGAGCTGCTTGGGGAGGAACGCGACCTGCAGGCCGTCCTGGATCGGCGCGTCGGGGTTCGCGGTACCGGTGGCGCGGTCGCCACCTCCCGAGTTCGACGCCGAATCCTGGGTGGTGCCGCCGCAGGCCGTCAGCCCGATCGAGACTGCGACGATCCCCGCCAGGGGAACGAAGGTCCGGCGGAATCGGGTCATGGTGGATCCTTTCCTCGTGTTCGCGTCACTGCGAACGCTGAAGTGAGAAAGAGCTGTGGAGCAGGAGAATTCAGGAGGCGTTCTGCAGCTTTCGACGCTGCGCGGACGTCCGCACGGTCTTCAGCAGATTCGGAAGCAGTACCGCCACGATCAGGAGAACGCCGGTGACGATGGTGAGCGCCTCGTTCGAGATGTCCTCGAGCCGCAGCGCATTCTGCAGCGTGGCGAGCAGCACCACCGCGGCGAGCACGCCGGCCAACCGGCCCTTGCCGCCGAAGATCGACACACCGCCGAGGAGCACCGCGGCGACCACGGCCAGTTCGAGACCGGATCCGTTGTCGGCGCGGGCGCTCGAGTACCGCAGACTCCACAGCACTCCGGCGAGGGCGGCGACCGCCCCGCACACCACGTAGAGCCAGAACTTCAGCCGCGCCCCGTCGATACCGGCGAAGCGTGCCGCCGTGTCGCTGGCGCCGGTCGCGTAGATGTCGCGGCCGAGCGGCGTGGCCTGGAGGATCACCGCGAACACCAAGGCCACCACGACCAGCGGAATCGCGAGATTGGGGATGGACGTGCCCCCGACAGTTCCCGTCACCCACGACGTGTACGCGCGGGGGAAGTTGGACACCGCCTGGTCACCGAGGAGGACGAACGCGAGCCCACGGAAGAGGGCCAGGGTGCCGATCGTGACGGCCAGGGACGGCAACCCCAGCTTGGCGACCAGGAACCCGTTGAGGGCACCGAGGACGCAGCCGAGCAGGATGCACATCGGGATGATCATCTCGATGGCGAAGCCGTTGTTCCACATCCAGCCCATCGCGGCGCCGCTCAGCCCCAGGACGCTCGCCACCGACAGGTCGATTTCCCCGGTGATGATGATGAACGTCATCGGCAGTGCGATCAGGAAGATCGGCGCGAGATCGAGGACGAGGAACGCGAAGTTGCGGCTGCTCCCGAAGTCGGGGTTGGTGACCGATGCGACCACCAGCACGACGACCGTGATGGCGATGGTCGCCGAGTCCCAGCCGGCGAGCACCTCGCGGGCCCGGCCGACCGTCGACGTCCGACCTGCGGTGTCCGGCTGTGCGGTCGTCGCCGGCTCGATGGTGTCAGTCGACATGGGCGCTCCTCTTCCGAAGTTGCTGTGCGGCACGCACCGCGAGCAGCCGATCGGCCGCGATGGCGATGAGAATCAGCGCACCGACGATGGCCTGCTGCCAGAACTGGTTGATCTGGAGAACGGGCAGCGAACTGTTGATGGTGGTCAGGAGCAGCGCGCCGAGCGCGGCGCCCCAGACGGTGCCGACGCCACCGACCACGGCCACACCGCCCACGACGGCGGCCGCGATCACGTTGAGTTCGTATCCGGATCCGGCGGCGGCGTCGACGGTGCCGAAACGCGCCGCGAACATGACCCCGGCGATTCCGGCCATGGCCCCGGAGAACACGAAGGCGAGCAGGATGCGCTTGCCGACGGCGATGCCCGCGAGTTCGGCGGCATGGCCGTTCGACCCGATGGCGTAGAGGTCGCGGCCGCTGCGGTACCGACGGAGATACACCCCGGCGAGGACCACCGCCACCACCGCGACGACGACGAGCACCGGGACACCGAAAAGCGTTGCGGTACCGAGTGTCAGGAAGTTCGACGGCATCTCGTCGGCGGTGATCTGCTCGCCGCCCGCCCACAGGTAGGCGATGCCCCGGAAGATGTACATGGTGCCGAGCGTGACGACCAGGGCGGGAACTCCGCCGAACCGCACGAGCAGCGCGTTGGCGAGTCCGCAGATCGCACCGACCGCGATGCCCGCGAGAATCCCCACCACGATCGGTGCGCCGTCGGCGCCCTTCATGACACTGCCCGCGGCGAACGCCGACAGGCCGAGAACCGAGCCGACCGAGAGGTCGATGTTCTTGGTGATCATGACGACGGTCTGCCCGACCACCAGAACCCCGACGATCGATGCCGCCAGCAGGATGTCGCGAATACTCTGGGAGGACAGGAAATTGCTGTTCTGCATCGTGGTGACCACGATCAGCACGATCAGCGCGGCGAGGATGCCGAGCGACCGGACCTGCAGCACCTTCTCGATCGGGGACGGCCCCTCGTCCGACTTCACCGAGGGCTTCGCGGCACCTGCAGGTGCGACGCGGGTGGGTGCGCTCATGCGGCAGCCTCCGAACCCGTTGCAGCGAACATGATCTTCTCCTCGTCGGCCTCGGACCTGCTCAGTTCCGACACGATTCGTCCTTCCCTCATCACAAGGACGCGATCGGCCATTCCGAGCACCTCCGGCAGTTCGGAGGAGATCATCACGACGGCGACGCCTTCACTGGCGAGCGTCGAGATGATCCGGTGCACTTCGGCTTTGGTGCCGACGTCGATTCCGCGGGTGGGTTCGTCCACGATCAGGACGCTCGGCGCGGTGGCCATCCACTTGGCGAGCACGACCTTCTGCTGATTGCCACCCGACAGCACCCCGACGGGGTCGGTGATGCGCGCGTACTTGGTCTGCAGTTTCTTCGTCCACTCGTATGCCGACCGACGCTCCCGTCCCCCGAAGAGGAAGCCGAACCGCGCGAGAGCGGACGACCGCGTCAATGTGGCGTTGCGCTCGATCGACATGTCCAGGATCAGACCCTGCTGGCGACGGTCCTCCGGGACGAGCGCCATCCCGGCACGCATCGCGGCCTTCGGGCTGCCCTTGCGCAGGCTCTTGCCGCGCACCCGGACGTCTCCGCTGTCGCGGGGGTCCACACCGAACGCCGATTGCATGACCTCGGACCGGCCGGCCCCGACCAGCCCGGACAGCGCCACGATCTCGCCGGCCCGGACCTGGAAACTGATGTCGGAGAAGACCCCTGCACGCGACAGGTTCTCGATCTCGAGGACGACGGCGCCCGGTTCCACGTCGATCTTCGGGAACAGCGCGCCGAGGTCGCGGCCGACCATGCTGCGGACGAGGTCGTCGACCGTCAGCCCCGCCAGCTCCGAGGTCGAGATGTGCCGTCCGTCGCGCATCACGGTGACCCGCTGGCACAACGCGAAGATCTCCTCGAAGCGGTGCGAGATGAACATGACCGCCGAGCCGGACGCGCAGAGGGACCGGGCGACCTTGAACAGCCGCTCCACCTCGTTGCCGGATAGCGCCGCGGTCGGCTCGTCCATGACGATGACGTTGGCGTCGGTGGAGAGCGCCTTCGCGATCTCGACGAGCTGCTGGTCGGCGATCGACAGTCCGCTGGCCAGCCGGTCCGGGTCCATCGGGACACCGAGACGGTCGAACAGCGCGCGGGCGGCGGTGTTCATCGCGCTGCGGTCGATCATTCCGAGCCGGGCCCGCGGCTGGGTGCCGATGAAGATGTTCTCCGCGATGGTGAGGTCGGGGAACAGCGTCGGCTCCTGGTAGATGACCGCGATGCCCCGGGCCTTGGCATCCGAGGGTGACCCGAGCGACACTTCCTCGCCGCCGACGAGGAGCGATCCGGTGTCGGGGCCGTGCACGCCGGCGAGCATCTTCACGATGGTCGACTTGCCTGCACCGTTCTCTCCGACGAGGGCGTGTGCCTCGCCGCCGTAGAGCGGAAACGACACACCCTGAACAGCAGCGACGTTGCCGAAGGACTTGGTGACGTCCCGCACTTCCAGCAACGGCACCGCAGGGGGGACGCTCATTCAGCACCTCCGATTGAAACGGTTCATTTCTCGTTCATGAAGCTAGAAGTGATAGGCGCCACAAGTCAAGAGGTTCGGCTAACCCGGTCACCACCGTGATCTTATCGTTATAAAAGCACGCCAGGTCCATTACTGACCGCCCTGCATCGTCTCGCCTGGCAGCCGGCCTTGATTCCGCAACCACGGACGGCGATACTGGGACTGAAGCGATTCAAGAGCGCCGGATTGTTCTCGGGCACCGGCCGACGCGACAATGTGCGCAGTCGAACGAGCCGGCTGAAGGGGGAACCGAATGGCAGCGTCCATGCGCGAGGTCGCCGCACTCGCGGGCGTCTCGATGGGAACGATCAGCAACGTGCTCAATCACCCCGAACTGGTCTCCGAGGCGACCCGCCAGCGTGTGCATGCGGCCATCACACAGCTCGGCTTCGTCCGCAACGACGCCGCCCGCCAACTCCGCGCCGGCCAGTCGCGGATGCTCGCCGTCGTCGTCCTCGACGCGCGCAACCCCTTCTTCGTCGACGTCGCGTCGGGCGCCGAGGAAGTCGCCGAGGCGAACGAGCTGCTGATGGTCATGGTCAGCACCGGTGAATCGGAAGAACGCGAGAACCGGCAGCTCGGCCAGCTCATGGAACAGCGCGTCCACGGAATCCTGCTCTGCCCGACCGGCGAGAGCACCCCGATGCTCGCCAACCTCGACCGTCAGGGCACACCGGTGGTCCTGCTCGACCGCGGGTCCCGCACACCCGGCCGATCCTCCGTCGCCGTCGACGACGTCCACGGCGGCCGGATCGCCGCCCGCCACCTCATGGAGCAGGGGCATCGGAACCTCGTGTTCGTCGGCGGGCCCGACACCATCAGGCAGGTCCGCGACCGCCGGGACGGGGCGCTCAGCGCCGTCGCGGAATCGGCGAGCACCCGCATGCGCACCGTCGCCACCCGGTCCCTCAGCATCGAGGCCGGCGCCCAGGCGGCCCGCGAGATCCTCGCGATGGCGGGTGACGAGCGGCCCACGGCGGCGTTCTGCGCCAACGACCTGCTCGCGCTCGGAGTGCTCCAGGAGTTCATCCAGCACGGCAAGCGCGTGCCCGAAGACCTCGCAATCGTCGGGTACGACGACATCGACTACGCCGCCGGTGCGGCCGTGCCGCTGACCTCCGTCGCCCAGCCGCGGAACGAACTGGGACGGGCGGCGGCCGAACTCCTGCTCGACCAGGTCAACAACCCCGACACCCACCGGCACCAGCAGCTCTCGTTCACCCCGACGCTCGTCGTCCGCGAGTCCACGGCCGCCTGCCCCGTGCGGGGTTGACGAGCGCCGAGACTCGTCAACCACGCACAGGGCCGGAGGCCTTCGGAGTATCTTTCGGACATGTCGAAGCCACCTCTGACACCGAAAGCCGCCGAGATGTTCGCTCGGCCCAATTACGCCACCATCGCCTGCGTCCGACCCGACGGCCAGCCCGTGTCCGTGGCCACCTGGTACCTGTTCGAGGACGGCAGGGTGCTGGTCAACATGGACGCCGAGCGTCGACGCCTGGACTACCTGCGCGGCGACCCCCGCGTCAGCCTCACCGCGATGGACCCCGACGACTGGATCACCCACGTCAGCGTCCAGGGCCGCGTGGCCGAGTTCGTGGTCGACGAAGAACTCGCCGACATCGACCGCCTCGCTAAGCATTACACCGGCAAGCCGTACCCCGTCCGCGACCGCAAACGGGTCAGCGCCTGGATCGAGATCGACACCTGGCACGGCTGGGGATCCCTGAAACAGTCCTGAACCGACTCCGCGACGACGACAACCGGGCATGACGACGCCCCGCGCCGCAACGGTCCTCGCCGTGGCCACGGCGGTGATCGGCAGCCTGCTGCTGAGCGCACCACCGGTCCGCGAACCGGGACCGCCCGCGGCGACGGTCGCCCAGCCCGCCGCGCCTCCTCCGCCGCCGCCCGTGGCCCTGGCCCCGGAGGAGGTCGAGGCCAGGGTGATCCCGGCGATCGTCACCCTCGTCGCGGATTCGGGCCTCGTCGAAACCGCGGGAACGGGGATCGTGCTCACCCCCGACGGCGTCGTCCTCACCAACCACCACGTAATCGACGGCGCCCTCGACATCAGCGCGGTGAGCCTGGGCAACGGTACGGCGTACGTCGCGGACGTCCTCGGCTACGACAGTTCGCGCGACGTCGCGGTACTCCGGCTCCGGGGCGCGGGCGACCTCCCGGTGGCGACCCTCTCGAAGGACACCACCATCGGCATCGGCGACCCGGTTACCGCCGTGGGTAACGCGGAGGGAGGCGGAGTTCCGGTGGCGGCCCGCGGGTTCGTGACCGACGTCGAGCAGACGATCACCGCCCGCAGTTCCACCGACGGTTCCCGGAACCGGTTGAACGGGCTGATCCAGATCGACGCGGCCGTACGTCCCGGCGACTCCGGCGGCCCCCTCGTCGACGCCACCGCCGCCGTCATCGGCGTCAACACCGCGGGCAACGCCGACTCCGACCCCACGAAACCCGCTCCCGCTCAGCCGAGATCGTATGCGGTGCCCATCGACACCGCGATGACGATCGTCGATCAGGTCCGCGCCGGAACCACGTCCGCCACCGTGCACATCGGCGACACCCCCCTCCTCGGGATCAGTGTCACCGACGACGATCGGGGCGCCGAAGTGCTCTGGGTCAGCATCGGCACCCCCGCCGACGAAGCGGGCATCGAGATCGGAGATGTCATCACCGATTTCGACGGAACACCCGTCCGGTCCTCGGATGATCTCAGCGAACGCATGATCGGGCGGCACCCCGGCGACGAGGTCGCGGTGCGCTGGTTCGACGAGACCGGACAACAGCGATCGACGACGATCGTGCTCGAGAAAGGCCCGCCGCGGTAGTCAGGCGGTCTTGTCCCGGGCGACGCCGTCCTCCGGTCGCACACGTGTCGCGACGAAACGCGCGATACGCTGAAGCACCGCACGGCTTTCCGGCAGACCGGGCCACAACGCCGGGAACGCGTGCACCTGGCCGTCCCAGATCTGCAGCGTCGTCGGAACACCCGCCGCGCTCAGCCGAGACGCCATCAGCTCCGAATCCGACCGCAGCACCTCACCTTCCGCAGCGACCAGCAGCGCAGGCGGCAGACCCTCGAGAGTCCCGTTCACGGGCGACAGCGCAGGGTCGAGCACGCCGTCCACCTCGCCGCCGAGCTTGCCTATGGTGACGAGCGCCTCCACGGGCGCGAACACGTCGCGGGCGGCATTGGCGTGCACCAGCTTGTCGGCGCAGTCCAGGTCCAGCAGCGGCGACAGTCCGACCAGGCCGGCGGGCAGATCGACGCCCTCCTCGCGGGCCTTCAGCGCAGTCGCGAAGACGAGGAACCCGCCGGCCGAGTCGCCGGCGAACACCGTCCCGCCCGCGCGGGCTCCGTTCTCCAGCAACCACTTGTACGCCGTCAGGCAGTCGTCGACCGAACCGCTGATGTTCGTGTCGGGCAGTTGCCGGTAGCCGACGTGCATCACCGGCAGCCGGGTCAGCTTCGCGATCGTCGCGACCACCGGCCGATGCGTGTTCAGCCCGCAACACAGAAACCCGCCGCCGTGCAGGTAGAGGACCACACCGTCGCCCAGATCGGGAGACACCCCCGGCGCGCGTACGATCTCCGCGTCGAATCCGGGCAGTCGCACCTTCTGGCGGCGAATACCGGACGCGGGACGGATCCCCGCCGCCAGATCCAGCAAAGCGGCCCTGCGAATCGCCGATTCGTTGATCGGGGCCATCCGCACCACAGGCCGGAGAAACCACCTGCACGCCTGGTAGAGAACCTGGGATTCGATACTCGGCCCCGCGAGCCTCGCCCCCGAACGGTACTGGACGATCGGTGTCCCGCTCCGCTGCTGCGCGGACGGCTTGCGGTCGTTCGGCACAGATTTCATGCCTTCTCCCCTGGTCGCCGGTACCCGTCGCCGTTGACGGATACGTAACTTCAACCTTGGAGTACCCGCCGCGGTCGTGTGTCACTCATGGTGGCTTCGGCCCCAAGTCGTTATCCCCTCTGCCCGAATCGTTATCGCAGGCGCGGCAAGCGGGCCATCGGGGGTCGGCTCAGCCGAAATCGAGCTCGTCGAGCTCGTCCACCACGGTGACCTTGCGCTTTCGTCCGCCCATCATCCTGCCGATGCCGCGGCGCCCGCCGGTGTCCGCGTTGGCCGAGGGCAGGATCCGCTGCGGCGCCACCCGGGGTCGTGCCACGTGCACGGGAGGAAGCGTCGCGGCCGGGGGTTCCACGGTGTCGGGAGTCGCTACGGGTGCCCGGGGCGGGAGGGGAGGCCGGGGCGGGAGTGGCGCCGGCACCGCGGCCACGGGCGGCGGCGGCAGGACCGGTTCGAAGACCCGCTCGCGGCGAGGCACGCCCGTGTCCCCCAGATCGAGGTCGTCGAGATCGACCACCCACCGCACCCGGTTCTCGAGGCCACGGTCCTGCAGCTCGGCCCAGATCTCGTCGTGCCACGTCGAGGGTTCGCCGCTGCCGAACGCCCGGGAGTTCGCAGTGATCCACACCACGTCCTCGGACGGGCGGCGATCGGCGATGTCCAGGACCGTCAGCCAGTTCACGGTGGCGGTGTAGCCGTGCCGTTTCTTGTCCACATAGGGCCGACGACGCTGCAACTCGCGACGGGCGATCTCGAGGTGTGAGGCGTGTGCCGGCTCGATCACGTCGCAGCCCATCGCCTCCAACTGCCTGGCGAGCGAGTCGACGTACCCGTCGGCCTTGGCCCGGGCGGCGTCGACGAAGACGGACAGGTCCTCCCGGAGCCCGAGCCGGTCGTACATCCGCGCCTGGACGGTCAGGGCGTCGATCATCGCGACGGACTCCCGCTGGTACCGGTGCGCGACCTCGACGAGGACGAGGCGGGGAACGAGTACCCGGCTGCCCTGGTCGAGGGCGTCCCGGACGAACGTCTCGAAGCGCGCGTCTCGTGTGACGGCCGAGGTGTCGAGAACAATCAGCATTGATCGATTCTCACCGAACACGCCTGCCGCGCCAGAGAAGTTGCTGAGTCGTTACCGAAACCCCCGGATCGGGGTCATCGCAGCACCCGCCAGGGCATTGCCGTGCGGTTGCCCGGCAGGCCCTAGTGGATCTTGAAGATCACCGCGCGCTGCACGACGAAATTGATGACCGTCGCCGTGCCCTGGGCGATGACGAACGCGAGCGGCAGACGCCACCATTCGTCGGGGAAAGCGTGATACATCACCCAGTTGAGGCCCACCTGCACGGCGAACGTGACCGCGTAGAGGATGACGACGGCCACGAAGCGGGCACGGCTCGGTTCGGCCTTGAACGTCCACCGGCGGTTGATCAGGTACGCGGTGGTGGTGCCCGCGATGAAGCTGATCGACTTCGCCACGTTCACGGGGAGCCCGACAACTTCGAACAGCAGGACGTACAGGCCGAAGTCGACGATCGCCGACAATCCGCCGGTCAGGACGAAACGGATGATCTGCGTCTTCAGGTCCAGTGCGTCGTCCGCGATGTTCTCGGTGACGGGGATCTCGACGGGGAGCGGAACGTGCGGTTCGTGCTCGTGACTCGGCTGGGTTTCTGACACGACGACGAGGCTAGCGCCCCGTGAGTACTTGTCGACCGCGTGCGGTGGATAAGTACGCACGGGCCCGCGGGGCCGGCCTCCGGGTACCCTCTACCTCGATGTCCACGACAGCAGAAGAGACGCCCACCCAGGCGCTCCCCACACAGACCCGCACCCTCACCGGCTGGGGACGCACCGCGCCCACTACCGCGCAGGTGCTGTCCACTCCCGACGTGGAAGTGATCGCGCGAGCGGTCGCCCAGGTCGCGGAGCAGAACGAGTCGAAGCCCGCTCACCTGCAGCGTGGGGTGATCGCCCGTGGCCTCGGCCGCTCCTACGGCGACCCGGCGCAGAATGCCGGTGGCCTGGTCATCGACATGAATGCGCTGAACCGGATCCACCGCATCGACCGCGACACCCACCTGGTGGAGGTCGACGCCGGCGTCAACCTGGACCAGCTGATGAAGGCGGCCCTGCCGTTCGGGCTGTGGGTTCCGGTGCTGCCGGGCACCCGGCAGGTCACCATCGGCGGCGCCATCGGCTCCGACATCCACGGCAAGAACCATCACAGCGCCGGCAGCTTCGGTAACCACGTGGTGTCGTTGGACCTGCTCACCGCCGACGGCAAGGTACGCACGCTGACGCCGAAGGGCGGCCGCAACGACCCCAAGGGCGCACTGTTCTGGGCGACGATCGGCGGCATGGGCCTGACGGGCATCATCCTCAAGGCGACCATCAAGATGACGCCCACCGAGACGGCGTACTTCATCGCCGACGGTGACGTGACCCAGACGCTCGACGAGACCATCGCGCTGCACAGCGACGGCAGCGAATCCAACTACGAGTACTCGAGCGCCTGGTTCGACGCCATCGCGGCGCCGCCGAAGCTGGGTCGCGCGGCGATCTCCCGCGGTTCGCTCGCGAAGCTCGACCAGTTGCCGGCCAAGCTGCAGAAGAACCCTCTTGCGTTCGACGCTCCGCAGCTGCTGACATTCCCGGACGTCTTCCCGAACGGCCTGGCCAACAAGTTCAACTTCTCGATGATCGGCGAGCTGTGGTTCCGGAAGTCCGGCACCTACCGCGACAAGGTTCAAAACTTGACGCAGTTCTACCACCCGCTCGACATGTTCGGTGAGTGGAACCGCGCCTACGGATCCAACGGGTTCCTGCAGTACCAGTTCGTGGTGCCGACCACCGCGGTCGAGGAGTTCAAGGCCATCATCCGCGACATCCAGAAGTCGGGGCACTACTCGTTCCTCAACGTGTTCAAGCTGTTCGGCGAGGGCAACCAGGCCCCGCTGAGCTTCCCGATCCCGGGCTGGAACATCTGCGTCGACTTCCGCATCAAGCCCGGCCTGAACGAGTTCGTCACCGAACTCGACAAGCGGGTCCTGAAGTTCGGCGGCCGCCTCTACACGGCCAAGGACTCGCGGACCACCGCCGAGACCTTCCACGCCATGTACCCGCGGATCGACGAGTGGATCGCCACCCGCCGCAAGTACGACCCCACCAATGTCTTCGCCTCCGATATGTCCAGAAGGTTGGAACTCTAGTGATCAACGCTGTCGGGAACCCCCAGACTCTGCTGCTGCTCGGTGGCACCTCCGAGATCGGTCTCGCGATCTGCGAGGAGTACCTGAAGAAGGCGCCGATGCGGGTGATCCTCGCCGCACTGCCGGGCGATCCCGGTCGCGATGCCGCCGTCGCCCAGCTGAAGGCGGCCGGCGCCAACGCCGTCGACGTCATCGACTTCGACGCCGTCGACACCGAGAGCCACCCGAAGGTCATCGACGAGGCGTGGGCCAAAAGCGACGTCGACGTCGCCATCGTCGCGTTCGGCCTGCTCGGCGACGCCGAGGAACTGTGGCAGAACCAGCGCAAGGCCGTCCAGATCGCCGAGGTCAACTACACGGCCGCGGTGTCGGTGGGCGTGCTCGTGGGCGAGAAGATGAAGGCGCAGGGCTTCGGGCAGATCATCGCCATGTCGTCCGCTGCCGGTGAGCGCGTGCGCCGCTCCAACTTCGTATACGGATCCACCAAGGCCGGACTCGACGGCTTCTACCTCGGACTCGGTGAGGCACTGCGCGAGTTCGGTCCGCGCGTCCTCGTCATCCGTCCCGGCCAGGTCCGCACCCGCATGTCCGCGGACGTGAAGGAAGCCCCGCTCACCGTGAACAAGGAAGACGTGGCCAAGCTCGCCGTCACGTCGGCGGAGAAGGGCAAGGATCTCGTGTGGGCGCCGGGCGCCTTCCGCTACGTGATGATGATCCTGCGGCACATCCCGCGACCGATCTTCAAGAAGCTGCCCATCTAAGCTTCGCCCTCGTGACGGAAGCAGACGTAGCACCGGCCCGACGGTCCCTGTCGACAGCTGTCGAAATGCTGCTGGGGGCCGTCGTGGCCGCAGTGGTGGCGGCGGTCGGACTGTTCGCGTTCGCGCGGGTGCAGTGGCCGGCGTTCAACTCGTCCAACGTGACCCAGGCCGTCACCACCGTCGGCCAGGTCGTGGCCATCGCAGGTATCGCGGTGTCGGTGCTGCTCGTGCGACTGCACCGGGCCCCGCGCTTCGCCCGGCTGCTGTCGTGGGCGAGCCTGTCCGGGTTCGTGACCGTCACCCTCGGTCTGCCGCTCGCGGCCACCAAGCTCTACCTGCACGGCGTCTCCGTCGACCAGGAGTTCCGCACCGAGTACCTCACGCGGCTGACCGACTCGGCGGCGTTGCGCGACATGACGTACGCCGACCTGCCGCCGTACTACCCGGCCGGCTGGTTCTGGGTGGGCGGGCGCGTCGCCAACCTCCTCGGTACGGACGGCTGGGAAGCCTTCAAGCCGTACGCCATCGGATCGCTCGCCGTCGCAGCCGTCGTGGCACTGGTGTTGTGGAGCAACCTGATCCGCCACGACCTGGCCATCGTCGTGTCCCTCGCGACCACGGCACTCGTCCTGGCCTACGGATCACCCGAACCGTACGGCGCCGTCATCACCCTGCTGATCGGCCCCGCACTCGTCCTCGCCTGGGGCGGTCTGAACCGCGTCGACGGGCGCGGCGGCTGGGGCGCCGTGATCGGCACCGGACTGTTCCTCGGCCTCGCCGCCACGTTCTACACGCTGTATCTCGGACTCGCCGCCTTCGCGGTCACCCTGCTCGCACTGCTCGCCGCGACCCTGCGGATACGCGCCCGGAAGTCGTGGCGGGCGGCGTTCGATCCGCTGGTCCGGCTGATCGTGATCGCCGCAGTGTCCGGCCTTCTCGCACTGACCGTCTGGCTGCCGTATCTGCTGAAGGTCGTGGGCGGTTCGCCCGCGGCGTCGGGAACAGCGCTGCACTATCTGCCCGAGGCAGGCGCGCATCTGCCGCTGCCGATGATCCACTTCTCCCTCACCGGGGCGCTGTGCCTGCTCGGCACCATCTGGCTCGTCGCCCGCGCGTCGACGTCGCGGCGCGCGCAGGCACTCGGCGTCGGGGTGGTGGCCATCTACCTGTGGTCGCTGCTGTCGATGGCGGTCACCGTGCTCGGCAGCACCCTCCTCTCGTTCCGGCTCGAGCCTGTGCTGATCGTCCTGCTCGGCGCGGCGGGTGTCTTCGGATTCGTCGAATTCGCAGGCTGGCTCGTGCTCGCGACCAGTGACAACCCGCGGGTCAAGGGGGCGGTCCTGGTGATCGGTGTGCTGGGCGCGCTGTCGTTCGTCCAGAACATCCCCAAGTTCCTCGACTCCGACATCGCCGTCGCCTACACCGACACCGACGGCAACGGTGAACGCGCCGACCAGCGCCCACCCGGCGCCGCCGCCCACTACGCGGCAGTCGACGAGCTGATCCAGGCGCGGGTCCCCCGCGACCGCGACGACACGGTGGTCCTCACCGCCGACACCAGTTTCCTCAGCTTCTACCCCTACCTCGGGTTCCAGGCGCTGACGTCGCACTACTCGAATCCCCTGGCGGACTTCGCCGGACGCGCCCGGACCATCGCGGACTGGAGCGAACTCGAGACGCCCGACCAGTTGGTGGCCGCACTCGACGCGGCGCCGTGGCGCGCCCCCGACGCGTTCGTGTTCCGGCAGGGCCCCGACGGGTACACCCTGCGGCTCGCCGAGGACGTGTATCCCAACGATCCCAACGTGCGCCGCTACACCGTCACGTTCCCGAAAGAACTGTTCGACGGCCCCCGATTCACGGTGTCGGAGACCGGGCCGTTCGTGGTCGTCACAAGAAACTGATCGGTCTGTTCACGTTTATCTCGCCTACCTCGCGGGAACCCCGCAGCCAATCAGGGAGGCGGGTATTTTCCGCGCCCCGAGGGGAATTGTCGGGTCGTCGCGAGGAGCGGTCATGCCGGATGCAGTGGGCCCTCGACGTGCCGGTAGCGGTGCCGAAGACTACCTCCTCGGCACCGCCGGCGGTGAGGTGGTGGTGCATGCCGGACTCGCCGTGACGATCGGAGCGATCGTCGGTGCCTACGTCGGGCACTGGATGCTTTTCGTGATCGCCTTGCTCGGTGCCGCCGCGTGGATCACAGGCGACGTCGTCGTCCATGTCAGTCGACAAAGGTCGCCGGACGTCAGTCCGGCGACCCCTGTCAGGCACCCTGTCGGGCGGGCTGCCTAGTTGAGCTTCTGCGGCACACCGTAAGTCATCACGGTGTCACCGTTCTCCGTCACGGCCATCGCGTACGGACGGATGGTGACCGGCCCGATAGCACCGGAGATGGAGCCATGAACTCCCTGCATCCTGACCACAGCGGCCGATCCGTCGAACTCCTGACCCTCGAGGATCGGAACGGTGGTGATTCCACCGGGCTCCAGGTCGATGTCGAGTTCCTGCGACGGAATGATGTCACCGGCGAGTTCCGCGTTGGTACCCGCGTTCAGGTCCAGCGTGAAGTCCGGAACGAGTCCCAGGTTGATTCCGTTGCTCGACCCGATCGCGAACCCGAGTCCGGGCGTGTTCAGAACGATCGTCGCGCCTGCCAGTGCGACCGGATAACCGATCTGATAACCGACCGTGAGCTGAGTCCCCTTGAACTCCTCCGCGTTCGGCCCGGTGATGGCGACCCCGGCGTAGCCGTTGTGGAAGAACTCCACGCTGGTGGGTACGCCGTCCAGCGGCGGTACGACCTGATACACCGTGTCGCCCTGCACGACTTCGATGCGATTTCCTCTTGCGTCGATCACGGAGCTGGAATTGTCCACGCCGGCCGACGCAGTGCCATTGCCCATGACCATGGCCAGCGCGGCGATGCCTGCGACTGCCACCGAGCGTGTGAATCGTTTGTACCCAAATCGAGATGTGCTGATGTCCGTCATGCCGACCCCATTCAGAGTGCACTGCAACCGATACGAAAAAGCATGCTGAGCGTAACCAGTGGGGCAGGAGAATATCCCTGTATTGATCAGAAGTTCACAAATCAACTTGATGTGATACACGCAACAATCACGCGATCGCAACCCAGGAAGCTCTCAGCGACCTCCGGTACCCTCGGTCGATTGACATCGACCCGAGAACCGGAGGCGCAGCTGCGTGACTGAGATACTCACCCAGGTCGAGACCACTCGCCAGGCATCGAGCACCAGCACCACTGCTCGCCCTCTCCGCTCCCGTCTCCGGCCGCACCCGGCCGATGTCGCGGCGGTCGTCTTCTACGGCGGCCTCGCGGCATTCGTGTTGGCCCGCCAGTGGAAACACCTCGGGACCGGCTATCTGGTGCGCAGCGGCCAGGACCAGACGATGTGGGAGTGGTTCTTCGCGGTCGCCGCCCGCTCTCTGGTCCATCTGGACAATCCGCTCTCCAGCGACCTGCAGAACTACCCGCTGGGCGTCAATCTCATGGGCAACACGGCCATGTTCGGCATCAGCATCCCGCTGGCGCCGGTCACGTTGTTGTTCGGACCGAATGTCACCTTCACTCTCGCGCTCACACTTGGCCTGTCGGGCACGGCGATTGCCTGGTATTGGGTGTTTTCGCGGCATGTCGTGTCGTCGCGGCTCGCGGCCGCCGTCGGCGGCGGTCTGTGCGGTTTCGCCCCCGCCCTGATCTCGCACACCAACGGGCACCCCAACTTCGTCGCCCTGTTCCTGCTGCCCTTCATCGCGCTGGCCGTGATCAGGCTGGGTAGCGGTGTGCGCCCGGTGCGCGACGGCATCGTCCTCGGCTTGCTGATCGCCTATCAGATCTTCCTCGGCGAAGAACCGCTGCTGATCTACGCGCTGGCGTTCGCGGTTTTCGGTGCCGCCTTCGCGGCGTCACGTCCGCGTGCGGCATTCGCGGCGGCCACGCGCAGCATCAAGGGGTTCGCGATTGCCGGCGGCGTCGCGCTGGCCATCGCCGCCGTTCCCCTGTGGTGGCAGTTCTTCGGGCCCGACAGCTACCGGGCGATCGAACACGGCCCCGTCGGCAACGACACCGAAGCGTTCACCAGCTTTCCGACGTCCTCACTGGCAGGCGAGCCCGGGTCCGCCGAGTTCAGCATGAACGCCACCGAGGAGAACGCGTATTTCGGCTGGCCCCTGCTGATCCTCCTCGGCCTCTCGGCCCTGTGGCTGTGGCGCATGCCCCTGGCTCGCGCCGCGGCCGCGACCGTCGCAGTGATGGGCGTCCTGTCGCTCGGGACTTCGCTGACTATCGGCGGCTGGGACACCGGAATTCCCCTGCCGTGGAAGCTGATCTCACACCTGCCGCTCCTCGAATCCGTCCTCGAATCGCGCTTCGCGATGGGCTGCCTGCCCGCCGCCGCCCTGCTGCTCGCGCTGGGCACCGACCGCGCCCTGGCGTCCGCCCGCGAGGGCCAGCGGACCACCACCCTGCTGTGGGTCGGCTGGCTCGCGGTGGCGCTGCTTCCGCTGGCGCCCACGCCGCTCGCCGTCGTGCAGCGTGACACCGCACCGAGTTTCTTCGCCGACGGCACGTGGCGGGAGTACGTCACCGACGGCTCCGTCGTCACGGTCCCGCTTCCCTCCCCGGAGAACGCGCGGATGCTGCGCTGGCAGACCGAGCAGGATCTCGCATTTCCCATCGCCGGTGGGTATTTCGTCGGCCCGGCCGGCAGCGAGGACCAGGGCAAGTACGGGCCCGACGACCGCGCCACCGCACTACTGCTCGCGTCCGCACAGTCGTCCGGCCAGGTGCCTGTCATCGGCGAGGCGGCGAAAGCCCAGGCACTGACGGACCTGAAGTTCTGGAACGCCGACGTCCTGGTCCTGCCGCACACCCAGAACGATCGCGTTCTGCGCGAGACGGTCCAGCAGCTCGTCGGGGCGCCCGCGAAGCCGGTCGACGGCGTGTGGGTGTGGGACGTGCGAGCACTGACGTAGGAAAGTCCTACCGCGTCAACACTTCCGGTCCGTCCTCACCGATGGCGACGGTGTGCTCGCTGTGCGCGGCACGGGCGCCCGTCGCCGTGCGGAGCGTCCAGCCGTCGGCCTCGTGCCGGTAGTCGTCGGTGCCGTCGCCGATGAGCATGGGTTCGATCGCGATCACCATCCCGGGACGCAACAGCATTCCCTTCCCGACGCGACCCTCATTGGGCACGTGCGGATCTTCGTGCATCTGCCTGCCGATGCCGTGCCCGCCGTGGTCGGCGAGCATCCCGTACCCCGCGCCGCGCGCGAACAGTCCGATGGCGGCACCGATGTCTCCCAACCGGTTTCCCGGCCGGGCGGCCGCAATGCCGTGCGCGAGAGCGGCTTCGGTGGCCTCGACGAGTGCGATGTCGGCGGGGTCGGCCGTTCCCACGACGAAACTCACGGCGGCGTCCCCGCACCAGCCGGCGAGCCTGGCGCCGCAGTCGATGCTGACGAGGTCACCGTCGCGGAGTCGGTATTCGCCGGGAATGCCGTGCACCACCGCGTCGTTGACGCTCGCGCAGATGACCCCGGGAAACGGGCTGGGCGCCCAGTTCGGGTGATAGTTCAGGAACACGGGCTCCGCCCCCGCGTCGCGGATCACCGCGGCGGCCACCGCATCGAGCCCCTGAAGCGTCACCCCGATCGCGGCCGCCTCGCGCACGGCGGCCAGGGCGTCGGCCACCACCCGGCCCGCCGCGCGCATCGCCTGCACCTCGGCCGCCGACTTCAACTCGACCACGGCTCACCCTCCACGTCGGGATCCAATTTCTATACCGGTATTACTATATGGCACATGGTGCGTGTGCCGTTGACAGCAGAGGAACTCGAACGCGGGCAGAGGCTGGGTGAGCTGCTGCGATCCGCGCGGGGAGACATGAGCATGGTCACGGTCGCATTCGACGCGGGCATCTCCGTCGAAACCCTGCGCAAGATCGAGACCGGGCGCATCGCCACACCTGCGTTCTTCACGATCGCCGCGGTCGCCCGGGTTCTCGACCTCTCCCTCGACGACGTCGCCGCGGTCGTGACCTTCGGTCCCGTGAGTACTTCTTAACCGCCGGGGGGCTGTTTCAAATTTCCGGGTCGGGGTGTCCGCGTGCCGCGGCGCCCCGACCTGATGTTTCTTGGATAATGTGTTGGTGGCCAAGGGGTATCGACCGGTGAATCGTGATCAGCAGTTTTTGTTGCCACCGGACATGCGGGAGTGGGTGCCGCCCACGCATCCGGTGTGGACGGTGATCGAGATCGTCGACACCCATCTCGACACCAGCGCCTTTCACGGCTCTCGCCGCACCGGGGGTGCCGGGCGCGCCGGGTACGACCCGGACATGCTGGTGACCCTGCTGATCTGGGCGTGGTCGCGGGGGGTGCGGTCGTCGCGGCAGATCGAGCGGGC